>NZ_JAQGJD010000121.1 GCF_028290785.1 Tardiphaga sp. | reverse complement strand
CCGGCGAGGATAGAGCTCGCCACTATGCTGAGCAGGCCGATGAGTTCATCGGTCGATCTACTGCGGTCAGGTGGCAACACGGGACTGATTTGCATTTGAGGCACCGGCCATCGCGATAGGGGCCAATCACTCCGCTGTTATAAAGTTCCGGCCGTGCCGTTCCGACTAAGTGCAGGCGGTGCCGATTATGCGTACCAGAAGCGCACTTTTGACAATTGGTCTCCTGGCTGGAAATACCTGCTTTCGATCAGGAGTTCGAAGATTAGCGCTAGGTCATGACGTTTCCAACGCCGCCGGCCAGCCCGCGCCTGTACCGATGTTCGCAAGCAGATCAGCGACGGATGAGAGGCGTGTCTCGGCGACCAAAGCTTACCAGTCGCGCCCATCGTAGAGTGCGCCGCAAGTCCTCCGGACCGTCGAG
Organism: Tardiphaga sp.; assembly: GCF_028290785.1. Taxonomy (GTDB): domain Bacteria; phylum Pseudomonadota; class Alphaproteobacteria; order Rhizobiales; family Xanthobacteraceae; genus Tardiphaga. The sequence goes on along the minus strand of NZ_JAQGJD010000121.1, from coordinate 15,211 downwards.
ATCGGCATATCGCTCGAGAAAACCCAGCGCCAAATGCGGGACCGACCGCTTCGCTATCTTCAGCACGCCGGCGTTCCCGAGATGCATCCATCGCGGACTACCTCAAGTATATCTGCTGTTTGGCCGGCATCGCGGCGAGCGCTGCCCGCCGGTCGGACAAGGCATGACGGAACTGCTCCAGCACTAGGCCAACGGCGGAGAGATCACCTGCTTCGATGGCACCGTCGTCGTAGGCATCCAACGTTTCGCGGAGGATCTCGTCGACCTCGTCCTGCATTCGCGCCAGATCGTCCACCGTGTCCGCCTGCCTCACCTCGGCGATGGTCTGCAACAATCGGTCGCGCTGCCGGGCGTTTTTGTCGCGCTCGTTATGCTTTAGATAATGCCGCAACCAAGCTCCGCCGGAGCCGACGCCAGACAGTAGCAGGATGCCACCCCAAAGAAAATCGCTGTATTTTTCCAAAAAGGTGCGCTCGGTGCCGTCGATATAGGCGGCGGCGCCTGGATGGGCCGGCAATGCGGCGTCCTTGTCGGTGTCCGGCTTCTCGATTTTCGCTGCGCTCGGCAGGTCTCTGGCCAGCGACGGGCGCACGGCGAACAATTGCCGGGTGAAAGCCCCAACAGTGGATTCCGACAGTGCCTTCCGCGCGATCAGCAGATGATTGACGCTGACCGTGTCGATCTTGTCATCGGGACGTGCCGGGGACGCATTAAAAGTACTGCCTGGAATTTCTTCGGCGTCATAGATCGGATGTTTTTGCGCGATCGCCTCGGAAACTTCGATCGGCAGAAACCTCGGCTCACCGCGAGCGCGGGCGGTGGCCGCAATGGCGTCGGCAGTGATCTTGCTGTCGAGCGGTCCGACGGTCATGAAGGCGTCGAGGCTCATATCGCGCGTCAGTTCGGCGATCTGGCCGACCCCGAACTGGACGACCGTCACCTTGTCCGGATCGACGCCGGATTCCGTGAGGATCACCCGCAGCAGCGCCACATTTGCCGGGGTCCGGCCGACCACGCCAACGCGCTTGCCAGCGAGGCCGTCGATGCCTTTGATCTTCGCCGCCGGTTCCTTCTTCGACCCCTTGGCCGCAAGGCCGGACGGCGACCACAGCACCACCATATTCTTGCGCAGGATCGCCACCGACGTCGCATCGCGCGGCAGATTCAGATCGCCGCGGGCGACGGCCAGCTCGGCCTTTGAGCCTTCGAGCGCCGCTATGCTCTCGACGCTTCCTTCGGTGGGCATTGCCACGATCCTCGCCGGGCTGCCGTCCTGCGCGAATGCCTGCCCGAGCGCCTGGATCAGCTTGTGGTCCTCGCTGCCCGCCGGCCCGACGGCAACGCGCAACACCACCGGCTTAAACGCGAAGTGCCAGACGCCCACGGCCGCGCCGAACAGCAGCAGGCCCGCCGCTAAAATCGGGAGCGACCAGTTCCTGCGTCTGCGGACCCGTCGCACGACGGCGGTCGCTTGATCTGATGACGCCATGCGTTCTGATCGGCCACGGACATCGCGGCCCTTTCTAATCCAAGATAGCACGCCGTGGAGTTTTCAACACCACTATCGGGACCCGTCGATCCCCGGGAACCGGGGCAAGGTCGATCGTGTGACGTCAAGTATGTCAGGCGAACAACCGACTCAACAACTCCCGGCGGGACGGCGGACGCTCGCGGCCGGCTTGATGATTATCGCATTCGACGGCGGCGACTTCGATCCGGCGAGCAGGCAGGTTTGCTCGCCGGATGCGTCGTGGGGCTGTCGATGTGACGGTATCAGGGCGTCTCCTTCAGCGCGACAGGCGCAGGCTCCTCGCCCTTCAGTTCTTCAAGCCGGCGATGCCGCGTCTCGATGCCGAGCCCGGCGACGGTGACGATCTGCACGATCAACAGCCCGATCATCAGCGACATCACGCCGGCGACGCCGCGCGCCTCGAACAGCATCACCACCAGGAACGGCGTCACGATGGTGGCGCCACGGCCAAGCGTGTTGACGATGCCCGACGCACGCAGCCGCACTTCGGTGGGAAACAATTCGGGAATGTAGATGCCGAATAGTAGCGCCACAAGCACGTAGATCGGAATTGTCAGCAGGAAACCGACCGCTGGCAGCAGGATCGGATCCGAGATCATCGGATAGATGATACCGAGCACCACGGTGACCAGCGACGAACCGATGATGGTGGGCTTGCGGCCCCAGCGATCCGCCGTCAGCGCGCCGATGGCCGAACCGACCGGCGCGCCCAGCGCCATCAGCAACGCGTAGCTGAACGACGTGGCCACGCTGAGCCCCTGTTTAATGAAGAACACCGGCAGCCAGGTCACGAAGCCGTACAGCAGCGTGTTGATGGTGATCAGGCACACCGAGCCCACGATCATGCGCGCCAGCAGCGGCTGCGTGAACAAAGTAGCCAGATCGCCGGACGGCGCCACCGCCGGCGCCAAGGCCGGGGCTGGCAGCGACCGTCCCTGCGCGGCCTGGCGCTCGATGCTCTGCATCAGAGCTTCCGCTTCTTCCTTTCGGCCGACGGCTTCGAGCCAGCGCGGCGATTCCGGCAGGCTCTTGCGCAGATACCAGACCACCAGCGCTCCCACGCCGCCGAGCACGAACATCGCCCGCCAGCCGAACTGCGGCACCACGAAGGACGCGACGAGCAACGCGGCCGGCAGTCCGGTGACGACACAGACCGCCATCAGCCCAAGCCACTTGCCCCGAGACTTGGCCGGCACGAACTCGGTCATGGTGGAATAACCGACCACGTTCTCGGCCCCGAGCCCGACGCCCATGAAGAAGCGGCAAACGATCAGAATGGTCATGGTGGGCGCGAAGGCGGCGGCGAGCGAGGCCAGACCAAATAGCAAGAGGTTGAACTGGTAGCTGAAGCGACGGCCGAAGCGGTCGCCTAGAAAGCCGGTACCGAACGAGCCCACCATCATGCCGACGAAAGTCGCCGAGATAAAAATGGCGTTCTGGCCAAGCGTGGAAAATCCGGTCTTCAACGTCACGCCGAGCACCGTCCCGGCAAGATAGATGTCAAAGCCGTCGAAGAACATGCCAATACCGATCAGGGTCATGATGCGGTAGTGAAACGGTCCGATCGGAAGCCGATCGAGGCGGCCTCCGGCGTTGACTGAAGTCGGCATTGGCGTCTCTCCCCTGTGTTGTTGGTGATCCGGACGGCTGCGCCTCTTTGGACTTTTGCAGCCGTCCGTTCCGTGATTAGTTCAGGCGCTTCTGGCCCGCCGTGTCGCGATACCAATCAAAGTCTTTCTCCGCAGTCGCCACCATCACGCTCTTAGTGTTGAAGTGATCGTCGAAGCTCTCGGTGCCGAACTCGCTGCCGATTCCGCTGTCGTCGACGCCACCCCACGGCGAGGCTGGATCGAGACGGTGATGATCGTTGACCCAAACAATACCGGCGCGAACGCGCGACGCGACGCGGTGGGCGCGCCCGACATCGCGGGTACGGATCGCGGCAGCCAGGCCGAACGGCGAGTCATTGGCGAGTCGCAGCGCATCGACTTCGTCCTTGAACGGTGTGACCGAGGTGAACGGTCCGAACACTTCTTCCTGGAAGATCCGCATGTCGGCACGGACGTCAGCGAACACCGTCGGTTTAACGAAATATCCGCCCTGGTGACCCGCAACATCGGCGGCAGTGCCACCCGTGACGAGCCGCGCGCCGTCTTCATGACCAAACCGCGAGTACATCAGCACGCGGTCGCGCTGCTTGGCCGAGATCACCGGCCCAAGCTGCGTTGCTGGATCGAAGGGATCGCCGATCCGGATCGACTCGGTTTTGCGCTGCAGCTTCTCCACAAACTCGTCATAGATCGTGTCCTGCACGATATGCCGTGAAGCACACACGCAAGTCTGCCCGGCGCCGATGAACGCGCCGAAGGCTGCATAATTGACGGCCTGGTCGATGTCGAAGTCGTCGAACACCATCACCGGCGTCTTGCCGCCAAGCTCCATGGTCTGGTGCGCGAATACCCTGGCGGCGGCGGCGCCAGCGATGCGACCGGCTTCGGTGCCGCCGGTCAGCACCAGCTTGTTAATATCGGGATGCTCGGCCAGCATTTTGCCGGCGCTCTGGCCAAGGCCGAGCACGACGTTGAACACGCCGTTCGGCAGGCCGGCGTCGGCGAAGATCTGTGCCAGCTTCAGCGTCGTCAGCGGAGTATATTCCGAGGGCTTCACCACCGTGGTGCAACCCGACGCCAAAACCGCGGCCAGCGATTTGCACATGATCATCAGCGGATGATTGAACGGCGTGCAGTTGGCGACGACGCCGATCGGCGTACGCAGCGTGTAATTCAAATAGTCGCCCTCGACAGGAATCACGGAATCCCGCCGCGACAGCGCGAGGCCAGCGAAATAGCGGAAGAAGTCCGGCAAGCGGCCGAGCTGCGCGCGGGTTTCGTTGAGAGGGCGGCCGTTGTTTAGCGTCTCAAGTCGGTACAGCGTATCGAGATTGGCCTCGAACGCGTCCGCGAGGCGGTTCACCAGACGGGCACGGCTGCGAATGTCCATGCCGCCCCATTCGCGGCCCTCGAAGGCGGCACGCGCGCTCTTCATGGCGCGGTCGATATCGGCCGCCGTGGAATTCGGAATGCGCGCGATAATTTCGCCCGTCGCCGGGTTGCGCACGTCGAGCAGCGTGCCGTTGCCGGCCTCGACCTGCTTGCCATCGACAAAATTGCCGTGAGTTTCGATGTCCAGCGACGCCGCAGTTGCGGGGATATTCATGACTGCCTCCCTAGATAATGACCGCGTTCCTGGCCAAGGCCGGCAAGACGCGCTTCTCGGTTTTCTGGATGTGGGCCCGAATGATCCGGGCGGCCGTTCGGCCATCGCGGCGCTGCATCGCGTCGATCAGATCAGCATGCTCGGCAACGAGCTGCGCAGGGTCGTGGCCCCTCACGTTGGCCAGACTGACACGGACCAGCCGGTCGGCCTGCCCGATCAGATCGCACGCGGCGACCGCCATGCGGCGATTGCCGGAGGCATAGGCCAGCGCGGTGTGGAAGGCGCGATTATAGGTGATGAACTCTTCGCGGTTGCCGATGAACGTCCGGAATTCGTCAAGGGCCGTCAGAACCTCGGAGGGCGCGTGCTCGATCGCCTCGGCGACACAGGCCGGCTCCAGTGCCAGTCGGAAGCGCAGCAGATCTCGCGCATCGCTGAGCGAGATCGGATTGACCCGGTAGCCCTGGCGCGGCTGCACTGTCACCAGATGCTCGCGCTCCAGCCGCAGCAAGGCCTCGCGAACCGGCTGCCGGCTAACCTCGTAACGCTCCGCGAGATCCTGCTCGCGCATATCATCACCCGGCGCGAAGCGGCAGGTGAGAATATCATCGCGCAGCAAATCGTAGATATTATCTCGCAAAAGCATCGTTTGTGTCCATTTTCTTCCCACCAAACTGACACACGTGAAATATCACGTCAATCCGCAAATGGGTTGAAGTGGCCGGAAAATCCCGTATCACTAGGCCAGTAGCGAACGGAGAGACTTCAAATGGACCAGCTTTTTGCCGATGGAACCGTGAACGCCAGCGTTTCCGGCAACGGTTCGCCACTGGTGCTGTTTCATTCGCTGCTCTCGGACCGCAGCAGTTTCGACCGCATCGTGCCGGCTCTCACCAAATCATTTCGCGTGATCGTGCCGGAGTTGCCGGGATTTGGCGCGTCGCACGCCGTCGAGGGCGGCCTCGCCGCGGTCGCCGATCGCATGGCGGAGTTCGTACGCGAAGCGACGACCGGAGAGAACGCGCTGGTTCTCGGTAATGGCTATGGCGGCTTTGTCGCGCTGCAGATGGCGATCCGTCATCCCGGCATTGCGGCGCGGCTGGTGCTGGCGGATTGCGGCGCCGCGTTCTCCGAACCGGGCCGCGAAGCTTTTCGAAACATGGCGGCTGCCGCGCGGGGCAAGGGACTGGCTGCGATCACGCCTGTCGCCATGCGCCGGCTTTTTGCCCCGGACTATCAGGAAGCGCACCCCGAATTGATGCGAGAGCGCGAGACGGCCTTCTTGCAAACGGACGTCGATGTGTTTCACGCTGCTTGCATGTCTCTGGCAGGGCTCGACCTGCGGCCGGATCTGTCGAAGGTAACGGTGCCGGTCCTCGTGATGGTCGGCGATCAGGACGAAGCGACCCCGCCGCCAATGTCGGAGGAACTCCGCGAGCTGCTACCGATCGCGCGCCTTCATGTGCTGAAGGGCTGCGCCCACGTCCCGCCCCTGCAGGCGCCCAAAGCATTTCTCGAAGCCATTGGTGCATTCCTGCGTGACGGCGCGACGCTGAACGCAGAGACAGGCGCCGCCAGATAGTTTATTCAGTTCGGCAGTATTCCACCTTCCAGCGATCGACCACATCCGCCCGGTCGCTCGCTCGCTACGCCAAGGCGTCGTTCAGTCCAGCGAGGGCCCCGCCCCCTTTTATTTGAAATCAGCGCGGCATCGACTCAGCGGCTACGATAAGCTTGCCATAGCGCTCGGCATCGCTACGCAGCTCGGCCTCAAACGCCTCTGGCGTTGACGTCGTGAGCCTGACGCCCTGCGCCGCGTACTGGTTGCCGATCGCCGGATCGGCCATGACCTCCGCGAGGTCCCGGGCGATCTGGCTGACGATCGGCTTGGGCGTTGCCGCGGCAGCCAGCATACCGAACCAGCTATCGTAGACGAAGCTCGGCAGCCCGGCCTCGGCGAATGTGGGCACGTCCGGCAATTGCGGCAGGCGCGCGTTGCCGGTTACGGCCAACGCGCGCAGCTTACCGGACTGGATAAGGTCGCCGCCGACATTGAAGAAGGTGAACGCGAGATTCGTATCGCCCCGCATGATGCTGATCTGCGATTCAGGCAGCCCGCGATGTGGCACCAGCACCATCTTCGACCCGGTGAGCTGCTTGAACAGTTCGGCCGCAATGCCTGTCGAGCTTCCGACGCCGGCGGAACTGTAGCTCAAGGCATCCGGCGTGGCGTTGGCGGCGTGGATCAATTCAGCCAGCGTCTTGAACGGCGCATCCGGCGGCACGATGAGGATCGCGCGAAGCAGACGTTGAGGGCGCAGCGCGCTGCGCGAAACTCCGATCGGCATGTGAAAATAAATACCATGCCCAAAAGCCAGCTATCGCAATCACTACCAATGTGTAGACGACACTGGAAACGTGGAGTCTGTGCTGATCCATCAGGACGCGGCGATTTTTTTATATATCCACCGGCGTCCATCATGGCGCCGCCAAACGCGGCCGCGCACAAGGCGACCAGTAATGGATCGTCGTGGAATAATGATTGTCCAGACGTGCCATGCCAAACTCCACTGCGGGCGTGGCTGCAAGCGAAGCAATCGATAGTGCTCTTGCTTACCAGTAATCATGCGCAATGCCTCGCTGAGGAACGAAGCCGCCGAGCGGAATATGATCGCCCGACGGCCACGCCACGCTGGGTCCGGGCGTCTGGCAATGTCCGGTGCATGAAAAATTACCGGCATCGCTAAGCATTGCAACGAATGCTTGATATTAACATTGATGCCCGCGAAAAGTGTTAAGTCTGGAACCGCTAGAAGCGATGCCGCAAGACCGTTCAATATCCAGCAATCAGCGTAAGGAGCGATCCATGAACAATCTGGCGAGCGATCAGATACCGGCGATCTCGGCACCGCGAGCCGCCCAGATTCTTCGCTCCAAGTACGTCAAGCCCGGCTCGCACGACAGCAAGCGAACCGTGCAGAGACTCCTGGAGGTGCTGGATCGCGACGACGTCGTGTCGGCCGAAGATCGTCTGGAGGACGGCATGGGCCTGCGCGACGATACCGTCGCAGCCGACGATTAGAGTCCATGACGAGAGCGCTCAAAACCTACCGGACGTCGATCGGGTTCTTCGACATGGCCGTCGCCGTTCCGTCGATGAAGGCTGCACTGGAAGCATGGGGTGCCAACAGCAACCTCTTCCATCAAGGCTTCGCCAGACAGGTGGACGACGCAGATGTGGTCGCCGCGACCATGAAGCGCCCAGGCGTCGTTCTGCGGCGCCCGGTGGGCACGACCGGACCCTTCAAGGAGCAAGCCGACCTCCCGGCGGACCTGGCATCTCCGCCCAAGTCCTCCAAGGCGACGAAGTCCGACGCGAAGCCTCGGCGACCGACGGGGAAGGTCGGTGCCAAGAGAGCCCAGGAAACGAAGGCTGCCGCCGTCGTCTTCGAACGCGAGGAGCGCACGCGGGCAGGCGCCCGGCGCAAGGAGGAGGCTGCCGAAGCAAAGGAGCGAAACCGCAGGGAGGCAGCCGTCGCGAAGGCTCAGGAGGCGCTGCGCGAAGCCGAGAGGTCCCATGCGAGCAACGTTGCGGCGATTGACACCGAGCGAGACGATATCGAACAGCGCGCCCGGGAAGAAGATGAGCGCTGGGAACGGGCCAGAGCGAAGTTGGAGTCCGCGGTACGGAAAGCGAAATCGAGCGGCTGAAAAATGCCGGCACGGCTGCGACGCCTCAGCCGTCAAACATCCTGCGGCTTCTGGCGCCGGCATAACGGATTGCGACGGATAGCGTCGCTCTTTCGTTGGTTTCGAGCGCGATCTTCTGCGCCAGCATGACGTCTCCCGCGACCAATTCGCCTTTCGGAACGACGCACCAGGCGCAGAACGGCCGCCCGTTCTCTTTCAACTGTTCGATGTTCAATGCCGTACCGACATGGATTCTGTAGCGGGTCGCCGTCTCACTTCCTACGATGTCGAAATGGCCATGGCGGTCGAAGCTCTGCAGTTGTTCGGGTGAGAGCCATTCCCGGAGAAGCTTCATGCCGCGAGCCTCTCGGTCGGAAGCCAAGAGCCTCGACGCGCCGCCGCGATGCCAGCGCCAAAGGGCAAGTATCGACCATTCAGCCAGAAACGTCGCCATGGTGGCCATCGCCACCATGAACGGCCACGTGGAAATGTCGTCGCTCACGACTTCAACCGCCGACAAGTCTTGGGAAAAACAACGTCTCTTTGGCGTCGGGATCGAAGGCCCGGATGATGCGCTGCTGACCGGGACCGGTACGGACGGCAGCGGTATATCCGGCGTCGGTCAATTCCGAGAATCTCGCTTTGGCTTCTTCGATCGCAGCGCGATCACCGGCGTCGAAAGCGTGCCGGGCGTCGCCCGTGCGATCCATCACGATCTGGATGGGCATGGGGAACTCCGTCTTTGCAACGTTTTGTGATGGTATTGCGCAAGATCGCCCTTCGGCAATCTCAACAGCGCGCGAACCGATCACTTCATCGCGACGTTCGGCCTGAACTTTGCGAACGGCCGTACGTTGCTTCGCCGATCCTCCTCGCAGCGAAAGTCTACGACATGAGACCGCCGTCCATCACGCAGCCTGGCGAAGACCAGGAGTCCGTCTGGGACTATCCGAGACCTCCCCGCCTGGAACAAACATCCGATCGTCTTCGCGTGCTGTTCGCCGGCGAGACAATCGCAGACACGACCGTCGGCTTTCGCGTGCTGGAGACGAGCCATCCGCCCGTCTACTACATTCCGCCCGGAGATATCGTGCAGCGCTTCATCGAAGAGGCGCCGGGGTCGTCGTGGTGCGAGTTCAAGGGGCATGCCAGGTACTGGTCCATCGCGGTCGGCACCAGACGGTCCTACAAGGCCGCATGGAGCTATGACAAGCCTACCCCGGGGTTCGAGGCAATCGCCGGCCATTTGGCCTTCTACGCTTCTCACGTCGACGAGTGTCGGGTCGGCGACGAACAGGTCCAGGCGCAGGAAGGCGACTTCTACGGCGGCTGGATCACCTCGCGGATCGTCGGCCCTTTCAAGGGCGGCGCCGGCACGCTGGGCTGGTAAGGCAGCTCCACGCCGCCTGACTGAACTCTAGTACGCTAGGCACGTTGAGTGATCGGAAGTGTCACATGCCTTACGCGCTGTTTGAGTACAGAGATAAATGAGCCGGACCTTCCCGACGGAAGACGGCGTCTGAAGGCATGCCGAAGAGGCCGGTCTCGTCGATGTCATCGACGGCTTGAAGGATCATTCGTCATTCAGACCTGCCCGGCCGACGCAACGATCGTCAAATATTCGCAGACATGTGCGGCAGCGTGCAGATGCATTTTGCCAAAATTGAAACGATCTGCGGTCGCGTACAGCTGGGCCTAGGCTTTCGCCTTTTCCACAATTTCAATTACGCGCAGGGCCGCCGGCTTTTTGCCTCCGGCGGCCCCACTCACGTCGCCGCCGCCGGTCTCTCATCAAAAGCGACGCCTGCCTCAATAAACGTTCCGCGCCCGAAGACCGGTAACGATCAAACACGATCCTTCCCTGCGGCAGGTCCCAGCGGCACCAAGACCAAGCGGATCAACAACTTCCTGGTGGTGTCGTCCTGCCAGATGATCGCATGGGTCTCCCCTAGGCGCCAAATGCCGCGATCGGATGAGGCGAGTATTTCTAATTAAATGTGTCGTCGAGCCATTCCGACCCCGACAGCCGTGTGATGGTTCTAGACTGACGCCGCGACTGCAACGGTACTAGCCGCTGGCCGAGCCGGCCGTCCGCAAATTGTATCGTCTGCAGGGTCATCAACACTAGCTTCCGGCGTTGAGAAGCCTTGCGGGTCTTTCGGCTCGGCTTCTCCGCTGCAGCCAACTGTACCGAGTTATCTGCGGAAGCGGATGGATAACGGTCCACTACCTGCAGACTTGATGCCGTAGACTTTGCGGTAGGCGACGACTCGCCGGGCGCCGGGGGCGCAGCCGTCGTAGTTTCGGCGACGTCGGCAACGGCCGCACTAGCGGTAGGCAAACGGGCCGCCGTGTCTGGCGTCGCTGTGGCTGGAATTCCTGTCGTCTTGGTATCGCCGGAAACGATTGCAGACGGCTTTGGGGGCGCAAGAACGCCAATCTCTCGACCAGGAGGACTAGGAGCCGCACTCGACAATGAGCCAGAAAGTGCAGCAGTAGGTTTCGGCAGTTCGTTCTCGGGCTTCGGTCCGGCCACCACGTTGGCGATCGTTTCCTCGACCGCGTCGTTTGTGCCCAGGCGAGTAGCAGCTTCCCGCTCGAATTTCTTTCTATTAGCGAGCTTGGCTTTCTGGTCCTGCGTCAGGCTGGATGGATCGCGAGCGGAAATAAGGGACAATCCACTATAACTGCCGCAAATCAGAACGGTGAGGGCGATCAGATAGGCAAGCAGCGCGGGCATGGACGCCTCTTTAAAATCACAAGACCTTCTTTTATGCTACCATTAGGGCAAAACGGTACGACGTCGATCGAGTGAATTGGCGTGGGTCATCCATAAAGGCAAAGGTGCACCATCGCGATTCCGCCCCCCGGCGCAAGCAGCGGCCCAGGCAGCAGCGGCGCCGAGGAGAACTGCGGTCGCTATGGAGAAGGCCAGGATGACGGTACTGCGTCGTGATCGCGCGATCGCCGTTTGGGATTTTGCTATGACACTATCGACCCTTTTCTCAGCGTCTGGCAATGCTAAACCGGTCGTCGCGCCAACCTGTTGGATAAGATAACTCCTGTCTTCCGCACTCATGGCATCATGGCCGGATGCGGTAAGGAGGATTCGACCGGCTTCGGCGCGCTCCGTGCTCAAATCGATATTCGGAGCTCGGCGTCCGGCGCGATACAGCCGGTCGAGTTCATAACTTAACACCGGTTCCGCCGCGCTCGTACGCGTCGTCACTGCGGATGATGAGGAACGGGGCAAAGCTGCTCCGCCAATCAACGATGCTAATACAGCGCCCATGACGACGGCCAGCGCCCATACGCCCAATCCGTGAAGACCGTCTGCGTGCTCTACCCCGTCGGCTGTTTCGGTAGTGCTGGATGTTCGAACGCGGCCGGCAATGTAGCCACCAAACGCGAAACTCAGAACAGCTTGCAGGATCAGATAAATGCCTGAGAGAATCCACAGAGCTGCGGAAGTATCACGCCAGGTCGGGGCCGCCGATGTAACTCCCAATCCTACTGTCGCGCCGAACGTGACCAAGATGAACGACAGTGCCGTCGCAGCCAATGCGCCTAGAACGATAGGAGACCATTGAATATGCTTCGGTGCCGACTCTTCCCGCGGCGCGGGAACCGCTGTTTCCAATGACATCTCCATCCCCTTTTAACGAAGACCGAAGAAGGACAAAATTGCCAAAATCACCACTACCAGCCCCACCAGATAAATTATGCCGTGCATGACCGCCTCCAGGAATTGATGATGCTACAAGCTGGTCAGTTTCATTAAGTTCCACATGTTGCATATTTTTCCCGAGCCGTTGCTTGCGCCTACGTAGCTGGTGGAATTGAGAAACGCGATGGCTTTTCACTTTCGAGCCAACTTATGTGTCTTCGCCGGCCTTGAATGGGCGTCTTTTGCAGTTGCTTACGCGCTTCTAACAAAAATAGCGCGAAGCGACGTGTGCCTAGAAATAGGTGCGCGGCCTCGACACACCGTGCGGTAGAACAACTCGTCACCGAAGCCTGGGATATGCCCCGACGCCCCCTGTCCGGAATGCGATAGCCGTCAGCTTTTGGTTGAAGCACGAATACTCGTGCCGGGAGGCAGCGCTCACGCTTATGAGTGAACGCATTGCGACTACATTAAATCGGTTGCCCCGGTAGTACTTGTGAAGATGGCCTCCGGGACCACTAATGTATCTCAGTTATCACCTCATCCACAGCGAGATCGCGAGCGCCAGTTATGAAGCGCGAGCAGCGCCTCCGCGTTGCAGATCATCAACACCGGTCCAAGTCGGTCTTCTTCAACAATATCCGCCAAGTGCTGCCGTTCGCGTGGCATTGCTGAATTGAGACATTTCTCACAGATAGATCGTCAGACTGCGCTCCGCTCAGCAACCCTAAAGACCGAGATACGCCGCTTGGACGCGCTTGTCTGTCGCCAATTCCTTGCTCTCGCCATGCATGATGACGCGCCCGCTTTCGAGCACGTAGGCACGCTGAACCAACGTTAGCGCACGACTGACGTTTTGTTCGACCAGGAGGATCGACGTCCCCATGGCGTGGATTTCGCGAATTTTTTCAAAAAGAACATCGCACATCACCGGCGCAAGACCGAGCGACGGCTCATCCAGCATGAGAAGCCGCGGCTTCAACATCAGGCCGCGCCCGACCGCCAGCATCTGCTGCTCGCCGCCGCTCATCGTTCCAGCGAGTTGCATGCGACGGTCGGCGAGACGCGGAAAGATGTTATAGACAAGTTCCATGGTTCGACGGCGATCGACCTTCGCCGCTGGAACGTAAGCACCGATCTCGAGGTTTTCCTCAACGGTCATTTCAGGAAACACTCGTCGCCCTTCCGGAACATGCGCGATGCCCAGCGCGGCCACCTTGTGGGGCGGCAGGCTCGAAATATCTTCTGCCTCCAGCTTCACGGACCCGGAGGTGGGTCGCAGCAGACCCGAGATGACGCGAAGGGTGCTGCTCTTGCCTGCGCCGTTTGCGCCCAGTAGCCCGACCGCCTCGCCCTTCCCGACCGTTATCGTGACATCCGCGATAGCCGGTACCGCTCCATAGCGTGCGCTAACTCCCGATAATTCGATCACGATGCAACTCCAGGGGCCGATTCGGCGACATGTTCAGATCCGAGATAGGCACGAATGACGTCCGCGTTGGCAACCACCTCCTTGGGCGATCCCTCCGCGATTTTCTGACCGTGATCCAGCACGACCATTCGGTCCGCCACCGCCATGATCGCCCGCATCACATGTTCGACAATGACGATCGTCAGACCCTTGGAGGCGAGCTTCCGGACAAGGGCGACGGCCTGGTCGATCTCGGAAGGATTGAGGCCCGCCATCACTTCGTCCAGCAACAGCAACCGCGGCTCGGTTGCCAGCGCCCGGGCCATTTCAAGACGACGCTGATCGATTGTTGTCAGATCCCGCGCCGGCATCGACTGGCGGGGTCCCAGCCCGACAAAGTCGATGGCTTCCATCGCTTTCTCCCGAGCAGCCGCCATTCCCTTGTGATGCAGGAACGCTCCCGTCATCACATTCGAAAGCACCGTCATCGCGCCGAACGGCTTTGCGACCTGAAAGGTGCGCGCAACGCCGTGAGAGCAGACGACGTGAGGGCGCAGACGCGCGATTTCCCTGCCAAACGCCACGACCGAACCGCTGTCGGGCGTTTGAAATCCGGTGATCAGGTTGAAGCTGGTGGTCTTGCCTGCTCCGTTCGGACCCAATAGCGCCACCGTCTCGTTTTCACGGACGGTGAAGCTGATATCCTGAACGGCGCGCAAGCCACCGAAGCGCTTGCTGAGATTACGAACAACGAGAGCGTCAGCCATAGCGCGTCAACTCCCCGCGACGTTTTTGCGCGCCCGGCGAGCGCGCTGTTCGTTAATGAAGCCCATGATTCCAGTCGGACGCCAGAGGATGACGGCCATCAGAATCAGGCTGTAGACCGTCAGCTGAATTCCGCCTGCCGAGCCGCCGAGCCAGCTCTGCAGCATGGCCGAAGTCGTTTCGAGCAAGACGGTGCCAATGACGGGCCCCCATAGCGTGCCGATTCCCCCGACGATCGAGACCAGCGCCGCCTCGATCGAGATGTTGAAGCTGAAGGCTGTCGCAGGATCGATGAAGTAGATGTATTGCGTATAGAACGTTCCTGCGAGTGCCGTCAGAAACGCACTCGCCATATAGATGTATCGCTTCATGCGAGGCGCATCGACGCCAATCGCTTCGGCGGCATCTTCATCCTCGCCAATCGCCATCAAATAGTAGCCAACCCACGACCGTTCGAGCCAGTACGTAACACCGAGCGCAACGACCAGCAGTCCGAGAATGACATAGTAGTAAGCGGCCTTCTCCTCAAACTGCATCATCCATGGCGCATTTCCGAGATTGGGAATGGTGGTCCCTTCAGCGCCCCAGGCGAAATCCCTGAATTTCAGGAAGATCAGCATCAACACTTGCGCAGTGGCGATGGTCGCGATCGTAAAATACGGACCGCGTAACCGGAAGCAAAGCCAGCCGATCGGAAGGCTGGCAAGCATGGCGACGCAGCCGCCAGCGACCATGCCGATCCACGGGGAAATGCCGTAATCGACCTGAAGGATCGTCGACGTATAGGCGCCGAGGCCAAAATAGGCCGCGTGACCGAGGGACAGCTGCTTGGCGTAACCTCCCATCAGATTCCAGGCGACGCCGATGAAGGAGAACAACAATATCCGGATCAGGACATCGATAGCGAAAGAACTCGTTACGAAATATGGCA
>NZ_JAQGJD010000104.1 GCF_028290785.1 Tardiphaga sp. | reverse complement strand
ACGGGCTGTGCACGGCGTGATCGTAGTGCTCAACGATATTGACGCGGTCGAGGAACACCGCCTTGATCGCATCCTGCCACGACCACAGTGACAGTGGGTAATAGCTCAGCGGCCGGAAGTCCGCATTAAGGACCAGCACCGGCCAACCACCTTGCGAGACGTGTGCGTTCAAGTAACGCTCCTGACCCCCACATTCGGCTGCGACGCAGCCAATGTTGTCATACTACAGGCAGCGTGACGGCGTTGTGAAGGGCATTGGCAGGATATCCCGGGCTTGGGAAGCGGGTGCAAATTGGGGCGGATCGGTCGTATCCAGCGCGGGTTTTCCCCATCCGCCTGTATCGGGTGGTTCCCGCGCGACTAACGTGCCCGGATTGACGAGGTCGGCGGCGTTCTACGGCGTCGCCAGCGACAGCATGTGGCCCTGATGCGGCGGCACGCGACCGGCCAGCGTGTCGCGGTAGAGCCGTTCGACGGCGGCCGGCCCGCGGCCCTCCACCACCTCGATCCATCCTGCGAGCTTCGGCGCAAAGGCGGCCCATGACGCGCCGAATCGCTTGTCAATTCCACCGGGGCCCCATTCCTTCGCGCGCGTGCGGATCTGGTCGGGCGCGAAGAACCAGGTCGGGGCGGCGCCGGGCAGGTCGGCTTCCTCGGCCGCGGCATTCTGGTGCGTCAGTCCGATGCGGCTGCTGTAGACCAGTCGCTCGCCGAAGTGCCGATGCAGGCGACCGCGCAGATCGCCGTTGCCGGCAAAATCCACATAGACCGCCGGATGCCTGGCCGGCAGCGTATCGATGCGGTCGTAGCTCACCACCTCGTCATAGCAGCCGAGCGAGGCGACAAAGCCGACATTGGACGCGGACGTCAGCCCGATGACCCGTACCGGCTGGCGCTGGCTGTGTAACAGATGCGCGAGGCCGAACGCGGCCTTGCTGGAAGCGCTCGACAGGATCACCTGTTCCGCACCGAAGAAGTTATGCTCGGCGAGATAGTCATCGACCAGGAACGACAGCATGAACAGCGGTCGCAGTAGCGCCTGATAGTCGCCCTGCCGTCCGGCGAACGCCGCGTCCCCCGTCACCCGTGCATAGGCATTGTAGACCGGCGCCACGCCTTGGCGGTGCGCGGCGGCGTCGCGCAGGCCGCGTTTGCTGACGTCGGCGGCGTCGATCACTAGATGCGTCGCCATCGGGAAATAGCCGAACAGGATTTCGCCCTCGCCGACCTGCGAATGCCGCGAGGCGATCACCTCGCCAAAGCCCCATACGGGAATGATGCCAAACCCGTCCGGTGCTGGAAACAGTTGCCAGTACTTCAGCTCATCCCCGAGCATCGCGTAGGTGATGTTGTTGGCGGTGAAGGCGAAGCGATCGATTTTGATGAGTAGCGTCTCGTCGGGCAGAGCGTCTGCCTCCGGCAAGTGAGTGTCGATCAGCCTGCTGTTCTGGATGTCGTTTCGAGCGACGATGAAGTGCGTGGCTACTGTCATGGGCAATCCTCGCGTGTTCACAATGCGATTTTCGCCGATGCCGATGTCTGTTTTGCGACAAAGTATGTTTTAAACAGCGTTCGATTGATCCGTGGCACTACGCGCCGTTGCGCGCGTAGCCTTCCCAGTAGGGCTCTCGCAGCTTGCGTTTGAAGATTTTCCCGGTGGCCTCGCGCGGCAGCGCGTCGAGGAACTCGATCTTCTTCGGCACCTTGAAGTTGGCGAGGCGATCGCGCAAAAAACTCTGCACGGCGGCAGGCGTCAGGTCAGCGCCGGTGTCCGGCTCGATGCAGGCGCACAGCCGCTCGCCGAATTCGTCGTCGGGAATGCCGAACACGGCGCAGTCGCGCACGCCGGGCATGGCGATCAGCGCGTTCTCGATCTCCGCGGGATAGATATTGACGCCGCCCGATATCACCATGTCGCGCTTGCGGTCGCACAGGAACAGATAGCCGTCACGGTCGAGATAGCCGACATCGCCGACGCTGATCAGGCCGTCGCGGCCGGCCTCGGCGCGCGCTTCCGCCTTGCCGTGATAGTCGAAATCCGGCACCGATGTCTGCCGCATGAAGATCTCGCCGGGCTCGTCGATGTCGCACAACTCGCCGTCGGGCCGGAAGATCTTGACGATGCCGCCTTCGATGACGCGGCCGACGGTGCCCGGCTTGGCGAGGGCTTCCTGCGCCGAATGCCAGATCGGAATGCCGGTTTCGGTAGAACCGAAATATTCGTTGAGGACCGGACCCCACCAGTCGATCATCGCGCGCTTGGTTTGCGGCGGGCACGGCGCCGCGCCATGCACGACAAAGCGCAGCGAACTAAGGTCGTAGCGCTGCTTGATTTCGTCCGGCAGTCGCAGCAGCCGCACGAACATGGTCGGCACCATGTGCATGTGGGTGATGCGGTGGCGTTCGATCAGTTGCAGCAAGTCCTCGGGATCGAAACGCGGCTCGAGCACGATGGTGCAGCCGCTGCGGAACGCCAGCATACCATAGGAGCTCGGCGCCGAGTGATACATCGGCCCGTTCATCAGGATGACCTGGTCTTCGTTGGGCTTGACGCCATAGGCGATGCCGCCGACCCGCTCCGACGCCGCAGCCTGCTCGGGCCGCATCGGTTGGCGGCGCACACCCTTCGGCATTCCCGTGGTGCCCGAGGTGTAGAACATCGGCGAGCCGCGCTTTTGCGGCTCCCGTGACGGCGCATGGGTGTCGCGCCAGTCGTCCCAGTCCGTTTCGCCTTGCGGAACTTGCGCCTGTGCGGGCGTGACGCCGAAGGCGGCAGTGATTTCCGGCGGCGTTGCGACCACGAACAGCCGCAGCGTGGCCGGCAGACCGTCGCGGATCTGCGGCAGCAGGTCGGCGTGGCAGACCAGAATGTCGGCGCCGCTGTCGGCCAGGATGTAGCCGACCTCCTGCGCCTTGAGATGCCAGTTGATCGGGACAACAGGGCTGGCAAGCGCGGACGCGGCGCTGGAGACCTCGAACAGCGCAAAATCGTTGCGTAGCATCATGGCAACAGGCGCGCCGTCGCGCAGCCCGAGGGCCTGGAAGCTGCTCGTTGCCCGCGCGATGCGCTCCAGGATCTCCGGATAGCTGATCTTCCGCTCGCCGCTGATAATCATCGTGTGGTCCCTGACTTTTATTGGTCTTATTGGTCGTCGAGCAGTTCGCCGAACCCGACCCATGATTTGCCGTCGAAGCGACGCAGCCGCAATTGCTGGAACGGCAGAAAGTCGACGGGGCCGGACGAGACCGTCATGCCCGGCAGCAGAAGGGGCAGTTGAACCTCGTGCAGCGAAACCGCCTGGCGCATGACGTTCTCACGGCTGAAATCATCCTTGCACGCCTTCAGCACGTTCACGAGCAGGCTCGCATAGTGGTAACCGGCGGCATAGTTGGAATTGCTCAGGTCGGCATTGGGCATATACTTCTTCATGAAGGCGAAGAATTCCTTCACGCCGGTATCGTCGATCCATTGCGCGTCGCTGGTGTCCTTCTGATTGCTGGACGAGATGAGGCCAACGGCATTCTCCAGCCCGGCCGGCGCCAGGAAGGAAATCGACGCGGACGACGTCGGCACAAAGGTCAGCTCCGGCTTCCAGCCGATCTCGGCCATGCCCTTGATCAGTTGCGAGGTGAATTTTCCGAGTGTGGCGCCGAACAGGACGTTCGCGCCGGAGGCTTTCAGCGCCGCAAGCTGCGAACTGATTGTCGGCGCGCTGGTCTCGTAGCTCGTTTCCAGCACGATCATGCTCGCGGCCTTGTCGCCGAGGCCGCGCTTGAAGCCGGCGACGTAATCGCGGCCGAAGTCGTCGTTCTGCGCCAAGATAGCGATCTTGGCGTCGGGCTTGGTCTGACGGATGTGCTTGGCGTAGACCACCCCTTCGGACTGGTAGGCCGCCATCCCGGGCATGGTCCAGGGATAATTCTTCGGGTCGGCCCATTTGGTGGCACCGCTCAGCACGAACAACTGCGGCACCTTCTTGCTGTTGAGGTAGCGGTGCACGGCATTGTTGGTGGCGGTGC
>NZ_JAQGJD010000065.1 GCF_028290785.1 Tardiphaga sp. | reverse complement strand
CGCCATCTAGCATCCAGATTCACCGGCATGAGCCGAGTTTATTCGGGTTTAAAGTCTCTTCCGGCCGTCGCGTTCTCGGTGTGGTCGACGCCGTCAGGGACCCATTTCCTTCGCGATCTTAAACGACCCGACCCGAATTGCGACTCCACCAAACGCTGCGCGACGGCTTTCTTTGTCCGGACCGACCGCGCTTTACGGCGGGCCATGCTGAACCACACGCATTCTCACCTTGAAGGAGTTTCACTTCCGTCGGGCATCGTTCCCATCAATATGGGCCGGCAACCAGGGGGAACGAACGATGTCTGAGGCAACGCGTAAGTTTAAGGCGGGCCGGGCGCTCGGCGTTTCTGCGTTGGCTTGCATCGCGGCAGTTGCCGGATGGCATCAAGCGAGCGCGCAAACAACCGGCCCCTTGAAGCTCGGCGTCCTGACCGACATGTCGTCGCTCTATGCGGACAACGGCGGTCCGGGTTCGGTGGTTGCGGCCAAGATGGCGGTCGATGACTTCGGCGGAAGCGTTCTTGGCAAAAAGATCGAGATCATATCCGGAGACCATCAAAACAAGGCCGACACGGGCAGCGTGATTACGAGGCGCTGGATCGACAACGAAGGCGTCGAGGCCATCCTGGACGTACCGAATTCGGCCGTCGCGCTCGCAGTCCAGGGCATTACGCGCGAGAAAAAGAAGCTATTCCTGGCGACCGGCGCGGCGACATCACGCCTGACCGGCGACGAGTGCTCCCCGACCGGGATCCAATGGACCTATGACACCTATGCGCTTTCGCAGGGAACGACCAAGGCCATCTCGAAGCTTGGTATCAAGAGCTGGTACTTCCTGTCCGCCGATTACTCGCTGGGCGCTCAGCTCGAAGCCGACGGCCGCAAGGTTATCTCCGCTGCGGGCGGTCAGGTCATCGGCTCGGTGAAGCATCCGGTCAATACGCCGGACTTCTCGTCGTTCCTGTTGCAAGCCCAGGCGTCAAAAGCCGAAGCCATCGCACTGGCGGACGCAGGTGGCGATTTCATCAACGCCGTCAAGCAGGCTGGCGAATTCGGCATGACGAAAACCCAGAAGCGGGTCGGCCTTCTGGTTTTCATTGCCGACATCCACAGCCTCGGCCTGCAGAGCGCGCAAGGCCTGATTCTCAGTTCCGCGTTCTACTGGGATCTCAACGACGGTACCCGGGCATGGTCGCGTCGCTTTATCGACAAGACCAAAAAGGTCCCGACCATGATCCACGCCGGCACCTATGGCGCCGTCATGCACTACCTCAAGGCGGTGGCGGCCGCCGGCACCGTCGACGGTCCGACGGTCGCTACGAAAATGCGCGAGATGCCGGTCAACGACTTCATGACCCGTGACGGCACGATTCGCGAGGATGGCCGTCTGGTTCGCGACATGTACCTCTTCAGGGTGAAGTCGCCCGAGGAGTCGAAATACAAGTTCGACTACTACCAGCTTTTGGCAACGATCCCCGGCAACGAGGCTTTCCGGCCTCTGGAGGAAGGCGGATGTCCCCTGCTCGGAAAAAAATAATCACGACGTCACGACACGGCAGCTGCGAAAGCGCGGACGCCATCGACAGGATCATAAAGGGACGCTTTGCCAGCCGGTCCTTCACCGGCCGGACAGTCCCAAGGCAGACGATTACCGATATCCTCGATGTCGCGCGATTCACGCCGAGTGGCGCCAACATCCAGCCTTGGCGTGTTTATGTCGTCGCCGGCGCAAAAAAACGGGCAATATCGTGCGCGCTATCGAAGGCGCATGAAGAGGATCGCGACGAACATTCTTCCGAATACCAGTATTACGCCTCATCGCTTCCTGAGCCTTATGCGTCGCGGCGCGACGAGTTCGGGCGGCTGTATTATGGATCGCTCGGGATCGACCGGTCGGACGCCGCGGCGCGTAGCCGCCAGACCTCGAAGAACTATCGCTTCTTCGGCGCCCCCGTCGGCCTGATCATCGCGATCGACCGCCGGCTGGCGATCGGAAGCTGGCTCGATCTCGGGATGTTCATCCAGAACGTGATGATCGCCGCGGGCGCGCGCGGTCTGCAGACCTGCCCGCAGGAAACATTTGCGAAATATCAAGCACTGCTCAGGACCCTTCTGCCCATACCATCAGAGGAATTAATCGTCTGCGGAATGTCGATCGGCTTTGCCGAGGAAGCAACAGCGAGCGCGGGAAGCCTGATGCCGAGGGCCAACATCGGTGAATTCGCGCAATTCGTCGATTTCGAAGATTGATGCCGAAATCTCAGCAAGCCAAAGGAAAAGCAGATGGGACATCGCGAAGAATTGATTAAGCGCAGTATTCCATTCCTGCAGGAGGTCAAGGACATGACCCCGAATGCAGCGATGGAACGGTGGCTGAACGAGAAATACGGAGCGAACAGCGATCTTTACCAGGATCTCGCCCGGCTGATCAAACTCGGGGTGGTCGAGGGATGGGCTGCGAACCAGGAAGTCGATGGACCCAATTATCGGCGCAGCCGGATTTTGGAGCCGTCACCGGAGACATTCCATTTCAGCATCACGGCCGTCTATATGGATAGCAAGGATCTAAAGCGGTACAAGGACGAGCACGACGACGATGTGTTGCGCGGCGAATTCCACGGCCATCCCTATGGCGAACTCAATTTGGTCATACCGGTCGATGAGGGCGCCGAACTAAAGGGTTTGCAGGGCTGGCAGGGACCCGGCTGGACCGCTCCGGATCCCGGCAGCCGTCATTACCCCGAGGTCAAGGGCGGTGCCTTGATCGCTTTGTTCTATCTTCCGGCGGGCCGTATTTCCTACGACTTCAAGGCGCCGTCCTGAAATCGATTTTACCGCGCGTCCCTCAGGTCTCGATGCCCTGCGCCCAGGGCTGCGCCGCGAAATGCCGGCGCACGAAGTCGATCAGGGCCCTGACCCGGGCGGGCCGCGCCCGGCCCGGCGGCGTGATGATGGACGGCCGCAGCCTGACCGGCCAGTCCCTAAGGACCTCCTCCAGCCTGCCGTCCTGCAATGCCTGGGCGACATAGGCTTCCGGCACTATCCGGCACATGCTCTACAGCGGATCGCTGGTGTTTGCGCCGCCGCAGCGCGCTGTCGGTCCTCGCGATTGGAGCCGATGGTGGAGCTTTATGAGGGATGCCGACTGGCGGCACGCCTCCGGCCCCAAGAGCAGCATCAACACGCAGGACAACCATCCGGTCGTTCATGTGTCCTTCGCCGATGCCGCCGCATACGCCAAGCGGGCCGGAAAGGATATTCCCACTGTCCATCCAGTTCAACGCATCGCCGCTCTGCAGATTGTCGATCCATGTCGGCCCAGCATCCGCTAGGCTCTGCTGAGCACGCCGGTGGGCAGATGGCGACGGCGAGAAACAGCGCCTCGTGCTGATGCGCGCGCCGCTACGGCGTCCAAAGCTTCTGTTGCTCGACGAGCCGACTGCCGCATTGGACGAATTGTCGGTCGGTCTCTCCGAATCGCTGCTGAAGACCTTCGTTGCGCGGACGGCGGAGCATGATCATCGTGACCACCAGGCGCAGCGCCTTGGCACGCAGCATTTCCGCATGGCGACCGGCCGCCTGGAGGCGGCATGAACCCGATTTCCCTGAGCGCCATTCGACATCGCCATGGCAGCGTCCGTTCTCATCGTCGACGCGGCGCTCTCGATCGTTCTGCATATCCGTCTGCATCGGCAGATGGCCATCCCTGGTACGACCCTCATTATGCGATACCCTTGGCAGGAATCATTTTGGGCAGCGTATTGAACTCGGCGAGCTTGGCTTTGGACAGCTTTCTCGGATCGGTGCGCCGCGACCGGCCGGGCATCGAGTGGCTTGCCCTCGGCGAACGCTATCGAACGGCGATCGCACCGATCGTGTGCGAGGCGGTGCGCAGCGGGCTGTTGCCGATCATCAACCAGATGTCGGCCGCGGGCATCGTCACCCTGTCCGGCATCATGACCGGCCGAATCCTCGCCGGCCTCGATCCGATGGAAGCCGTGAAATACGCGATTCTTCTGATGTTCCTGCTGTCGGGAGGAAGCGGCCTTGCCGCGCTCGCAGCATCATATCTTGCGGCATGGTTTCTCACCGACGATCGCCAGCGGCTCGCCTTGATCGGCTGAAAACCTAGTTGGAGCGAACGGCCGCCTAGCTATCTAACATCCGCCAACGAGCCAATTCGGAACTCCAGGCCGAATTCGACTCGCCCTTGTTCGACATCGTCGCGGGAACTTCTCCCGCGCCGCTGCGGGCGGCCGTGATGGATATCCCGGCTATGCCAGTCGAAGTGATCTCGGCCTGCTTGGAGTCGATTCCAGACTTCACTACCGCCGCAAACGTACTGAGCAAAAGAGCCAGCAGGATGACCGTCGCTATTTTCATGTCGTCCTCCCTGTTTATATGTACCGGCTGAACGGGCTTGCTCCGTTACTGCGTCTTTGATGTAGGCGCGGAGGCGGCCTGATCGGCGGCGATCCGCACCGTGTCGCCCGCGAGCAACGTTTCGGCCGGACTGTCGATCAGGCGGTCTGACGTCGCCAGACCGGCCGTGACTTCGACGCTATCGCCGAGATCCCGTCCCAGCTGCACCGTTTTCAGGATCACCTTGTCGTCGGCTCCGACCACGGCGACCTGCTTGCTCTGACTTCCCGCGATCAGCGCGGTCGAAGGAATCGTCACAAGATTCGGATCGGTCGGCAGGTTGAAGTGGACGGTGCAGTAGCTGCCGCCGAAGAATTTGCCGGCCGAATTGTCGGCCTGGAGCTCGACCTCCATGCTGTGGGAGGTGGCTTCTATGGCGTGGGAAATATGGGCTACGACGGCGTCGAACTGCACGCCGGGAGATTGCGGCATGTCGAACGTCGCCTTGACGCCCGGCGCGAGGCCCGCGACAAAGGATTGCGGCACCTGCACGAAGATGCGAACGCGATGCAAATCCGACACCTCGAACAGCGCCTGCCCTGCGCCCCCCGAACTGATCAGCATGCCCAGCTCGATGTTGCGCGCCGTAACGACGCCATCGAACGGCGACGTCAAAGTTTTGAAAGACTGCATCGCCTCCAGTTGCCCGACATTGGCCTCGTTGGCATCGACAACGGCCTTTTTCGCTTTGGAATCCGCTTGGGTCTGGTCCGCCAGCTGCTGCGCGACGATCTGCTTCTGCACCAGAATGGCGTTCCTGTTGGCCGTCAGAACCGCGATCTGCTCGTTGGCCTTGGCGCTGGCCAGGGTGGCTTTTGCCTGCCCTAGCTGCTGGTCGAGATCGGGCGCGTCGATGACCGCCAGCGTGTCGCCGGCCTTCACCGGCGATCCGATGTCGTGGGTCCATTTCTGCACATAGCCGTTTACGCGAGCGTAGATAGCCGCCTTGTTCAGCGGCTGAATGTTGCCCGGCAATGTCAAAATCTGCTGCGGGCTTCCGGCGACGAACTTCGCCAGCGACACCGAAGGCTCCGCCTGTGCGATCGTCCATTGGGTGATCTGCTGCGTGCTGCTCGCGCGATCGACGAATCCGTAGCCGAGCACAATTGTGGCCGCGAGGACGGCCACCGATGCGGTGACTATGAGACTGCGTCCGCTCGGCGACTTGATGGTATCCGGTTTCATATTACCTCCGCTCAATGGTTGCTGCGACTGCAGCGGAACTCTCATCCGCGGCAGCGCGTTTGCGGCCGTGCACGAGACTGAAGATGGAAGGGACGAGAAATAGCGTTGCAAAGGTCGCGAAAAGAAGTCCGCCAATGACCGCCCTGCCCAGCGGCGTATTCTGGCTGGGCTCGATGGCCATCGGCAGCATGCCGATGATCATGGCCAACGCCGTCATTACGACAGGCCGGAAACGGGAGCTGCCGGCTTCAAAGGCTGCCCTAACGGCATCCGCTCCGGCCGCCAGTTGTTCGCGCGCGAAGCTGATGACCAAAATGCTATTGGACGTCGCAACGCCCATGCACATGATCGCACCGGTCAGCGCCGGGACGGACAATGTCGTTCCGGTCGCAAACAACATCCAGACGATCCCGGCTAGGGCTGTCGGCAAAGCCATGATGATCACGAACGGATCGAGCCACGACTGGAACGTGACCACGATCAGCAGGTAGATCAGCACGATCGCCACGGCGAGGCCGACGAACAGCTGCTGGTAGGCGGTGGTCATGGTGCTGACCTGGCCACGCATGGCCACGCTGGCGCCCTTCGGCAGAACGGGCGCCGTATCGTGGACGACCTTTTGGATCGCTGAGGCCACCGCACCGAGATCGCGGCCCTGGGGCGTCGCGTAGATGTCGATCACGGGCTGCACGTTGTAGTGCGACACCACGACGTTGCTGTTCGACCGCTGGACCTCGGCAAGACCGCCGACCAGCTGTGTCTTGGTCGATCCGGATGCCGTGACCGGGATGTTCTTCAACCCCGACATGGTATCGATGTCCCGCTGCGGGGTCTGCACCGAGACTGGATACGACACCCCGCTGGCTGGGTTCAGCCAGTAGGTCGGGGCGGACTGCGAGCTGCCGGACAGCGTGGTCAGCATCGCAGTGGCGACATCCTTTTCACTGAGGCCGGCCAGCGATGCCAGCGAACGGTCGACATTGACGTTAAGCGTCGGCTGCTGGAACGCCTGCTGTACACGGGCGTCGGCGATGCCCGGGATCAGCTTGATCTGAGCCAGCAGCACATTGGCGTAGGTCCGGTCGGCGGCGAGATCCTTGCCCGCGATCTGCACGTCGATCGGCGCCGGCACGCCGAAATTCAGCACCTGGCTGACGATGTCCGCCGGCAGGAAGGCAAAGTCGGTGCCGGGGAACTGCTCCGGAAGCTTCGTTCGCAGCGTCTTGATGTAGCTGTCGGTTGGGCCGTGGTTGGCGTTGAGGCTGATCAGGATGTCGGCGTCAGCCACGCCGATGGTGCCGGAATTATTGTACGCCATGTTGATGCCGCTGACCGTCAGCCCGATGTTGCTGACGATGCCGCCGAGCTCATTCGACGGCACGATGCCGTGAATGGCCGTTCCGATCCGGTCGGCGAGATTGGTAGTTTCCT
>NZ_JAQGJD010000016.1 GCF_028290785.1 Tardiphaga sp. | reverse complement strand
TCGATGCTGCCGCCGACCACGAAGTGGTTGCCGTGGCCGAAGATCCTGTCGTCATTGGTGGCCTGCAGCGATCCGCCGTAGGTATTCGAATTGGTGCTGGTGCGATCGATGGTGCCATAGGGCACCGGCGAGCAGGTGTTGCCGGAGCCGGGCGGGCAGGGGATCGGCTGGTTGTTCTGGTCGAGGATGGCGAACTGGTTGCGGAACGCCAGCGCCGCGGCGCCGGTGAACGGCACAGGGCGCGGGAAGCCGTCGTCCTCCAGGCAGAGCCGGTTGGCGAAGGATGACGAGGCGCTGCAGCGCTCGACGTTGCCGTCATTGCCATCGACATGGTCCTGCCTGAAGAACCGGCCGTACAGGTTGCCCTGCAGCGACCAGGTGTCGGTGACGGCGTATTTGCCGTTGACGCCGACCAGCGCCATCTTGTTGTCGGTCGTCTGCGGCGTGGTGTAGATCGAGCTCCAGTCGCGCGCCAGCAACTGCACCGGCGTGGCCGCCGCGACCCCGAACGAGGTGTTGGCCACGGCGCCATAGAGATGGAATTCAGCGCGGTCGTCGCGATAGCCGATGTCGCCGTAGAAGCGGCCAAGTTTCGCCGGCGAGGCCTGCCGCCAGCCGTTGTCGGTCTGGCCTTGCGCCGCGATGTAGATGCCCCAGTTGCCCATCTCGGCGCCGTATTGCAGCCCGCCCTGGCCGCGGCCGTAGGAACCGCCCTGGCCCTCGACCTCGAGGCCCTTGTAGGTGAACCCGTTCTTGGTCTGCAGGCTGATGGCGCCGCCGAGTGCGTTGAGGCCGAACACCGGGTTGTTGGTGAAGATGTCGGCGCGCGAGATCGCGTTGGTCGGGATCAGGTCCCAGTTCACGGTGTCGCCGAAGGATTCATTGAGGCGGATGCCGTTCATGTAGACGGCGATGCCCTGCGGCGTGCCCTGCAGCGGCGACGCGGCGAAGCCGCGGTAGCGGATTTCCTGCTGCGCGCCGTTGCCGTTGGGATCCGACAGCGACACGCCGGGCACGCGCTGGAACAGGGTGTCGGTGATGTTCTGCGAATAACTGCGCTGGAAGTCTTCGGCGGTGACCGTCGAGGTCAGCGACGGGATCTTGTCGCGATCGACGCCGGGGCCCTGCATCGGCGTGTTGGAGATCACCTGGATTTCCGGCAGCCGCTCCTGCGCCGATGCGCCTGCTGCTCCGCACGCGATGGCCGCCGCCGAAACCAGCAGCGAGCGCTTCGCCGCCGTCGATAAAAATCGAATGCCCATCGTTCCCCCCGATGTCTTCTCGCGTCTCTGCGCGCGTTGCTCGAAGACTGCGGGAGGTGGTGCGCTTTCGCAAACAGAAATACCGTCGCGGTGTCGGGAAACTTTAGCGGGAGCGTCGGGAAAAAGTCCCGCTGCAGTGCGATATAGTTGCGGTTGCGTGGCAGGGTCCGCACTTCAGACGGCGAAGTGAGCTGGAGTGCAGACCCGGAACTCAGAGCTGTGGATCACCATATCGAGGTTCCGGGTTCACTCGCAGCTAAAGCTGCTCCAGCCCCGGAACGACAGCGCTAATTATTCCTCCCACTTTGAACCCAAGATCACGCTGCAAAAGTTGCCGCGCTTGTAGCGGGGGTCGCGCAGTTCGAGCACGTCGGCCTTGACGTTGCCGAAAGTGGTGTCGGGCTTGTCGATGGTGCCCTTGGCGAAAGCATCGATAATGCCGTTCTTGAAGTCGTGGCCGCGCGGATGGCAGGCGCAGACCTCGTGGCGCTGCACGGCGCTGAAAGCATCGAAATCGAGCCCCAGCACATCCATCTCGACGCCAGCGGTGACCAGCGCCACCACCGGCCGCTTGTGCTTCGGAATACCGGGCGTGGTGTGAAGCGCGATCGAATCCCAGACATCGTCGATGTCGCGTTCGTCGAGATGGCGGCTGCGCAAGAAATCCGCCGCCGCATTGGCGCCATCTACCTCGAAGCGCTCATCCTGGCTGGCATAGGGCGCTTGTAGGCCCATGTCGTGGAACATGGCGCCGACATAGAGCAGTTCGGAATCCACCTCGAGGCCCTTGCGCTGTCCGGCCAGCGCGCCGAACAGGAACACGCGGTTGGAATGGTGATACAACAGCTCGGTCTCGGTATCGCGCACCAACTGATCGACCTCTCGGGCGAGCTGGCTGTCGGGGACGGCGATGCCGGCGATGATCTTGCTCATGGGACGCTCCTGAAAATAGAAGGGATTATCGATGCGTCCTGTGTGGTCCCGCTTCTGCCTCGCAGCAATCGAACCGCTCCCCGCAAAACCGCCATTCGCCCGTGGTTTTCTGCCGGATCGTCGCCTTCTGTCCGGAGTGGCGAATTTGCCTGACCGCTGTCTTTCCCCGGTTGTTGAGTTGTCCTCATCATGAAAACCGTAGCGCTTGCGATCTTTCCGGGTGTCCAGTCGCTGGATGTTGCGGGACCTCTCGACGTGTTCATGGAGGCCAATGGATTTGTCGCGCCGGGCAGCGGCTACGAACTGACGTTGGTCGCGGCCGACCGGGCGCCGCTGCGCGCCTCCAACGGTCTTCAAATCTCCGCTGACGTCTCGTTCGACAAAGCGCAGAAATCCTATGACCTGCTGCTAGTCGCCGGCGGTCCCGGGCTCCCGGCGGCCGACGCCGATCCGGCGCTGACCGGCTGGCTCGCCGACATGGCGCCGCGCTGTCCGCGCTACGGCTCGGTCTGTACCGGCGCCTTCGCGCTCGGCCATGCCGGGCTGATCGACGACAAGACCGTGACGACGCATTGGCAGAATGCGCCGCTGTTGGCAAAGCGGTTTCCCCGGGCCCGCGTCGAGTTCGATCGCATCTACAGCCGCGACGGCGCGCTGGTGACCTCGGCCGGCGTCACCGCCGGGATCGATCTCGGGCTGGCGCTGGTGCAGGAGGATCACGGGCCGGACGTGGCGCTGGCCGTCGCCAAGCGGCTGGTGGTGGTGGCGCAACGCCAGGGCGGCCAGTCGCAGTTCAGTCCCTATCTGGTGCCGCAGCCCGAACCGGACTCACCGATCGCCCGCGTCCATGCCCATGTGATCGCGCATCTCCGGGAAGACCATCACGTCGAGGTGCTGGCCGACGTAGCGGGGATGAGCCCGCGCACCTTCGCGCGCAGCTTCAAGGAGGAGACGCGGATGACCCCTGCCGATTTCGTCGAGGGCGCCCGGATCGATGCGGCGCGCAACCGGCTTGAGGGCGGCGACCTGCCGCTCAAGGTGGTGGCCTTCGAATGCGGGTTCAGTACCGCCGAGCACATGCGCCAGGTGTTCGTGCGGCGGCTTGGGCTGACGCCGAGCCAGTACCGCGCCAATTTCCGCGCGGCGTAAACGCTACGCTGCGCCAGCGCATAGCGACTATGAGTCCGGACGGCTTGACCTGATCGAGGTCTGCTTGCACGCATGACGTCCACGCGCGGATGCTTCATGCCCCATACGAAAATCAACAAGACGCCGGCCTACTGGTCGCGTCAGGCCATCCTCCCGGGCATCGTGGCCATCGGGCCGATGCTGCCGGGCACGCTGGCGTTCGGCATGGCCTTTGGCGCGCTGTGTGCGCAGAAGCATTTTTCGCTGGCCGAGGTCCAGGTGATGATGGCCACCGTCTATGGCGGGCTGTCGCAGTTTGTTGCCGTGCAGTCGTGGCCCGACCATCTGACGCCGTCGTCGATCGCGACGCTGGCGCTGCTCACCCTCACGGTCAACATCCGCTTCATGCTGATGAGCGCGACGCTGCGGCCGTGGTTCGGCACGCTGCCGCCGTGGCAGGCCTATCCGGCGATGCTGCTGGTCACCGACGGCGGCTGGCTGGCGGCGATGCGCTACCGCGACCATGGCGGCGCCGACGCCTCATTCTATGTCGGCGGCGGCATCGTGCTGTATTTCGTCTGGCTGTTCTCCGCCATCCCTGGCTTCCTGCTCGCCGAGCAACTCACCGATCCCAGGAAATACGGCGTCGATCTGGTGATGCCGGCGTTCTATGCGGCGATGCTGGTGCCGGCGTGGAAGGGCCCGCGCCGCGCGATTCCCTGGGTGGTGTCCGGTGTGGTGGCGTTGCTGGTGCACTACGCTCTGCCGGGCTGGTGGTTCATCATTGCCGGCGCGCTGTCGGGCGCGATCTCGGCCGGGCTGATGGACGAGCCGGTGCCGCCTGCGCCTGCAGAGGTGGCGGCATGAACGAGTTCTTGCGCAGCGATGTGATGATCGCCTTCGCGGTCATGACCGCGGTCACCGTGGCCTCGCGGCTCGGCGGCTACTGGCTGATGGGCTACGTCAACGTGACGCCGCGGGTACGCCGCATGCTCGATGCGTTGCCCGGCTCGATCATCGTGGCCGCGGCGCTGCCGGTGGCGGTGAACGGCGGCGCGGTGGTGATGTTCGCCATCCTCGCGGCCATGGCCGTGACCATTATTCGTCGCAACGATTTCATCGCCGTGATCACCGGAATGGCGGTCGCCGCGGCGGCCCGGGCGGCCGGATTTGGCGGATAGGGGCCGGTTCGAAAGTCGTATCGGGCGGTGCGCGAAATACCTTGTCAACTTCTCTGAACTAGTGTTCAGTTCTTATCAGTGAGTAATCGCAAACCTCACTCAAAACCTTGAAGTCGCGCGTCTTCTTCGTTCGGCCGTCTGGCTGACACAGGGCGCCGGGGATGAGAAACGCGCATGGTTTATCGTCGGACCACCCAGGTCGTGAAGCGCCTTGCGGCGCGGCGCAGCGCCATTCTGGCAGCGGCGCGCGAGACGTGCGCCAATGGCGGCATGGCCGCGGTGCAGATTGCCCCGGTGGCGATCCGCGCCAATGTCGCCGCCGGCACGGTGTATCGCTACTTTCCATCCAAGGCCGACCTGATTTCCGAGTTGATCGCCGATGTCTCGCGCGACGAACTCGCCGCGATCCGCCGCGCCGCGGATGCCGCGCCGGGTCCGTCCTCGGCGCTGGCCGCGGCGGTGACCACGGTGGCGGTGCATGTGGTGTCGCACCGAAAGTTGTCGTGGGGAATATTGGCCGAGCCGGTTGAGGTCGATGTGACCGAGTCGCGGCTCGCCAGCCGCCGCGAGATCGCCGGCGAAATCGAACTGCGGATCAGCGCCGCGATCCGCGCCGGGCATCTGCCGGCGCAGGACACCGCGCTGGCCGCGGCGGCGCTGCTCGGCGCCTTGCATGAAGCATTGGTCGGGCCGATGGCGCCGGACAATCTCGACGACCAGGCCAAATTGCGCGACGCGGTGCAGACCGTGACGCTGCTGGCGTTGCGCGCGGTCGGCGTGATGGACGCCCGCGCCCGCGGCCTTGTGGTGCAGGCGGTGCTGCCGACCCGGATGGCGGTGGGGGCTTAGGTACTTTTTGTAGTCCGGGCGATGTCAGCAGTGTCCCCTCCCCCCTTGCGGGGGAGGGTCAGGGAGAGGGGTGCCCGGGGCGACGTCGCCTGTGGCTTACCCCTCTCCCGGCGCTTCGCGCCACCCTCCCCCGCAAGGGGGAGGGGACAAAACATGGCTGCCGTCGCGCAGGATAGTTGGTCTTACTTCGCGACGATCTTGCCGTCCTTGTCGAACTGCGAAATGAACGCCCAGAGGTCGTTGACCTCGGTTTCCTTCTTGATCCCTGCGAATGCCATCTTGGTGCCGGGGATCTTCAGCTTCGGATCCTTGATGTAGTCCTTGAACTGCGCTTCGTCCCAGGTGATGCCCGAGTTCTTGTTGGCGTCGGAATAGGCGTAGCCTTCCACGGTTCCCGACTTGCGGCCGTTGAGGCCGTTCAGTACCGGGCCGACCTTGTTCTTGGCGCCTTCGCCGATCGAATGGCACGCCAGGCACTTGTTGAAGGAAGACTTGCCGGCGGCGACGTCCTGGGCGAGCGCCAGGGATGACGTGGCGACGGACACGGCGACGATGAGCAACGCGGGGAGGGTGATCTTCATCATGGATGGCTCTTTTGTTGTTAGCTTTCCAATGCCGTTTGTTGCATGCGGGACCATTGCGGCACAAGCGCAGCAACGGCGGGAACAGCCGCAGTCCCATCATGCTTTGGTGAGCTACCCAAACCCGCCCAGACGTGCTTGATTCCGCAATAACAGATCTCGTCCGCGACAAGGACGGCCCTCGCGGGAGTTGACGACATGACCATCATGATGCCAGCCGCCGATCAGGCCGTGCTTGCGCGCCGCGACACGATCGTTGCTGCGCTGCGGGCGATCGTGCCGGGCGAGGGCGTGATCTCCAGCGCCGCCGAGATGCTGCCCTACGAGTCCGACGGGCTGATGGCCTATCGGCAACCGCCGATGGTGGTGGTGCTGCCGGACACCACGGAACAGGTTTCCAAAGTGCTGCGCTACTGTTTCGACAACGGCATCAAGGTGGTGCCAAGGGGCTCCGGCACCTCGTTGTCCGGCGGCGCACTGCCGCTGGCGGACGCGGTGCTGCTGGGCCTGGGCAAATTCAAGCGCATCCGCGAAATTGATTTCGACAACCGCGCCGTGGTCACCGAGCCCGGGGTCACCAACCTCGCGCTCAGCCAGGCGGTGGCGCATGCCGGCTTCTATTACGCGCCGGACCCGTCGTCGCAGATCGCCTGCTCGATCGGCGGCAATGTCGCGGAGAATTCCGGTGGCGTGCACTGCCTGAAATACGGCATGACCACCAACAACCTGCTCGGTTGCGAGATCGTGCTGATGTCCGGCGAGATCATCAAGGTCGGCGGCAAGGCGGCGGAGCCGTCGGGCTATGATCTGATGGGCATCATCACCGGCTCCGAAGGGCTGCTCGGCGTCATCACCGAGGTCACCGTGCGCATCCTGCAGAAACCGGAGACGGCGCGCGCGCTGATGATCGGTTTTGCCGAAGTGGAAGAGGCTGGCAAATGCGTCGCCGACATCATCGGCGCCGGCATCATTCCCGGCGGCATGGAGATGATGGACAAGCCCGCAATCCACGCCGCCGAAGCCTTCGTCCATGCCGGCTATCCGCTGGATGTCGAAGCGCTGCTGATCATCGAACTCGACGGCCCCGGCGTCGAGGTCGATGAGTTGATCACGCGCGTCGAGGCGATCGCGCTGGGCTGCGGCTCGACCACCTGCCAGATATCGACCTCGGAGAGCGAACGGCTGCTGTTCTGGTCCGGCCGCAAGGCGGCATTCCCCGCGGTGGGCCGGATCTCGCCGGACTACCTGTGCATGGACGGCACCATTCCGCGCGCCGCCTTGCCGCTGGTGTTGCGCCGCATGAAGGAGATGTCGGCGAAATACGGGCTCGGCGTCGCCAACGTGTTTCACGCTGGCGACGGCAATCTGCATCCGCTGATCCTGTACGACGCCAACAAGCCCGGCGAGCTGCAGCGCGCCGAGGATTTCGGCGCCGACATCCTGCGGCTGTGCGTCGAGGTCGGCGGCGTGCTCACCGGCGAACACGGCGTCGGCATCGAGAAGCGCGACCTGATGCCGGAGATGTTCAGCGAGATCGACCTCAACCAGCAGCAGCGGCTGAAATGCGCGTTCGACGCGCAGGGGCTGCTCAATCCCGGCAAGGTGTTTCCGACGCTGCACCGCTGCGCGGAGCTGGGACGCGTGCATGTGCATGGCGGGAAATTGGCGTTTCCGGAATTGCCAAGATTTTGATGATGAATTTGATAGTCAGGGATAGCAGCGAAGCACCGGCCGATATGCCCCCTCCCCCCTTGCGGGGGAGGGCCGGGGAGGGGGGTAGCCACGAGCGACAGCGTCTGTGGCTCACCCCCCTCCCGGCGCTTCGCGCCACCCTCCCCCGCAAGGGGGGAGGGGAAAAACAATTCAAACTTGCCGTGGGGCAATCGTGGACATCCTGAAAGTACGCGACGCGCTCGACGTCGAAGCCGCGGTGCGTGCGGCCATCGCCAGCGAACAGCCGCTGGAGATTGTCGGCCATGGCTCGAAGCGCATGGTGGGGCAGCCGGTCGCCACCAACGCGGTGCTCGATCTCTCGGCGCTGAACGCCATCACCGCCTATGAGCCCAGCGAGCTGATCCTCACCGTGCAAGCCGGCGCGCCCGTCGCCGATGTGCTGTCGCTGATTGATTCCAAAAACCAGCAGTTCTCCTTCGAGCCCATGAACACATCGCGTCTGCTCGGCACGCCCGATATAGGCACCATCGGCGGCATGATCGCGGCGGGGCTGGCCGGGCCGCGCCGCATCCAGGCCGGCGGCGCGCGCGACCATCTGCTCGGCGCGCATGCGGTGTCCGGCTTCGGCGACAGCTTCAAGGCCGGCGGCAAGGTGGTGAAGAACGTCACCGGCTACGACCTCTGCAAGCTGCTGGCGGGATCGTGGGGCACGCTGGCGGTCATGACCGAGGTGACGCTGAAGGTGATGCCGCATGCCGAGAGCGAGCGCACGCTGCTGCTGCGCGGGCTCGACGATATCAAGGCCAACAAGGCGATGACCGCGGCGCTGGGATCGCCGTTCGACGTCTCCGGCGCGGCGCATCTGCCCGGCTCGGCGTTGCGTACGACCCAGGGTCCGCTCGGCGAGATAGCGGCGGCCGATGAGTCCGTCACGCTGCTGCGGCTCGAGGGCATTACGGTGTCGGCGAAGCATCGCGCGACGTCGCTGGCGACGGTGCTGTCCGCCTATGGTGCGGCGGAGATCGTCGAGGACGGCGCATCGGCCGCTTTGTGGGCGGATATCCGCGACGTGGTGCCGTTCGCCGCCGATGGACCGCGGGCGCTGTGGCCGGTGTGGCGCATCGTCTGCCCGCCGGCCTCGGGCGGCGCGCTCGGGCAGGGCTTGGCAAAAGGCTCGCAGGGTGAGGTGATCTACGATTGGGGCGGCGGGCTGATCTGGGCGGCGCTGCCGCCATCGGCCGATGCCCAGGCCGCGCAGCTGCGTAAGCTGGTCAACGCCGCCGGCGGCCACGCCACGCTGGTCCGCGCGCCCGAGGCGGTGCGGCGTGGGGTGGACGTGTTCCATCCGCAGGCCCCGGGCCTCGCCGCGCTCGGCGAGCGGGTACGCAACAGTTTCG
The DNA here is from genome assembly GCF_028290785.1 of Tardiphaga sp. Lineage (GTDB taxonomy): Bacteria > Pseudomonadota > Alphaproteobacteria > Rhizobiales > Xanthobacteraceae > Tardiphaga. Next base: position 22,916 of record NZ_JAQGJD010000016.1, on the reverse strand, counting down.
ATCCCCGCAACATTCTCAATCGCGGCCGGATGTCGCGCGGACCTATCGCATGAAAACCGACTTTACGCTGACCCAGCTCGCCAATCCCGATATCGCCGAGGCCGACAAGATCCTGCGCGCCTGCGTGCATTGCGGCTTCTGCACCGCGACCTGCCCGACCTATGTGCTGCTCGGCGACGAACTCGATAGCCCGCGCGGCCGCATCTACCTGATCAAGGAGATGCTGGAGAAGGACGCGAAGCCGACCCAGGAAGTGGTCAAGCATATCGACCGCTGCCTGTCGTGCCTGGCCTGCATGACCACGTGCCCGTCGGGGGTGAACTACATGCACCTGGTGGATCAGGCCCGGGTCAAGATCGAAAGCGACTACACGCGGCCGTTTACCGAGCGGGCGCTGCGTTCGGTGCTGGCCCTGGTGCTGCCGCGGCCGGGGCTGTTCCGTCTCAGCATGCAACTGGCGCGGCTGGCCCGGCCGCTGGCGGCGCTGCTGCCATCGACACGCCAGCAGCCCAATCCGAACCTGCTGAGCCGGCTGAAGGCGATGCTGATGCTGGCGCCGAGCGCGCTGCCGGCGCCTGGGCCCGCGGGTGGCAGCGTGTTCCCGGCGATCGGCCCGCGGCGTGGCCGGGTGGCGTTGCTGCAGGGCTGTGCCCAGCAAGTGCTGGCGCCGCGCATCAATGAGGCCGCGATCCGGCTGCTGACCCGGCACGGCGTCGAGGTGGTGCTGGTGCGCGACGAGCAATGCTGCGGTGCGCTGACCCATCATCTCGGCCGCGACCAGGATGCCCTAGCGCGGGCGCGCGGCAATATCGGCGCCTGGCTCGGCGAGGCCGATCGCGGCGGCCTCGACGCCATCCTGGTGACGGCGTCGGGCTGCGGCACGGTGATCAAGGACTATGGCTTCATGCTGCGCGAGGACCCGGAATTCGCCGCTCCCGCGGCGAAAGTGTCAGCGCTCGCGAAAGATATCACCGAATACGTCAGCGCCATGAATCTCCCTGCAGCGCAGGCTCAAAGCAATCTTGTCGTGGCCTATCACTCGGCGTGTTCGCTGCAGCACGGCCAGAAAATCACGCAAGCGCCCAAAGAATTGCTTTCCAAGAGTGGATTCGTGGTGAAAGATATACCGGAGAGCCATTTGTGTTGCGGTTCGGCGGGAACGTACAACATTCTCCAGCCTGATCTTGCGCGCCGATTGCGTGATCGCAAGGTCGCCAACATCGCCATGGTCAAGCCGGATATCATCGCTGCCGGCAACATCGGCTGCATGGTTCAGATCGCCGGAGGGACGTCCGTCCCGGTCGTCCACACGATTGAGCTTCTCGATTGGGCGACAGGCGGTCCTCGGCCAGGACTGAACTGATCGACAACAGCCGCCGCGCCGACGCGGATAACTTGAACGCCTGATCGCTCGATCGGCGCCAGCAGGAGGATCACGATGGCTAAAGGCAAAAAAGATAAAAAAGACAAGAAGGACAAGAAAAACAAAAAGAAGCTTCTGACGGCGGCGAAGGCCGCGAAGAAGTCGTCCAAGAAGTCCGTCAAGAAGGCTGCCAAAAAGGCACCGAAGAAAGCAGCTAAGAAGACCGCCAAGAAGGCTGTGAAGAAAGCCGCCAAGAAGACCGCAAAGAAGACGGCCAAGAAAGCCGTCAAGAAGTCCGCCAAGAAAGCCGCCAAGAAAGCTACCAAAAAGGCTGCGCCGAAGAAGGCCGCCAAGAAGGCGGTAAAGGTTCCGGCCAAGAAGGCTGCGCCCAAGAAGGCGGCTCCGAAAAAATCCGCCAAGAAGGCTCCCGCCAAGAAGCCGGTGAGCGTTCCCGCCGAACTGATGTCGAGCACGTCGGCCCCGGTGGTCTCCGAATCGCTCCCGCCCGCCAAGCTGCCGCCGAAGCCGCGCAAGCCGCGCGCGCCCAAGCCGAAGGCGGCGGAAGCCCCTACAGCGCCGGTGTCATCCGCCCCCGAGCCCGATCCAGAACCGGTCGAAGGACACTCCACCGGCGAATCGGATCCGATCGAATCCTCCCATGCCGGTTCCCCGGATCACGACGAGCCGATGTAAAGTTCGACACCTCCGCCACGGGTGGACGGTACAGACCCAGGCCGCAGCGCTCGTCGCTGCGGCCTTTCGCTTGTTGAAAGTGTTTTGCCTGGCGATTCGGTGCGGTCGTGTCGCGCGTGGGGTCGATTCGAGGGATTTGCGACCGATACCCGGCTCAGCGGCTGTAAATTATCGAACGGTAACCCCGCACCCTGAGGTTTAGCTGACAGAATTTTCCTCTCAGCGGTATTTTCGCTCTGGAATCCCTCCAAAAATGTTGTGGTTATGCAACACCCCCAGACAACCTGTCGCAGAACGGTAAAAACGCCCAAAAAGTCGGCACTTGCTCGTTTTTTTCCCTTCACCAGTGAACCTTTGCGCCCCAGAGTTGCGACAGGTTCAGGGTTTCGCAGTATCGCCGTCTTTCGGACAAGATACTGCACTGGTTCAGATGGGGAACGTCATGAAGAAAGTAATTGTTACGGTCGCAGCGATGCTCGCAATCGGTGTGAGCTCCGCTTCAGCCGCCGATATGGCCGCCAAGATGTACAAGAAGGCCCCGCCGATCGTGGCCTTCGATCCCTGGGACATCGCCTTCGGCAGCGCGATCATGAGCAATTACGTGTTCCGCGGCATCACCCAGTCGAACGGCCAGAAGGGCTCGGTCGCAGCCTACTTCGAGCCGCGCTACAACATCACCAAGGACGTCCAGCTGTACGCCGGTGTCGCCGGTGAGAGCATCTCCTTCACCAACCGCGCTGCCATGGAGCTCGACGGCTACTTCGGTATCCGCCCGACCTGGGGCGCAGCCGCCTTCGACTTCGGCTTCTGGTACTACGGCTATCCGGGTGGCCAGTGCATCGACACCGTTCCGGCCGCGGTTTGCCCGGCTGGCTCGAACGTTGCCGGTCCCGCCTTCAACGTCATGAAGAAGGACGTCTCGTTCTACGAAGGCTACGCCAAGGTGAACTACACCTTCAACGACAACTTCTCCCTCGGTGGCAACGCCTACTACTCGCCGAACTTCCTGAACACCGGCGCTGACGGCACCTATGCTTCGGTCACCGGCAAGGCGATCGCGCCGTCGACCTGGTTCGGTTCGACCGGCATCGGCTCCTACGTCTCGGGTGAGTTCGGTCGCCAGTGGCTCGGTACTTCGGATGCGTTCTACGGTACCGCCCAGTTCCCCCGCGGCATCAAGTATGCCGACTACAACACCTGGAACATCGGCATCGGCTTCACCTACAAGGTCTTCACACTGGACCTGCGTTACTCCGACACCAACCTGTCCAAGGGTGATTGCAACGCCTTCACCTCTGACTTCACGGCTTCGGGCACCAACAACGTCACCGCGATCAACCCGGGTGGCGCTGGCTCGAGCTGGTGCGGCGCGACCGGCATCGTCAAGCTGTCGGCCGACCTGACCGCGATGACCAACCTGAAGTAAGTCCTTCGATCCAGACCAGGGGCGGCAGAGCAATCTGCCGCCCCTTTTCTTTGGGATGAACTTGGATGAGACGGGACTGGCTTGCGGCGGCGGCCACGGCGATCCGCCGCAACAACCACCGCAACGCGCTGGCCGGGGCCGTCGCCGGAGTGGGCGCCGCGCTCGCCATCGGCGCGATGGAATGGTTCTCTGCGATTGCGCACTACTCCCTCGCCATCATTCCCTTTGCGACATCCATCGTGCTGGTGATCGGATCGCCGGAAGCTGATGCAGCGCAGCCGCGCGCGCTGGTCGGCGGTCACATCGTCTCGACGCTGGTCGGGCTGTTGGTGCTGAAACTGGCCGGGCCGCACGGCTGGGCCGCGGCGATGGCCGTCGGACTGGCGGTGTTGGCGATGTATGTCACCGGCACGTTCCACCCGCCGGCCGGCATCAACCCGCTGCTGGTGGTTGCCAACAACCTGCCCTGGACCTTCCTGATCGCGCCGGTGCTGGCCGGCGCGCTGCTGCTCACCGCGTTTGCGCTGATCTGGCACCGCTGGGTGGCGCAACGATCGTGGCCACGGGAGTGGTTGTAGCGATTTAGGAATGAACGGCCTCACGACGGCGTCATTGCGAGGAGCTCTATCCTCTCCCCGTCATTGCGAGGAGCGAAGCGACGCGGCAATCCAGAAGGCCACAAAGCAAGACTGGATTGCTTCGTCGCAAGGGCTCCTCGCAATGACGGCGGAGGGAGATGTGTTCACACCGGCCTCGCCTCACTCTCCTGCAGTTCGTAGCCGCTGCCCGATTTCACCAGGGTCACGTTGCGCTGGTGGAACGCCCGCAGCGTGCTGCGGTGGCCGATCGAGACGATGGTGGTGGCGGGCATCCTGGTTTCGATGAGCTTGTACAGCGTGGCTTCCGAAGGCTCGTCGAGCGACGCGGTGGCCTCGTCGAGGAACAGGTAGTCCGGCCGGTGCAGCAGCGCGCGCGCCACGCCGAGGCGCTGCTGCTCGCCGAGCGACAGCATCCGGTTCCAGTGCGCGTCTTCGTCGAGCCGGCCGGCGAGCGCCGGCAGGCCGACCGCGGTGACCGCTTCCGCGATCCGCGGCGCGCCGAACGCCGAGGTCTCGGCGGGGTAGGCGATGGCGTCCTGCAACGAGCCTACGGGGAAATACGGCCGCTGCGGCAGCATCATCAGCGTGGCGCCGGCGGGGATTGCAATCCGCCCGGTACCGAACGGCCAGATCCCGGCGATGGCGCGGAACAGAGTCGACTTGCCGGCACCGGAGGGACCGGTGAACAGCGTGCGCTCGCCGCCGCGGAAGCTGAAGCCATCGGCCGTGACCAGCGGGGTGCCGTTCGGCAGGCTGACCGCGAGATGCTGGAGGTCGATGGCGGCGCTGGTGGCGGGGGCGACGTGGATGACATCGGCCTTCGTCGTCAGCGTCTCGGCGCTGGCGATCGCTGCCTCGAAGCCGTCGAGACGGGCTACGCCGGCCTGCCATTCCGCCAGCGTGCGATAGGCGGTGATGAAGAACGACAGAGCGTCCTGCACGCTGCCGAACGCCGAGGCGGTCTGCATCATGCCGCCGAGCTCCATTTTCTTTGCGAAGTAGGCCGGCGCCACCATGATGTAGGGAAAGATCACCGCGGCCTGCGAATAGCTGGCGGTAAAGGCGGTGAGCTTTTTAGTGCGGCTCATGATGGCCAGCCAGTTGCCGACCACACGCTGGAACCGGGTCGAAAGCCGCAAGCGCTCGGCCGGCTCGCCTTGCAGCAGCGCGATCTGTTCGGCATTTTCACGCGCGCGCACCAGGTTGAAGCGGAAGTCGGCCTCAAACTGCTGCTGCTGGAAGTTCAGGCCCATCAGCGGCGAGCCGATCAGATGCGTCAGCACCGTGCCGAGCACCGCATAGATCAGCGCCGCCCACACCAGGTAACCCGGAATCGGAATGTCGCGGCCGAACAGATGCAGCGGAGCCGCGTCGGACAAGCCCCACAGGATGATGACGAACGACGCCAGCGTGACCACCGAGCTCAGCAAGCCGACGCCGAGGGTCAGGGTACGGTCGACGAATAGCTGGGTGTCTTCCGCGATGCGCTGGTCCGGGTTGTCGGCGGCATCGCCCTGCAGCTGCATGCGGTAGTGATTGGCGTGGGACAACCAGCCGCCGAGATAGCGCTCGGTCATCCAGCGCCGCCAGCGGATCTGCAGCCACTGATTGAGGTAGAGTTGATAGACCCTCAGCGCGATGAAGATCGCCGCCAGGACTGAGAAGTAGCCGAGCTGATAGGTGAAGACGTCGAGGTTGCGCTCCTGCAGCGCATTGTAGAATACGTTGTTCCAGCGGTTGAACAGCACATTGAGGCCGACCACTGCCAGCTCGATAACGATCACCGCGGCGAGCAGGCCGCGCGCCATCCATTTGTCCTCGGAGCGAAAATACGGGATCGCGATGCGCCAGACGGTCGCGAGGGTGGAGCGGATGTTGTTCACAGATCGATCTCCGGAGCAGGGCGCGAAGTCCCTGAAACAAGGCAGGAATTTGAACGTCTAGACTAAAGTTGCAGTTTTGATGTCCTGCACCGCCTTGTTGCCAAATGGTAATTTAACCTAGCATGGCGGCAACGGCGAGGGGCGGGGGCCTTTCCCAATTCGTGTGGCCGCAAGCGCCCGGCATCGTCCGGCTGAAATCCGGTTCGCGACATTGAGCGTCTCCTGCGATCGCGCCAGCACGTCCTGACCCACCACGCGGGCAGGGCGTCGCAAATAAGCGTGGGGGAGAACGGTCATGTGGAATCAGGTCTACAATCCATTCAACAGCAGCACGCTCTCGACCATTGTCGCGGCGATTCCCGTGGTGGTGCTGCTGGTGCTGATCGCCACCAACAAGGTCAAGGCCCATGTCGCCGCGATCATCGCGCTGGTGCTGGCCAATCTCGTGGCGATCTACGCCTTCACCATGCCGGCCAACATGTCGGTGCGCGCCTCGATCCTCGGCGTCGTCACCGGCTTCTTCCCGATCGGCTGGATCGTGCTCAACGTCATCTTCATGTACCGGCTCACGGTCGACAGCGGCCGGTTCGAGATTTTGCAGCGCGCCATCGGTGGCGTCACCAATGACCGCCGGCTGCAGATCCTGCTGATCGCGTTCTCGTTCGGTGCGTTCTTCGAAGGCGCCTCGGGCTTCGGCACGCCGGTGGCCGTCACCGGCGCCATCCTGATCGGGCTCGGCTTCTCGCCGCTTGCGGCCTCCGGCCTGTCGCTGATCGCCAACACCGCGCCGGTCGCCTACGGCGCGCTGGGCACGCCGATCCAGGGCCTGGCCACCGTCACCGGCTTCGATCCCTTCATCCTCGGCGCGATGGTCGGCCGGCAGTTGCCGGTGTTCTCGATGATCGTGCCGTTCTGGGTGGTGTGGGCATTTGCGGGCTGGAAGGGCATGAAGGAAGTGTGGCCGGCGATCCTGGTCACCGCATTGTCCTTTGCCATCCCGCAATTCCTGATCTCGAACTACATCAACCCGTGGATCGTCGATATCGGCGCGTCGCTGATCTCGATGGCAACGCTGATCCTGTTCCTGAAGGTCTGGCAGCCGAAAAAGATCTGGACCTCGGCGGCGCTACGCACCAAGGACGACTCCGCTTCGACCGTGCCGCCGGTGAAGCCGTTTAACACCGATCCCCTGAGCTCCGCCGAAGTCTGGCGCGCGCTGACGCCATGGATCATCCTGTGCGTCATCCTGCTGATCTGGGGCACCAACTGGTTCAAGGGCATGGTCAATCCGATCTTCACCTGGAATTACCCGGTGCCCGAACTGCACAACATGATCAACAAGGTGCCGCCGGTGGCCGCGAAGCCGACCCCGGAGGGGGCGGTGTTCGCCTTTACCTATGTCTCGTTCACCGGCTCCGGCATGTTGCTGGCGGCGATCATCTCCGGCTTCATCATGGGCTTCTCGCCGGCGAAGATGATCGTCGAGTACGGTCGCACCATCAAGATCTGCGCCTATTCGCTGATCACGATCTCGGCGATGCTGGCCATCGGCACGCTGACGCGGCTGTCCGGCGTCGATGCCACGCTCGGCCTCGCTTTTGCGGCCACCGGCGTGCTGTACCCGTTCTTCGGCACGCTGCTCGGCTGGCTCGGCGTCGCGCTGACCGGATCTGATACCGCGTCGAACGTGCTGTTCGGCAACCTGCAGAAGATCACCTCGGAGCAACTCGGCCTGTCGCCGATCCTGATGAGCGCGGCGAATTCGTCGGGCGGCGTGATGGGCAAGATGATCGATGCGCAGTCGATCGTGGTGGCGTCCACCGCGACCAACTGGTTCGGTCATGAAGGCACCATTCTCCGGTTCGTGTTCTGGCACTCCATCGTGCTGGCCTGCATGGTCGGCTGCTTCGTGATGCTGCAGGCCTATGTGTATCCGTTCACGCTGATGGTGCTGAAGCCGTAGGAGATTCTCGTAGGCTACACGCCGCTGCCCTCATGGTGAGGAGGCGCTTCTTCAGCGCCGTCTCGAACCATGAGGGATGTGTGGCCATCCTTCGAGACGCGGTCGAAGACGACCGCTCCTCAGGATGAGGGCGGTGTGTGCGGCTGTCTTCCTGTCGCCCGATTTTTGCGCGAACCGAACTGGTCAACGCCACGACCGTCGCGTAGAACGGCGCGCGTTTGCGACGGTCCTCCTTCCGAGAGTTCAGATGATTTCAGCGATGAAGATATTGCGTGCCGGCGCGGTCGGTTCGACCCTGTTGTTGGGCCTGCCGGTGCAGGCTGCGGAGGAGTTTCCGTTCGGCCTGCAGATGTCGCTCGACGCGGCGCCGCAGGCCGGCTCGAAGCGGGTACCCAACCTCGATATCGGCGACGCCGGCGAGACCCTCGTAGAGCTGTGGTGCAAGGGTGGCAAGGGCCAGTTCTCGGTGGCCGGCAACAGCATCGTCTTCGTCGCCGGCGCCATCGATGACCGCAACTGCCCGACAGCGAAGGCGGAGCAGGATGACCAGTTGCTGGTGACGCTGGGCGAGGCGACGACGTGGAAACGGCAGGGCGATGTGGTGACCTTCACCGGGGCCAAGACGCTGCGGTTTCGGTTGAATACGAATTAAGTGATGAACTTAAACTGAAGCGGCGCTTCTTCTTCCTTCTCCCCTTGTGGGAGAAGGTGGCGCGGACGAAGTCCGCGACGGATGAGGGGTTACTAGGCGCAGAGTTTGCGGCACCCCTCACCCGTCTTCGCTTCGCGAAGCCACCCTCTCCCACAAGGGGAGAGGGGAAGAAGGAGCGCGCGGCGCGCGGCCCTCTTACTTCCACGCCGACTTGTCGGAATCCCAGCGCTGCGCCTTGAATTCGGCGGCCAGGGCTGCGACCGCGCCGTTGTCGTCGCGCGGGTCGCTCTCTTCGTCGGTGCTGGCGGTGTCGGCGAGATTGAGCTTGGCCCCCGCGGCATCGTCCGATGTGGCGACCGACGGCGTGCTGACCCACAGGATGAGCTTGTCGGTGGTGCCGGGCTTGTCGCCGGCAACGATGGCGTTGATCTCCACGGTCTCGGTCAGTTCGAGCGCAGGCAGCACCTGGCTCGGCCGCTTGAAGCTGAGTTTCATCCGGCCGGTCTCGTCATCCCACTTGGTCCCGGCGGGCTTCGCCGACAGCGACTTCGCCAGCACGGAGGCTATCGCGGCGGCGAACTTGTCGCGGTTGAGCTTGTCGCCGTCGCGCCAGTCGGCGGCGGCAAAGCGGATGGTGCGCTCCATTTCGACGCTACCGCTGGTCCAACCCGCCGCGACCACGCCGGGATAGGTTTTGGCCTTGGCGATGAAGGCCGCCGCGCGCTCAGGGTCGATGCTGAGGTTGATCACCTGTTCGCCGGCGCGCAGCGCGTCACAGGTGACCGTCAGGCTCGCCAGCGACACCTCGACGGCCTGGCCGCGCAGGGTGCGGACGAAATCCAGCGCCGCTTCGAGCTTGATCTTCACCGCGATAGCTTCCGGCGAGACTTCGGTAAAATCCTTCGGCGCGGCGGCGATATTGTCGTCGACCGACTGGTTGTCCTGGAATTCCTTCTCGCTCTGGTCGGAATTGTCCGACGAGGTCACGTTGTTGTTGGTCTGCCCGACCAGGATCTGGCCCTTGAACTCGAAGGTGTCGCCGGTCGCCCGGCGCGCCAGCTTGATGGACACCGGCAGCTTGTCGATCTGGCTCTGGGTGGCGCCGGTCAGGCTGTTGCCGCTCACCGTGAGGTTGGCGACGAAGCGATCCTTGCGCTCGGAGCCCTTCTCGGCGGGATAGCAGACGTCGAGGGTCGCGGCGGTGACGGTCTTACCCTGCCTTGTCTCGCGCAGGATGACGTCGGCATTGCCCTCCATCAGCCCTTCGAGGGAGGTGAAATAGCGCGTCTCCGGGCCGGTGACCTGGCTCTTCGGCGCCAGCTTCATCTGCGCCGCGGCCGGGTGCAGGGACACGGAGCAGGCGGTGGCAAGGCCGATCAGGCAAACACGAAGCGCGCGCATTTCAAATTTCCTTGGACGTCTTTTCGGCCCACCCGGGGCGTTGCGGCCGGATTGAATCAGAACCAAGCTGCGGGCGAAAGATCAATCCGCAATGGGCAAAAAAGAAGGCCGCCCGGAGGCGGCCTTCGATAATCGTGCAGGTTGCCTGGGCCTAGAAGCCCATGCCTCCCATTCCGCCCATGCCACCCATACCGCCGCCGCCGCCCGGCATCGCGGGAGCGGCTTCCTTCGGCAGTTCGGCGACCATGGCTTCGGTGGTGACCAGCAGACCGGCGACCGACGCCGCATCCTGCAGGGCCGTACGAACCACCTTGGCGGGGTCGATGATGCCCTTGGCGACCATATCGACATACTCTTCGGTCTGGGCGTCGAAGCCGAACGCCTCGGACTTGTTCTCCAGGATCTTGCCGACCACGATCGAGCCTTCGACACCGGCGTTTTCCGCGATCTGGCGGATCGGGGCTTCCAGCGCCTTCAGCACGATGTTGATGCCGGCCTGGATGTCGGAGTTCTCGCTGGTGATGCGGCCGACGGCCTTCTTGGCGCGCAGCAATGCCACGCCGCCGCCCGGCACGATGCCTTCCTGGACAGCCGCGCGGGTGGCGTTGAGCGCGTCATCGACGCGGTCCTTCTTCTCCTTGACTTCGATCTCGGTGGCGCCGCCGACGCGGATCACCGCGACGCCGCCGGCCAGCTTGGCGAGACGCTCCTGCAGCTTCTCACGGTCGTAGTCCGAGGTGGTCTCCTCGATCTGCGCCTTGATCTGGTTGACGCGCGATTCGATCGCCGCCTTCTTGCCGGCGCCGTTGACGATGGTGGTGTTTTCCTTGTCGATCACCACCTTCTTGGCGCGGCCGAGCATGGCGAGCGTGACGCTCTCCAGCTTCATGCCGAGGTCTTCGGAGACCAGCTGGCCGCCGGTCAGGATCGCGAGATCTTCCAGCATCGCCTTGCGGCGATCGCCGAAGCCCGGCGCCTTGACGGCAGCGACCTTGAGGCCGCCACGGAGACGGTTCACCACCAGCGTGGCCAAAGCCTCGCCTTCGACGTCCTCGGCGATGATCAGCAGCGGCTTGCCGCTCTGCACGACAGCTTCGAGCACTGGCAGCATGGCCTGCAGGCTGGAGACCTTCTTCTCGTACAGGAGGACATAGACGTCCTCGAGCTCGGCGGTCATCTTCTCGGCATTGGTGACGAAGTAGGGCGAGAGATAGCCGCGGTCGAACTTCATGCCTTCGACGATATCGACTTCGGTCTCGAGCGACTTGTTCTCTTCGACGGTGATGACGCCTTCATTACCGACCTTCTGCATCGCCTGGGCGATCATCTTGCCGATGGCGGCGTCGCCGTTGGCGGAGATGGTGCCGACCTGGGCGACTTCGGCGGTCGAGGCGACCGGCTTGGCGCGCTTGGTGATGTCCTTGATGACGGCAGCAACCGCGATGTCGATGCCGCGCTTCAAATCCATCGGGTTCATGCCGGCGGCAACCGACTTGGCGCCTTCACGGACGATGGCCTGGGCCAGCACGGTGGCGGTGGTGGTGCCGTCGCCGGCGGTGTCGTTGGTCTTGGAGGCGACTTCGCGCAGCATCTGCGCGCCCATGTTCTCGAACTTGTCCTCGAGCTCGATTTCCTTGGCGACGGTGACGCCGTCCTTGGTGATGCGCGGAGCGCCGAAGCTCTTCTCGATCACCACGTTGCGGCCCTTGGGACCGAGCGTGACCTTGACGGCGTTGGCGAGAATATCGACGCCGCGCAGCATGCGGTCGCGCGCGTCTCCGGCGAATTTAACGTCTTTGGCGGCCATGTTGTTGTGCTCCTGGTGAGAACCTCATCCTGAGGAGCGGGCCTTGCCCGCGTCTCGAAGGATGATGTGGTGAAACCTGTGATGGTGGCCCATCCTTCGAGACGGCGGCTGCGCCGCCTCCTCAGGATGAGGGAGAGTGTATGGCGCTTAGTTCAGAACGCCCATGATGTCGGACTCCTTCATGATCAGGAGCTCCTGGCCATCGAGCTTGATCTCGGTGCCCGACCACTTGCCGAACAGCACCTTGTCGCCGACCTTGATGTCGATCGGAATCAGCTTGCCGGCCTCGTCGCGACCGCCGGGGCCGACCGAGACGACTTCGCCTTCCTGGGGCTTTTCCTTGGCGCTGTCCGGGATGATGATGCCGCCCTTGGTCTTGGTCTCGGCATCGATGCGCTTGACGACGACGCGGTCATGCAGCGGGCGGAATTTGATCTTGGCCATGGAGTTTCCCCTGGTTCGGTGTGAGATTTGTGGGCGGTCGCAAGCAAGATAGCGGGACCCGGCCGGGGGCGCCTGAAGAAACCCGGCCTGCACCCCTTAGCAATCGTGCTCCGGGAGTGCTAAATGTGCGTCCGGAGATATGGCCAGACGCCAATTCTGTCAAGCGATGGCCCTTAAGGCCTTGGTGAGGTCAATATAGGATGATCTGGAAACCATATTGGACGATGAGCGTATTCAAAGTGACCTCATCGCTTCCAACAGTGTTTTGCGCTTGGCCGCGGGATGGCGGCCACACGATTTTCTTTAGGGGATGCTATGATCAGGTCACGTCACGCCCGCACGGTTGCCCAGCTGGCAATCGCCTCCTCTCTGGCGTTGATGCTCGGCGGCTGCGGTTCGTATAGCGGGTTTAGCGGTTTCAGCCTGGGCAATTCGCAGCCTGCGGCGCCGCCCGAACCGCCGCTGGAGCGTGAAATGCCCGCGTCGATCCGGCCCGACGAAATCGTCGGCCGCTGGGGTCTGGCGTCCTACATGAACCCGGCCGATCGCACCCGGACCGAGAACGCCGCCCGCGGCCAGTGCAAGCAGCCCTATGTCATCAGCGCCGGCACCTCCGGCGGCGTCATCATGCATCTGGCCGACGAGGCGACGCCGCAGGAATTGCGCCTGAAGGGCAGCCCGAGCGGCAAGAACTACATCGGTCCGGCCGGCCCCGCCGGCGGCGAGAAGGACCGCGAGATCGTCTCGTTCGACGGCCGCATTCTGGTAACGCGCTTCCTCGACAAGGACGCGGCCGTTCGCTACGGCAACATGGTCTACGTGCGCTGCGCGCCGAAGGCGTAGCGAGTCTACCTCCAAGCTCAGCGTGTGTCGTCCCGCGAAAGCGGGGACGACCGCTGAGGGGCCAATGCAAGCTACAAAAATGGCGCGTCCCCCGGACGCGCCATTTTTGTATTGATGTGATTGTCCGTCCGGCGCGAGCCGTAGGATGGGTTGAGCGTCTTCGCGAAACCCATCGGCAGCGGGTGATGGGTTTCGCGAGTGCTCAACCCATCCTACGCCCTACGCTCGCCTAGCCGAACATCGCGTCGATGTCGTCCTGCGAGGCGTGGCCGATGTCGCCATCGAGCATCGGTCCGTTGAGCAGCTTGGCATCGCCGACGCGGTCGTCGACGATCGGCGGCGCGTGCGCCTTGATGGCATCGACGCCACCCCAGATGTCCATCATGGTGATGATGTGGTTCTCGATGAACTTCATCGTGGTCATCACCTTGCTGATGCGCTGACCGGTGAGATCCTGGAAGTTGCAGGCCTCGAAGATCGCCACGACGTTGTCCTGGATATCTTCCAGCAACTGCTTCTGCTGATCCACCGAAGTGACCTTGCCAATGGCGGTGGAGGCGTTGTCGATGGCTTCGGCAGCGGCCAGAATCTGCTGGGTCGCTTCTTCGGTACCGCCGACCACGGCGCCGAGTTCGCCGTTGACCTTGGCCATCTCGTCGCCGTCAAAACTCTTGCCGTGCAGGGTCGCAATCTCCTGCTTGGTGCGGGTGATGGCGTCGTGAATGAGGTCGAGTTCGATCTTGAGCTTTTCGCACTGCTCGATCTGGGCCCGGTAGGTCGCCAGCAAAGCCTGCGCTTCGGCGACCTGCTCGTCGGCCGTTGCACTGACCTGGTCGGAGACCGCGTTGCGCTGTGGGGCGGCCATCTGGGTGCGGATCGCGCGCAGCTCCATCATGATCTCGCGGTGCATCGGCATGGTACCAGCGTCGGCGATTTCGGCGGGCATCGGCGTGCTGCCGAAATTGACTTCTTCAATACGAAAGCGCTTGCGACGAACAGACATCAGGTCCCCCAACGTTCAATCAATATCTTTTCCTAATCGCATGAGTTTAACGTTGAGTTCACGCCGGAACGCTCGAAATCGGTGCAGACACGGCGGCGTAGACGCACGGTTAACCATGCAGCCGGCGCGTTTATTGAAAATAAACGCTACCGCAGAGAACCGCGGCGTTTACCGACGTGGTGAATCGAAACGCCGCTTTCGTTTACCAAACCGACGCGATTCTACCTTTAGATCGAAGCGTGCAAAGCGCTCCTCGTGGGAGGAGGCGTCACGACGAAACAGTGCAGAGTACGTCGATGTTCAAAAAATTCTCTCTCGCCTTTCTGGCCAGCACGTCGTTGCTCGCTGGAATTCATCACGCCGCCGCGCAGTCCGCAGAGCCCGTCGTGTACTACGCGAACGAGCCGATGCAGCGCCCGGCGCAGCGCACCGGCTATGCCGAACGCCCGCGCATGGGCGGCGGCTTCATCGAATTCCTCTTCAACGATAGTCCCGGGCAGGGCCAGTCCCAGCCATTGCCGAGCTACGAGCCGCGGCGCGGCCTGCTGCCGCGCTACGAGCCGCAGCAGAGCATGCGGCAACCGGAAGAAGCGATCGACCCGGCGCGCCCCGCGATGGATCCGAAATATCAGCCGCAGATGGTGGAGTATGACGGCAAAGAGGGTGCCGGCACTATCGTGGTCGATACGCCGAACAAGTTCCTGTTCCTGGTGCAGGGCGGCGGCCGCGCGATGCGCTACGGCATCGGCGTTGGCAAGCCCGGCTTCACCTGGGCCGGCGTGAAGACCATCACCGCGAAGAAGGAATGGCCGGCCTGGACGCCGCCGCCGGAAATGCTGGTGCGCCGACCCGACCTGCCGCGTCACATGGAAGGCGGCCCGGAGAATCCGCTCGGCGCCCGCGCCATGTATCTCGGCACGTCGCTGTACCGCATTCACGGTTCCAACGAGCCGTGGACGATCGGCACCAACGTCTCCTCCGGCTGCATCCGCATGCGCAACGAGGACGTCATCGATCTGTATGGCCGGGTGAATGTCGGCGCCAAGGTGGTTGTGATCTGAGCCCGCGTGCCCCGGACGCGATGCGATACGTGATGAACGCCGGACCGCGTCCGGACTAGTGCTTTGACGATTCAGATTCGTTCCCCGGACGCGATGCAGCACGAAGTGCTGCCTCGCAGATCCGGCGCCCCGGTTGCTGATTTTAAGACACCGGGATCACGGATCTGCGCAGCGGCATAGCGGCGATGCAAGGGCATCGCCTGAGAATGCCGCAGCGCGTCCGGGAAACGAGACCGCGTACTCACAAAAAACGGCCGCTCGTGAGAGCGGCCGTTTCGTTTCCGTCCTGACAAAGACGTTCAGGCGTTGTCGCTGTCGCTGCCGAAATCGTCCGAGTCCATGTCCATGTCGTCGTGATCGTCCTGGTCCTGATCCTGGTCCTGGTCGATGTCGGCCTGCGCCTGGTCGAACGATCCGGCGCGCTGCCCCGAGGAATTGCCGATGTCGTTGACGCCGGCGTCGCGGGCGAGATTGCCGCCGGACGAATCCGAGCTCCACGGGCTCTTGCTCTCGCTGGCATTGGCGCTATCGCCGAAACCCTGCTGGTGGCCGCCACTGCCGCCCATCATCGAGCGGATGCTGCCGAGCAGCAGCGAGCCGCCGACCATGCCGGCCGCCGCCGCTGCCGCGGTACCGAGGAACGAACCGCCGCCACCGGCCTGAGGCTGTGGCTGGCCATAGGGCTGCTGACCGTACTGGCCCTGGCCGCCCTGGCCGTAGCCTTGCTGCTGCGGCTGGCCGATCACCTGGCCGGTGTTCCAGGCGGCGCGGCTGGGCTCGCCGGGGCGCACGCTGGGCACCGAGCCGCGCGGCTGGTTCGGGCTCTGGCCCTGCGTGGGGCTCTGGCCGAACAATGCGTCGCGCATCGAATCGAGGAAGCCGCCGGCGGGCACCGCGCCCGGCGCGCCGTTGCCTTCCAGCTCGGTGATGCGATCGTGGGCGCGCTTCAACGCCTCGTCCTGCAGCAGCACGGTCTGCACCAGCGCGTAGATGGCGTTGGGCGCACGGCGCTGACCGTCGGCGATGGCGTCCAGCGCATCGCGGTCGCGCGGCGCGGCTTCGACCTTGCTGAGCCGGTCAAACAGATCGTCGACCAACTGGCGTTCTTGCGGTGTCATGGCGTCCTCCGGCTCGCTCGCGCTGTGATGGCGCGTGGCAGATGTAGTGACGCTTTGTGTCGCAATAAGTGCCGCCCGGATTAAATTTTGGTATGCGGCATATCGCCCGGCGCTACCTGGCCAGTGTAACTTTGTTCGCATCGAGCAGGCGCGGAAAGTCGTCACCGGCGAGATACGCGTATTCGCGTTCGCGCTGGTCGGTGAAGGGATCGAGGCTGACCAGGATCTCATCGACATGTCCGGGGTGGCACATGACGAGTCCGCCATCGGGCAGTCCGTCGAGGAAGCCGGCCATCAGCGCGCCGAACTCTAGCTGCTTGGTGAAATCATAGGCCCCGGCAAAGCCGGGATTGAAGGCGACGCCGGCCCGCGCGGCGCGCTTGCGGAAGGTGGCGCTCAGCGTGTCGAGCAGCAGCGCCTTCGGCGTGTTGAGGCGCTGCGACAGCGGCTGAACGCGGCCGGACTGCCGTACCCAGGCGCCCGGTGCGTGCGCCTTGGCCGCGGCCAGGAAGGCATCGCGCACCTGCGGAAAGACCTGCACGTGCTGATGGCCGTCGATGTAGTCCGGCGCGCGTCCAAGCAATTTGGTGAAAGTTGCGATCTGGGCGGCCAGTTCGGCGCGGATCATTTCCGGATCGAGTTTTCGCAACAGGCTGGCCTGAAGGGTCTTGCCGAGCGGCAGGAACTGCTCATCGCGCAGCGGCCGGTAGTGCATGGTGATGGGATGAAACGGCGCGGTCAGCGTGGCGTGCAAACCGATCGCGCAGTTCCGGTTCCTGGCCACGGCGTCATGCAGCGCACTCGCTTCGTTGCGGCCGATCGCCGGCCCCACCACCATGACCGAGGTGGCGTTGAGGCGGCCTTGTTCGATCAGCTCGCGGATGCCGCGGTTGACGCCGGGGCTGATGCCGTAGTCGTCAGCGCACAGCCAGATCTTCCGCGGCGCGATGCCGTTCATTCGGCGGCGGTCCGGTCCGCGACGCTGACCGCGGTGTCGGCAGGTGCGCGCTTCACGCTGTGTTCGGCGACAAAGTAGATCGGCCGCGCCTTCAGCTCGGAAAGAATCTTGCCGATATACTCGCCGACGATTCCGATCATCAGCAGCTGCACGCCGCCGATCGTCATCAGGCCGACCATCAGCGACGGATAGCCCGGCACCGACTTGCCCTCCATCCAGGTCTCCCACAGGATGTTGAGGCCGAACAGGAACGCGCCGACGGCGAGCAGCAGTCCGAACATGCTGGCGAAGCGCAGCGGCGCTACCGAGAATGAGGTCAGGCCCTCGATCGAGAGGCCGATCAGTTGCTTCGGGTTGAACGAGGTGACGCCGTGCTCCCGCGCCGCGGGTTCGTAATCGACGCGCAACTGCCGGAAGCCGATCCAGGTGGCGAGGCCCTTGAAGAAGCGATTGCGCTCGGGCAATTGCCGCAATGCCGCTGCGGCGCGCGGCGACAACAGGCGAAAGTCGCCGGCGTCTTCCGGAATTTTCGCCCGGGCGCCCCAGTTGATCAGCTTGTAGAAGCCATGCACCGCCTGGCGGCGCAGGAAGGATTCCTCGTCGCGATGCGCCTTCGCGGTGTAGACCACGTCGAAGCCGCCATCGATCCAGTGCCCGACCAGGGTTTCCACCAGCGTCGGCGGATGCTGGCCATCGCCGTCCATGAACAGCACGGCGCCGAGGCGGGCGTGATCGAGCCCGGCCATCAACGCGGCTTCCTTGCCGAAATTGCGCGACAGCGAAACCACCTGGACGTCGAGCGCGGTGGCGGTCAGCGTCCGGGCGACCCCGAGCGTGCCGTCGGCACTCCCGTCATCGACGTAGACGACTTCACAGCAAAGTCCGTGGCGCGCCTTCAGCGTCGCGGCGAGCACGTTCAGCCGCTCGTGGAAGATCGCAAGGCCCGGCGCCTCGTTGTAGACGGGCACCACGATCGACAGGCCCAGCGTCGCCGCGGTGGCGGGGTCGGTCGATAGGGCCGAAACGTCACTGCCCAGCATCATCGATGAAGTCCCAACATCCGATTCATCCGCAACATATGGCAATCGCCGCGCGCTGTCGCCAGCCGTGCGTTGCGCCCTACTGCCGCAAGAACGCCTCAAGCCTGGCGAACAGCGGATTCTCGCGGTCGAGCACGTATTCCAGCGATGCCACCGACACGGTATCGGCGCCATGCTGTCGCAGGAAACTGCCGAGCGCGTAGATCTGCGCCGGTGGGCAGTGCAGCGTGATCATGCCCGACGAGGTCGGGCCGCCGAACGGCGATACCACGCCGAAGCGGTTGTGAGCTTCGGTGAGCAACGCCTGGTCGCAACCGGCGAAGCGGGTACGGACTTCCTTGTACTTGCTGGCGCGGGCGCGGGCGGCAATGTGGTCGAGGATGATGCTGGCGGTTTCGCGCGCGCTATCGTTCCAGTCGGCGTCGCGCGAGGCGACCAGATTGGCTTGGCTGCGCAGGATCACGCCGTCGTCGAGTACCTTCAGGCCGTTGGCGGCCAGGGTCGCGCCGGTGGTGGTAATATCGACGATCATCTCCGCCGCGCCGGTGGCGGGGGCACCTTCGGTGGCGCCGGCGCTTTCGACGGTGCGGTAATCGACCACGCCATGCGATGCGAAGAAATTGCGCGTCAGGTTGATGTACTTGGTGGCGACGCGCATGCGGCGGTTGTGCTGCGCGCGAAAGCCGGTGGTGACGTCGTCGAGATCGGCCATGGTGCGGACGTCGATCCACGCCTGCGGCACCGCGACCACCACATTGGCGCTGCCGAAGCCGAGCCCCTCGATCAGCGCCACTTTCTTGTCGGCATCGGGGATGCTTTCGCGCAGCAGGTCTTCGCCGGTGATGCCGAGATGCACCGAGCCGCGCGCCAGTTGTCCGGCGATATCGCTGGCCGAGAGATAGGCGATCTCGACATTGTCGAGGCCCGCAATGGTGCCGCGATAGTCGCGGACGCCGCCCGGCTTGGCCAGGATCAGCCCGGCGCGGGCGAAGAAGGCTTCGGCGTTTTCCTGCAGCCGGCCCTTGGAGGGAACGGCGAGTACGAAGGGCGTGGTCATGCGGCGCTCCCGGGAGATCCGGTTGCGGCGGAAGTGCTGCAAGCCTGTGTCAAAGCCTCGATCCAGATCGAGAAGCCCACCGCCGGGATCGGCTTCGCCGAGCCGAGCTGGCCGAGCAGGCCATCGTAGCGGCCGCCGGCGACCAGCGGCTCGGTGCCGTTGCCCTTGCGGTGCAATTCGAATTCGAAGCCGGTGTAGTAATCGAGCCCGCGGCCGAACGAGGTGGAGAAGCTGACGCTGGAAATATCGATGCCGCGGGCGGCCATGAAGCCGATGCGGCTTTCCAGCAGGTCGAGGGCTCCGGAAAGATCGAGCTTCGCCGACGCGGTCAGCTTGCGCAACTGCGCCAGCGCTTCATCCGGCGTGCCGGTGATGGCGAGAAACGCCTTGATGATCTTCAGCGCATCGCGCGGCAGCGCGCCGCCCTTGAGGGTGGACTGTTCGAGAAAGCGGTCGGCGATCTCCGCTACCGAGCGGCCGCCGACATTGGTGGCGCCGGCGATCGACATCAGGTCGGTGACCAAAGCCAGCGCCGCCTTGCGATCGGAGCCGGCGAGTGCGGCGAGCACGCCCTCATATTCGTTGCGGACCGGGGTCTCTGCCAGCGTCAGCCGTCCCAGGTCCATCTCGAGATCGCCCTTGCGGTTGAAATCCTTGATCAACCGGCGCTTCCACACCGGATAGAGGTCGAGCGCATCGATCAGCGCGGCAAACAGCGCCACGTCGCCGGTGCGGATCTCGATGTCCGTCAGGCCGAACGCGGCGGTGGCTTCGAGCCCGAGCGCCAGCATTTCGGCGTCGGCGGCGGCGCTATCCTGACGCCCGAACGATTCGATGCCGGCCTGCTGGAATTCCGAAGGGCCGCCGCCGCGATAGCGGAACACCGGGCCGAGATAGCAGAACCCGACAGGCTGGCCGGCGCGGGGGGAGGCGAGGTAGTCGCGCGCCACGGGAATGGTGAGGTCCGGGCGCAGGCACAGTTCCTCGCCAGTCGCGTCGGTGGTCAGGTAGAGGCTTTTGCGGATGTCCTCGCCAGACAGGTCGAGGAACGGCTCGGCCGGCTGCAGGATCGCCGGCTCGGCCTTCAGGTAGCCGGCCTCGGCAAACGACAACAGCAGCGCATCCGCCCCAGCGGCGGATCCGGTCGCACGAGGGGCGGCGGTCTTGGTCATCTCGAAGTCCGGAAATCGGTGAAAGTCTTGGCTGGCGCAGGCCTTAGCATGGGTATTGCGACGTTTCGACCCTCTTCGCCGAAGTGGCTTAATCGATATTCGTAGGGCGGATCAGCCGAAGGCGTAATCCGCCGCGGCGCGGATTACCGCTCAATGGCGGGTTACGCTTCGCTAACCCGGCCTACATTCTTGCCCGCCCAGTCCCCCAATGCGGTCTGCACCAGCGCCAGCGCCGCCACTGCGGCGGTGTCGGCGCGCATGATCCGCGGTCCCAGCGCCAGCCGCAGGATGCTCGGCTGCCGCAGCAACAGGGCGCGTTCCTCCTCGGCAAAGCCGCCTTCCGGGCCGATCAGCACGTCGATACCGCCCGAGGCCGCCTCGCGGGCGCCGGCCAGCGCCGTCAGGGGATTGGCGACCTCGGCGGCCTCGTCGCAAAAAATCAGCAGCCGGCCGCCATCGCGCGCGTCGAGATATTTGGCCAGCGGCAGCGGTTCGGCGACCCCGGCGACGCTGAGAATGCCGCATTGCTCGGCGGCTTCCACCACATTGGCGTGCATCCGCTCGGTGTTGACCCGGCTGGCCTGGGTGTAGCGCGTCATCACCGGCTGCAAGGCGGCGGCGCCCATCTCGATGGCCTTCTGCACCATGTAATCGAGCCGGGCGTGTTTTAGCGGCGCGAACACGTAGGTGACGTCGGGCAGGGCGTCCTGCGGCCGGGTCCGGGCCAGCAGGGTCAGGCGGTCGGGCCGCTTGCCGGCGGAGATCGCCGCCTGCCACTCGCCGTCACGGCCGTTGAACACCAGCACCGAGGCGCCTGCGGCGAGCCGCAGCACATTGCCGAGGTAATTGCTCTGGTTGCGGTCCAGCACTAGGCCGGCGTCGGCGGCCAGCGGGGCATCGACGAACAGGCGGGGGCTGCGAAAATCGGTGGGCGGCATGAGTCATGTTCCGTTCAGGTGGCGTGCTTTAACCCAATTGCGACGATTTATCAGCGTTCTTCGTCGTTTACGCCGCGCTGCCGCCAGATTCCACGGGTTGTTAAGGGCTGGCAGGAATCGTAAAAGCCCTGGATCGGGATGGATTGTCCCGGGAGTGCCGGGGCAATGAGCTTGCCGGAGGAAACCACGTGATCATCCGTCGTTTGATTGTGCCGCTGACCCTGGCGGTATTTGCCATGCAGGCTGTCGAAGTTCGCGCCCAGGGCGCGTTTCCCGCGCCGTTGCCATCCGGCGCTACCGCGCCGGCCAGTGCGTCGCCGTTCCCGCCGGTCAATGGCGCGCCTGCCAGCGCTTCGCCGTTTCCGCCCGTTAACGGGGCGCCTGCTGGCGCGGTCGGCGCACCCAGCGCATTCCCCTCGGCCGGCGCCGCGCCGGTCACCGGTGGCTTCTCGCAGCCTCAACAGGCCGGGCCGCCCGGCGGCGAGGACTGCATGAAGGGTTTCTTGCCGCTGCGCCAGGAGGCCGAGAAACGCGGCATCGCGATCAAGAACGCCAGCGAGCGCCACGCGCCGCCAGAAGAGGCCTGCAAGTTGATCACCGCGTTCTCGCAGAGCGAAGTGAAGATGATCAAATACATCGAGGCCAACGCGCAGAAATGCGGCATTCCCAGCTCGGTCGGCGACCAGATGAAGAACGGCCACAAGAACACCGAAGGCATGCGCGGCAAGGTCTGCAACGTCGCCAGCCAGCAGCAGCAGCGCGGCGCCGCCGCGGCGCCGCGCCTCAGCGACGTGCTGGGCTCCTCGGCCGCGCTGCCGGAAGCCACCGCCGCCAAGAAGAGCGGCGGCAGCACCTTCGACACGCTGAACGGCAACGTGCTCGCGCGGTGATCCGGCCATGACCGACGCGGCCACCCGCGTAGCGGACGCGACCGGCAACTGGGTCGATCGCGGCGCGCCGTTGTGGTCGCGGCCGTTTCTGCGGCTGGCCCGGTTCGATCGCCCGATCGGGTCGTGGCTGCTGCTGATGCCGTGCTGGTGGTCCGCGGCATTGGCCGCTGGCGTCGCCCGCGACCTGCATCAACTGCCGTGGTCGATCCTGCTGTTCTTCGTCGGCGCTTTCGTGATGCGCGGCGCAGGCTGCACCTGGAACGACATCACCGACCGCGACCTCGACGCCAAGGTGGAGCGCACCCGGTCGCGGCCGATTCCGGCCGGGCAGGTCAGCGTCAGGCAGGCTGCAGCCTTTCTGGTACTGCTGGCGTTGATCGGATTGATGATCCTCATTCAGTTCAACAGCTTTGCTATTGCTACCGGCGTCGCATCGCTGGTCATCGTCGCCGCCTATCCGTTCATGAAGCGCATCACTTACTGGCCGCAGATCGTGCTCGGTCTGGCGTTCTCATGGGGCGCGCTGATGGGCTTTGCGGTGCAGTTCGGCCGCATCGATGCCGCCGCGCTGTTGCTGTATGCGGGGTCGATCTCCTGGGTGATCG
>NZ_JAQGJD010000380.1 GCF_028290785.1 Tardiphaga sp. | reverse complement strand
GTCGCGATCATCCGCAATTCCTGGCCGCGCCACGCAAGGCTGGCGAGGAAATAGAACAGCAGCACCGGCGCGAAGAACAATGCGATCAGGCCGGCGACGGCGAGCGTGCCGCCGCTGCCCTGGCCGATGAAGGCCTGCAGCGAGGGCAGGAAACTGACGGTCAGCAGACCGGCGCCGACGATCCAGACGCCGGCGAACAAGGTGGCGAGCGTATAGACGTTGCGGGCCGGGCGGCCCTTCTGGATCGCCTGCAGGATCTGGCCGATGGTCTCGCGGTCGTCATTGGCGGGCCGACGTGTGAAACGCTGCTCGTCAGCCTGCTCGAAGGTCGGTCGCTCGGCGTTGATGCGGGTGTCGAATGAGTTTTCGTCGTAAGCCACGCCGGATGGCGCATTGTCGTGGCGGATGGCCGACGGGTCACGCTCGACCGGCGGCGCGTCGCTGATGTTCAAGGCTTCCTGGATGGCGGACAGCGCAACTTCGGTTGGATCCTTGGCCTTCTTTGTGTTGTTTGCCATCTCGTGTCCCACGCCCCTTGTTTACATCCGGAAGTTCCCCGGCGATCCCTCGCTGCAATCGGGAACTTGCCCAACTACACCCCGCGAGGATCGCGCGAACTACCGGTCGCTCGGCTTGTCCGCTACTTCCGCAAACATCCTATTGGCTTGGTGCGGCGAATGAAATGGATTCGGTTAAGACATTCTTAATCATCGTTAACAGCCTCGGGCGGTAAGGCCTTGCTGCGGCTTGAAATAAGCCGTTCCGCGCTCCAATCGTGGCGACTTTTCGACAAAATGGCGTCGGACTGGTGGCCCGTACGTGAAACGTTCCGTTAACCAATTCCATGTTTGGCTGCGCGAAATTCGCGGCCGGATCGTCCGGCGGCCGGACATCTGGGTCATCATCATCATGCCGCTTCACCTCGAACGGATCAACTGGATGCCGTCGCCGCCGCTCGCCCCCGATGATGGTCCGATCGACCTGGTCCACCTGCAGCGCATGACGCTGGGCGACGACAGCCTGGAACGCGAAGTGCTGGCGATGTTTGCCGGTCAGGCCGTCGGGCTGATGGAGCGACTGGTCAAATTGCCCTCCGACGTCGCCGAGTTGGCACACACGCTGAAGGGCTCGGCGCGGGCAATCGGCGCGTTCCGGGTGGCGGATGCCGCCGAATGGCTGGAAACCGCGGTTCGCGAAGACAGCGATACGGCCGAAGCCCTGATGACGCTGAACGACGCCGTCGCCGAGGCGCGTCTGGCGATCGACCGGCGGCTGAACCGCTCCTGATCCGCATGTCGCCAAGGATTTGCGGGCGCGGCGCTGGCGCGATCCGGATCGACCCGGTATAGGACAGCGGTATCTCCCTTCCCGGCAGCGCGAGCATCATGGCCAAGATAAACTTTGTGGATCATTCCGGCGAGACCCGTACCATTGACGCTGAGCCCGGCTCCACGGTGATGGAAGCGGCGATCCGCAATTCCATTCCGGGTATCGAGGCCGAATGCGGTGGCGCCTGTGCCTGTGCCACCTGCCACGTCTATGTCGATGAAGCCTGGCGCGACAAGGTCGGCGCGCCGACGCCGATGGAAGAGGACATGCTGGATTTCGGCTACGACGTGCGTCCGAATTCGCGGCTCTCGTGCCAGATCAAGGTCAGCGACGCGCTGGACGGCCTTGTGGTCATGACCCCCGAACGGCAGGCCTGACGGCCGAGGCCGTTACGGGCCGGGCGATGCCGCCGGACGGCGTCAACGGCTTGAAAATTTCGGCACGCTCTCGGCGAAACCATTGAAGCAGGTGAGCCGTTCGTCCTGCTCCTTGATGAATCGGCAATCCAGCACGCCCTTCGCTTTGCCAGGCTTGGATTTCGGCTTCGGCGGGACGACGGCGTCGTAGCAGTCGAGACGCTCCTTCGTTCCATCTTCGATGTCGAGGCACGCGCGCACCCCCTCGGCGACCGACCCGGGCTTGGCTGCCTTGGCCGGGCCCCTCGGGGCGACTTGCAACAGGGGCTTGCCGCCGACCAACGGCGGGGTCTGCGCAGACGCTGCCGTGGCGACCAGCAGCGCGGCGATCACGATGGTCTTTTTCATGTCACGTCATTTCGGTTCGTTGAGGCGGCGGCACGGTGAGGATCGGCAGATGACAACGCCATAAAGGCGGTGCGGGATAATCTCAACACCCAAGTTCAACGCGCCGTCAGGTGTAGCCGCAGAATATCGCGCAATCACCACGCGTAGCCGGCGACGCCCTTGCTTGGGGCGTGTTGTGGCGGAAGCCGGTTCGCAGTTGGCTATGGCGAGCAGCGCATTGCAGATCACGCCACGTCGCCGCGCATCAGCCACGGCTGAAAGCGCTCGATCACTTCCGAGGGAATTGGCGTCGGCTCGCGGCTTTGCAGTCCCACCATGACGGTGGTCGATGTTGCCGATGCCACGCATTTGCCGCCGGAAAAGACCACCTGCGAGAATGTAGCCGATGTCCGACCCAGCCTGAGTACGCCGAGCCCGAGTTCGATCGTGCCGGGCCAGTGCAGTTCGGCGCGGTAGTGAATGTCGAGGCGGACCAGCACCCAGCTCTGCCCCGGCGGGATCAGGCCGTAGCTCGGATCTTTCACCAGCATCACCCGACTGGTTTCGAAGTAGCTGGCGTAGACGGCGTTGTTGACGTGCTGGTTGGGGTCGAGGTCGGCGAAGCGCACATTATCGGTGAGGCGATACGGATAGTTATCGAGCAGGGGCGTCGGCGCGCGGGCAGGTGCGTTCACGAAATCATCTCCAGTCATGCGATGCGAGTTACAGCGCAGTTGCAGCATGTGGGCAAGAGCCGTCCGCGGCCTTGCCGATTTTCGCTTTCCCCCGTTGGTTGCGTTGGTTAGACAGGTGGGCCGGATGGCTGCGACCCCTGGGGCAGAGTTCAACCGAGAAGAAACCACCATGAGCGAAACGATCAAGACCGACGTGTTGATCATCGGCGCCGGCCCGTGCGGGCTGTTCGCGGTGTTCGAACTGGGCCTGCTCGATATGCGGGTGCATCTCGTTGACATCCTCGACAAGCTCGGCGGCCAGTGCGCCGAACTCTATCCGGAAAAGCCGATTTACGACATTCCAGCGATCCCGCTGGTGACCGGGCAGGGCCTCACCGACGCGCTGCTCGAGCAGATCAAGCCGTTCAATCCGACCTTCCATCTCAACGAAATGGTCGAGACCATCGAGAAGATCGGCGATCCCTTGTTTCGCGTCACCACCGACGCGGGAAAGACGTTCGAGTGCAAGGTGGTGGTGATATCGGCCGGCGGCGGCTCGTTTCAGCCGAAGCGGCCGCCGGTGCCGGGCATCGAGGCTTACGAGGGCAGTTCGGTATTCTATGCGGTTCGCAAGATGGAGCAGTTTCGCGACAAGGATCTCCTGATCGTCGGCGGTGGCGATTCCGCGCTGGACTGGACGCTCAACCTGCATCCGATCGCCAGGCGCGTCACGCTGCTACACCGCCGTGACGATTTTCGCGCCGCCCCGCACAGCGTCGATCAGATGCGCGCTTTGGTGAGTTCCGGCCAGATGGACCTTCGAATTGGCCAGGTCACCGGCCTCGAAGGCGTGGACGGCCAGTTGTCCGGCGCGCTGGTCAAGGGCAGCGACAACCAGAGCTACAAGATCGAATGCAATACCCTGTTGCCGTTCTTCGGGCTAACCATGAAGCTCGGCCCGGTGGCGAACTGGGGCGTCAAGCTGGAGAACAACCTGGTGCCGGTGGAGACCGCGTCGTTCGAAACCGACGTGCCGGGCATCTTCGCGATCGGCGACATCAACACCTACCCCGGCAAGCTGAAACTGATCCTCTCGGGATTTCATGAAGGCGCACTGATGGCCCAGAAAGCCCATCGCTATGTCTATCCGGACAAGCGGTTGGTGTTTCAGTACACCACCTCGTCGTCGAGCCTGCAGAAGAAGCTCGGAGTTAGCTAGCGGCGATATGCTGCGCAATTCTTCATAAATGGCGGCGCCGCAGCCGCCGTCTGTGGCAAAGCTGTGGCAGGCGTCACGCACGGAAACGCTCCACGGTCTCGCTATCTTGCAAAAGCCATCAAGCGGCGGCACTCTGCGCCTCTCGGATAATTGATTGACCATGCAGGCGCATGGATCGCAGCTGACCTTTGGGGATGACGATGGTGCAAGTTCGAACCCAACGACAACTGACGATGCTGATCGCCGGTCTGGCCGCATTGGCAGCGCTCGCCACACCTCTAAAGGCGGCCGAGCCGACCGCGGCGGGGCTCTGGCAGAAGGTCGAAAAGGGCAAGCCGGTGGTCTGGGTGCTGATGCTGGACCGCGGCGGCATCTTTGAAGGCGCCATCGCCAAGACCTTTGCCGACGCTGACGAAAAGCCGGGTGAGGACATCTGCAGCAAATGCGTCGATGATCGCAAGAACGCACCGGTGCTGGGCATCTCGTTCATCCGCGACATGAAGCAGGACGGACTGAAATACGAGAATGGCAACATCCTCGATCCGCGTGACGGCAAAATCTATAAAGCCAAGATGAGCATCAGTCCGGACGGCCAGACGCTGACTGTGCGCGGCTACTGGGGCATCTCGCTGTTGGGCAAGGACGAGACCTGGTTCCGTTTGCCGGATACCATGACGGCTTCGCTCGATCCGACCGTAATCGCGAAGTACCTCCCGACCCAAGCCGCGGCTGCAGCTGCGGCAAAGCCGCCGACCATTGGTACCGCAAAGCCGCCTGTCGCTGCGACGAAGAAGGCCAATACCGTCGCGCATTGAGCGAAGCGAATGTCGCAAGGCGGATGAGCGAAACTTAGTCTGCCATCTGCGACCTTCAAACTCGGAAGCGGGTTACGGCTTCGCCTAACCCGCTCCACGAACGCCCCCTGCTATCTGAGCGGCACCGGCTGCCCCAGCGGCTCGCTGGTGACTTCCGCCTCCGCCCCCAGTCGCAACACGCTCGCGGCGGCCGGTACGGCAGCGTCGGCCATGGCGGCGTGGCCTTCGGCGGTGGGATGGATGGCGCCGCCATAGACCGCGGAGAGAACCCCCCAGGTGGCATCGTGGATATCGGCCGGCTGGACTGCTGCCGACATGCCCTGCGGATAAGTCATCGCGGCGAAGTAGCTGTCATTGGCGTCGCGGATCCAGCGCGCGCGTGGCAGATAGGCGCGGAATTCGCTGGCGCCACGTCCGCACAGCATCGGCTGCGACGTTGCGGCGACAATATCCGGATCGAAGCTTTGGCCCTTGGCCGAGAAGCAGGCCCGGTCGAATTCCGGATCCGACGACGACCGGGCGCAGAATCCGTGATTGGCGAAGGTCTGCTGGTGCGCATCGACATAGGTCATGCGGTCGGCGTCGGGATTGCGGCACAGCACTCCGCCCTGGCACAGCGCGATGGCCTTCAACTGCGGCAGGAATTCGCTCTCGACGAAATTGGCGACATTGGCGAGCCGGCGCGGATCGGCATTGAACGAAGGATGCACGTCGAAGCCGGCGGGGCCGCCGGGGCAAGGCGCGCCGCCCGCGAAGGTCGGGTTGGCATAGGCGGTGAAGATCACCCGCGACAGGTCGCCTGACAGCAACGGTTTCAGCGCCTCGCGCAGCTTGCCGAAGCCGGCCGGCAGGTCGCGCACCAGGGCGGCGCGCGAATCGTCCACCGATCCGAGAATGCCGCCGCGCTTGAACAACGCGCGTTCGGTGTCGCTATCGACGATGACGTCGGCAACGAGGCCGGAGAAATTGATGTCATTGGCGCCGATCGAGAGCAGCACGAGGTCGAGCTTGCGCGCCGGCTGGCGGCGCTTCGCCGCGGTGATTGCCTCGCGCAATTCCGAGAGCTGCGCGTTGACGCTGCCGACGCAGGTGGTCGCCGTCTTGGTGGTCAGGCATTCCCGCGCCTGCTGCTTGCCGAACAGGCCATCGGCGATGGTCGCGCCGGAGCAGGCCAGCGGCAGGTAGGTGACGGCGATGTGCGGATATTGCACCGCCAGCGTCAGAGCCGTGCGGGTTTGGTAGCTGTACAGCGAGCGATGGCACGCAGAACTCATCCACAACGCGCCCTGGCGCTGCCAGGCCTGCATCTGCTCATAGGAATCGCAGGAGCGGCCTCCTTTGAAGCCGGCGCGGCTCGGCCGGTAAAACTGGTCGCTGGCACTGCCGAGATAGGAGCGGAAGCAGAAGCCGTCGTCGGACAAGGCCACCGGGCGATCAGGGTTGCCTTCGCCGGAGGCGATGGAATCGCCCAATCCGGCGATCAGGACGTCGCGCACCATGATGTCGGTGGTGATGCGCTGCGGGGCCTCGGCGCCGCTGGTCACATCCACGGTAGCGACGGTGCGCTTGCCGTAGACGGCGCGGAAGTTGACCGGTTCGGCGCAGTCGAAGTTCGATTGCCGCGGACCGTCGCCATCGTCGAAGGTCCAGGCGCAGACTGCGCCGACCGGCACTTCGCCGGTGAGTCGCACCGCGACCGGGTGCTCGGTGGGCGTCAGGTAGCTTTCCTTGACCGTGTCGCGGGTGCAGGGCTCGCTAAGCTTGCCAGCCAAATCGACACACAGACGGTTGACGGTGTTGCGCGCCCAGCCGCGGCCGTCGCTCTGCACTTCGAGCGCCTGCTCCGCAGCGAGGACGGTGCGATTGCGCAGCGAATCGGCATGCTGCTGGAAGTCGCGCTCCTCGCGGAACAGCCGGAAACGGTTGCGGACCTCCCAGGAAATCTGCATCGGGCCGCTGGCCGCGCTCTGGGCCTCGGCCCATTCAGTCGGCAGGGCGACGAGAGCTGCCAGCAGCAAGGCAAGGCGGATGAAAGCGCGTTTGAAATGGATCAAGGTCATGGCGTGTTGAACGTCACCGATGGGGCGGAAATAAGAGGCCTCACCATAGACCGGATGCGCCGCGTTGCCGCAAGTCGGTGCTTGATCTTCAGCCCTTGGCCCGGCGCCTGATCGGATGCACCACCGCGGTGGTGGTTTCGGCGGCTTGCTGCTCGGCTTCCTCGGCGGCGCGGCGCTGCTGCCAGGGCCGGACCACGTTGAGCCAGAGCTCGCGGGTGCCCATGATGCCGATGGCCACGGCGAACGGAATCAGGAAATACAGAATCCGGAACATCACCAGCGTCGCCACCAGTTGCTCCCTGCCGAACTGCGGCAGCGCCACCAGCATCGCGGCGTCGAACACGCCGAGACTGCCCGGCGCATGGCTGGCGAAGCCGAGCAGGGTGGCGAGAATGAATACCACCGCCAGCGACACGAAATCGATGCCGGGGTCACTGGGCACCAGCAGGTACATCGCCAAGGCGCAGAAACCGAGATCGACGACGCCGATCAGGATCTGCAGGAGCGTCAGCCGGGCCGACGGCAGTACGACTTTCCACCCATTCTGGCCAAGCTCACGGCGCTGCTTGCCGACCGACAGCCAGACCAGATAGGCCGCGATACCGGCGAGGCCGGCCAGGCCGATCAGCCGGTTGACGGCGTCCGGCAGCAGGTCCATCGCGGAGGCCGCCTGCGGGTGCCACAGCATGCCGACGCCGAGCACGAAGGTATTGCCGAGCCAGAAGGTCAGGCCGGAGATGAAGCAGATCTTGGCCACGTCGATGGCGCTGAGGCCATAATCCGAATAGATTCGGAATCGGATCGCGCCGCCGGTGAAAACCGTAGCGCCGATGTTATGGCCGATGGTGTAGCTGGTGAAGCTCGACAGCGCTGCAATGCGGTACGGGACGTGGGTCTTGCCGATGGTTCGCAGCGCGAAGTAATCGTAAAACGTCAGGGTGCCGAACGCGCCGAGCACGCACAAGGCCGCCAGTGCAATCTGGAACGGCGATTTTTCAGCGATGGCAGACAGGATCACACCGGTATCGACGCCCTTGAGGGTACGAACCAGATGCGTGATCGCCAGCGCAATGATCACGACGCTGGCCGCGACACCGAGCCGTTTCCACCCGACGTGCTGCTTGAAGCCGCGCCCAAGCGCACTCAGCAATCGTTGCATTCGTCCTCCCGGCGGAGCGCGAACAGGTGGAAAGCCGATCGGGGTGTAAGACGGCAAGCGGCGACCAATTCACTCATACGCGAAGTTACTCATCAGCTCGAACCCTTACGGCAAAAACGGCGCCTTGTGCAGTCCTTGACATGACCAGTGTTAACGCCGCACCGGGCGGCGGTCGGAGCCCGTCATGGCCGGCAAAGCTGTCGCCGATCGCCCCGCGCGATCGCGCCATTCATTCATATAGGACGAATTGGCTGATGTTCCATATACCTCGTTTTCTCCGCGAAATTGAGGGCGTTCAGGAACAACGTTCAGTGGTCCCTGTTAGCGCGATACCGCAACCGAGCGAGACAATGCGCCGCAGTGGCCGCGGAATCGCTGTTCAACACAGGAGAGAAACGATGGGACTGTTCACCAAGGACATCAAGACCATGGACGACCTGTTCGTGCACCAGTTGCAGGACATCTATTATGCCGAGAAGCAACTGGTGAAGGCGCTGCCGAAGATGGCAGACAAGGCGACCGACCCGCAGCTCAAGCAGGGCTTTTTGACGCATCTGGAGGAGACGCATGTTCATGTGCAACGGCTCGAGCAGGTGTTCAAGATGCATGGCGCCGAGGTCAAGGCGGTGAACTGCCCGGCGATCGACGGAATCATCAAGGAAGCCGACGAAACCGCCGGCGAAGTCGATGACAAAGCGGTTCTCGATGCCGCCTTGATCAACGCCGCGCAGGCCGCCGAGCACTATGAGATCGTGCGTTATGGCAGCCTGATCGCGTGGGCCCGCCAGCTCGGCCGCAACGACTGCGCCGCCGTGCTGCAGAAGACGCTGGACGAGGAAAAGGTCACTGACAAGAAGCTGACCTCGCTGGCCGAAGGCAAGATCAACATGCGCGCCGCGAGCTGATCGCAGCCACCGGTTTGAGAGGAAAAATCGCGCGGGCGAGGGCCCGCGCGATTTTTCTTGGAGTGCCTCAGGCCTTGCGTAACGCGAAATGCGCGCCGCAAAACGCCATCAGGCCGCCGAGTACCAGCGCGGCAAGGCCGGCGACTACACCGGCGACTGTGGGGATGGGACTAGGCGCCGAAGCGGCCTGGCCGGCGCCCGCCAGCACCAGCACACCGACGGCGATCAGGAATTGGCGCAGCCGCGGCGGAATGCGGCCGGACACCGCGCTGTACATCAGGGTCGCGGTGACATAGCCACCGACAAACGCCATCGAGGCGATCAACCACCACGCGATCGCCGCGCCCGCGGGCATGAAGTCGTTGACGTCAGTGCGCCACAGACCGCCAAGGTCGAGCCCGAACCCCTGGCCAATCATGTGCACGGCCAGCGCCAGCAGCACCCCGGACATCATCCCCCCGGCGAGCATCAGGCGGCGCGGAAAATAGCTCGTTTCGGCCATCGTCGGTCCATCGGCACAGCACCCGTGCGCCCCTTGCGCCCGCATCCGTCTCCGTGGCTTGTAAGGGACAGACCGGGGCGCAAGCAAGCACCGCCGGCGATCGCCAGCGACGGGACAGCCGGCTTGTTCAAGGCATCGTTCAGGACCCGGGATGAAACCGCTGCGGCCGAGGCCGCCGCTCCGGGTCACTTCTATGCCTACAAGGCCTCGCTGATCGGCGCCGCACACCGCTTCGAACTGACGGAGCCGGGCCTGTCGTGGCGTACCGGGCGCCGTTCGGGACTTTGGCGCTATGCCGATATCACAATGGTGCGGCTGTCCTACCGGCCGATGGGCATGCAGCACCGGCGATTTCGCGCCGACATCGACCATGCCGACGGCAGCCACATCACCATCATGTCGACCTCCAAGCAGACGGTGGCGTTGATGCAGCCGCAGGCCGGCTATGCCGGTTTCATCCTGCAACTCCATCGACAGCTTGCCTCGGCCGGTGGCACGGCCTCACTGCGTGCCGGGCTGCGGCCGACCGTGTATCGAATCATCGTGGTCGCAGTGGTGCTGTTCGGCGCCGCCATGGCGGTGCTGCTGCTGCGCGCGCTCTTTACCGGCGAGTTTGCCGGCGTGCTGTTCATCGTCGGCTTCGGCGCGCTGTTCGGCTGGCAGATCGGCGGCTTCATCCGGCGCAACCGGCCGCGCGGTTACAGCTTCGATGAGGTGCCCGAGGCATTGCTGCAGTAATCCGCTTCTTCCCTTTCTCACAAGAAAGGAAGGCGAGAAGAGGCCAGGCTAACCTCTCACCACCAACACCGAGCATTTCGCATAGCGCACCACGTGGCCGGCGTTGGAGCCGAGAAAGTAGGTGCGCATCGCCGGACGATGCGAGGTCATGACGATCAGGTCGGCCTTGATCGCCGCGGCCTCTTCGAGGATCTCGTGATAGATGCCGCCTTGCCGCACCACATGCGACACCTTCGCGGGGTCGATGCCGCATTGGCTCGCAACAACCGCGAGCGCTTCCTCCGAAGAGCCTTGCTGCTGCGAGTCGAAATCGGCCGGGACATATTCCGCCAGCATCACCGGCGTCATAGGCAGCACGTTCAGCAGCCGCACCGTTGCGCCGAAGGTTTGCGAAAACGTAGCCGCGGTGGCGATGGCCGGTTTGGCCACATCGGTTTCGGCCAGGTCGATCGGAACCAGAATGGATTTGTACATCGGCGCCTCCATTGCGCCGAGCATAGCACCATTGGCGCCGCGGCGGGGGCGTCTATTCGCCCTTCAGTAGCTTGGGGCTGAGGAAGCGCAGCAGCCGGCCGCCGCGAAAGGCAACTTCGTCCCAGTCATCGATGGGAAATTCAATCAAAGCGAGGCCCGACGTCGGCAGGTTGGCATCGAGCGCCTTTTGCGCCTCGGCGTCGCCGCGTCCGATCAGGCCGAGCGCCAGTTCGTGCAGGCCGGGATTGTGGCCGACGATCATCAGTTGCTGCGGGTCCTGTTCGGCGGCAGCGCGAATCACCGCCAGCAATTCCGCGGGACCGGCGGCGTACAGCTCGTCGAGATGCGCCACCAGCGGCTGGCCGACGGTCATGGCGGCGGCGACCAGATCCCAGGTCTGCTGCGCGCGCACGGCGGTGGAGACGCAGACGAGGTCGGGCAGCGGCGGGTGCTCGTTGAGCCAGGTGCCCATGGCGGCGGCGTCGATCCGGCCGCGGTCGTCGAGCCGGCGATCGACGTCCTTGCCGCTCGGCGCGGCATTCTCGGTCTTGGCGTGACGCAACAGCAGCAATCGGCGCATGGCGCGAATCTCGATTCAAGGGGAGGTAGCCGGTGCGGCACCTCATCTGCGGATTAATGGACATGGAGGGTGAGGACAAGGTGACAACGGCCAAACGGGTCCGTAAGAAAATCCCATGACCACAGCTTCCACTGACGTGACGGATCGACCCGATGCAAGCGCGATGCCGGAGCGCCAGCGGCTGACCTTCAGCCTGGACGTGGACGTCTGCGTGGTCGGCGCCGGCCTGGCCGGCCTGACCGTCGCGCTGGAAGCCGCCCGACGCGGCGCCAGCGTCGCAGTGCTGGAAGGCCGCCATGTTGGCTGGAACGCTTCTGGCAACCAGATGGGCACGGTTATGCCCGGTTTTGGCCTGCCGCTCGACGATCTGATCGCCCGCGTTGGCCTCGAGGACGCCAGCGAATTATG
The DNA here is from genome assembly GCF_028290785.1 of Tardiphaga sp. GTDB lineage: Bacteria > Pseudomonadota > Alphaproteobacteria > Rhizobiales > Xanthobacteraceae > Tardiphaga. The sequence continues at coordinate 5,100 of NZ_JAQGJD010000380.1, read as the reverse complement.
GGCGCTGTCGCAGCAGGGTGCGGCATACGTCCGGGCGCAGGCGACTGAAGAATTGATGCCTGGCATCGCGCTCAGCGAAGGCGCACTCCAGGTGTCTAATGTGGATGTCGGCGAACGCCTGATCGCCCGGCTGCAGATGCTTGGCGAGGATTTCGACACCGAGGTCGAGGGCTGGCAGATCGACCGCGTTCGCGAGGTGCTGAAGACCCGGCGTTATTTCCACGGCGTGTACTACCCGCAGGCGTTCCAGATCGACGGGCGCACCTATCTGCAAGGCCTCGCGGCGTTAGCGAAACAAGCGGGAGTGCGGATCTTCGAGGACACACCGGTGGTCAGCTTTGACGCCGCCGGCATCCGCAAGCGTATCATCACCCCGTCGGCGCGGCTGCGCGCTTCGCATATCGTGCTGGCTGGCAATATTCATCTCGGCGAACCCGCACAGCGGCTGTCGGATACTTTGCTGCCGGTGTGGCGCTTTGCGGCGGTGACCGAGCCGCTCGGCGACCGGCTGGCGGAGGCGATCACCTTCCAGGGCTCGGTGACCGACACCGATGGCATCGATCAATTCCGCATCGTCGGGGGCGACCGGCTGATGTGGTCGAGCCCGGAAACCACCTGGGCGGCCCGGCCGCAACGTTTTGCCGGCGCCATCGCGCGCCGCATACGGACCGTCTTTCCGGTGCTTGGCACGGTCGCGATCGCGGAAACTTTTGGCGGCGCGGTCGGCCAGACCGTGCATGGCATGCCGCAGATCGGGCAATTGCGCCAAGGGCTGTGGGTGGCCAGCGGCTTTGGCCGTCAGGGGCTGAACACCACGGCGATGGCCGGGCAGTTGATTGCCAGCGGCATTGTCGATGGCGACGCCCGCTGGAAGCTGTTTTTGCCGTTCGAACTGGTGTGGGCTGGGGGCGGGATCGGCCGGATCGCCGGTCACGGCATCGGGATCTGGGAGCGCCAGACCGCCGCGGTGGCCGGCGCGCTTGCCAGGTATCGCGAAGGCGCCGTGGCCCGCGAGCGGGTCCGCGAAGCCCGGCTGGCTGAGGCCAACCGGCTGGCGGGTACGCGGGGGCCGCACTCGGCCGGGGGGGAAGGTTCCGGTGGTTGACGAGATTCCCCGGAAAAGTGAGAAAAATCTTCTCAGCTACGTGTAACTTCCCGGCCGCCCGCCCGTATTTCAAGCGAACGAGATCACCGTCTCGACTTCCAGGGAGACCATCATGATCGATCGACGATTTTTGCTTACTACCGCCGCTGGCCTGGGCGCCTTGCTGACCTTCAAATGGCTGCGCGTCACGCCGGCCGAAGCCGCCGAGAAATTCGAAATTGAAAAGACCGATGCCGAATGGCGCAAGCAACTGACCCCGGCGCAATACGACATCCTGCGCCAGGAAGGCACCGAACGGCCGTATTCCAGCCCGCTCAACAAGGAAAAGCGCAAGGGGACCTTTGCCTGCGCCGGCTGCGACAATGCGCTGTTCTCGTCGGAGACCAAGTTCGAGAGCGGCACCGGCTGGCCGAGTTTCTACCAGCCGCTGCCGAATGCCGTCGGCGAGCGCAAAGATTCCACCCTCGGCATGACCCGCACCGAGATCCACTGCCGCCGCTGCGGTGGCCATCTCGGTCACGTCTTCGACGACGGCCCGAAGCCCACCGGCCTGCGCTACTGCATGGATGGTCTGGCGATGATCTTCAAACCGGCAACGCCCTCGGCGAGCTGACCGGCGAGGGCGCACGACGCGCCTCGCCCCGGCAATTATTACCGCGCTAGGCAATTGTGCCCCGGTCTTCGGACCGGGGTATTTCTTTATTTAGTTGAAAAAACTGGATAATTCCTCTTGGCACGGGGCTTGCGACATCGTCTTCGACAGCGGCCATCCATTGGCAAAGACCGGCAGGCCGCCCGGATCGAAGTTGGAGACGATGTAATGGGTATCTTCGGCGCTCTCACCACCTCCGTCGCGGGCCTGCGGGCGAATTCCTATGCGCTGGAAAATATCTCCGGCAACATCGCGAACTCGCAGACCACCGCGTTCAAGCGGATCGATACCAGCTTCATGGATCTGATTCCCGACACCGGCAACAGCGCGCAGCTCGCCGGCAGCGTGTCGGCCGGCTCGCGCAGCACCAATACCATCGCCGGTTCGGTGACCTCTTCGTCGGTCGCGACCTACATGGCGATTAATGGCGACGGCTTCTTCGCGGTGCAGAAGCCCGGCAGCGTGTCGGATTCGACGCCGGTGTTCGACGGCGTCAACAAGTACACCCGCCGCGGCGACTTCACGCTCGACAAGAACGGCTACCTCGTTAACGGCGCCGGCTATTATCTCGAGGGCGTCAAGATCGATCCTTCGACTGGCAATCCGAGCGGCAGCACGCCGGAAGTGCTGCGCTTCCAGAACGACTTCCTGCCGTCGCAGCCGACCACCAAGATCGACTACCGCGCCAACCTCGCCAGCTATCCGCTGACTACCAAGCACAACACCGCGGTGCCGGGGTCGGAATTGCTGCGATCGGCTGACTTCGTCTCCAATCCGCGGCCGCTCGGCACCCCGGCTACGCCGTTCGGCAACACCGCCACCACGGGCAATGCGCGGACCAATTTCATGACCCCGGCTGCCCCGATCACCGCCGCCACCAAACTGCTGAGCGCGACGGGGACGGATTCGCTGCCGGCCGGCTTCATCGCTGGCGACACCATGACCCTCAAGCTTACCAATGCCGGTGTCACCACTTCCAAGACGATCTCGTTCTACAACGGCGGCGCCGCGCCGGCACCGGTTACGGACACGACCTTCATCGATCTTTCGGCCGCGGGCAGCACCGTAGGCAGCCTGCTCTCGACGATCGACGGCCTCACCGGCGGTACGCCGGCCTCAAGCATTTCGTCCACCGGCGCCATCACGCTGAACACGGGCGTGACCAACGACTTTGCAATTACGTCCTCCTCGGCGGCTGGATTCGGTTCGTTGGGCTTCTCCGGCACGGTGACCGCGCTGCGCACGGGCGGCGGCACGGCAGGCACGGGCGTCGTGATCGGCAGCGACAACCAGACCTTCCTCGACGAATCGATCAGCGGCGGCGCGGCTACGGCTTACGACGGCAACGGCGCGCCGGTCAGCCTGCAGTTTCGCTGGGCCAAGGTAGCCTCCGCGGCGCAGGGCGGCACCGACACCTGGAACCTGTTCTACCAGACCAATCCCGCGGCCACTGGTTCCGCCGTGGCGTGGCAGAACGTCGGCACCGACTTCAAGTTCGGCACCGATGGTCAGATGCAGCCGGTGATCGGCCAGCTCACTTTGAGCGGCCTGACCGTCAGCGGCGTCAGCCTCGGCAACGTCACCATGGCGTTCGGCACTGGCGGTCTCACCCAGTTCGCCGACACCAACGGCAACGCGCAGGTCAACCAGTTGCAGCAGGACGGTTACGCCGCCGGTCAGTTGCAGAGCGTTTCGGTCAGCAATGAAGGTCGTGTCGTCGGTAGCTACTCCAACGGCCGCAACATCGATCTGGCCGAAGTCAGCGTCGCCACTTTCAACGGCGCCGACTTCCTGAAGCGCATCGATGGCGGTGCGTTCGAGGTCACCAACGAATCCGGCGAGCCGCTATACGGCAAGGGCGGCAGCATCTCCGGCGCATCGCTGGAATCGTCCAACACCGACATCGCCGACGAATTCACCAAGCTGATCGTTACCCAGCAGGCCTACTCGGCCAATACCAAGGTGATTACGACGGCGAACACGATGGTGCAGGATCTGCTGAACGTGATGCGATAGTCCACACGGCAGTCGCCGGCGGCGGTTTACGAGATCGGTAGTATGTCATGAGTTTGAACGACGCTCTCTCCATTGCAATGTCCGGCTTGCGCGCCAATCAGGCCGCAATGGCGCTGGTCTCATCGAACGTTGCCAACGCGGAAACGCCTGGCTACGTCAAGAAATCGATTGACCAGGTCACTTCGAACTCGGGGGCGTACGGTAGCAGTGTCACTGTCGTCGGCGTCCAACGCGAACTCGACCAATACGTCCAGGCTCAGCTGCGCACGGAAACCTCCGGCGCGGGCTACGCGTCGCTGAAATCGGACTTCCTGCAGCAGCTGCAGAGCATGTACGGCAATCCGGGTTCGGTCGGGACGCTGGAAACGGCGTTCAGCAGCCTGACCACCGCGGTGCAGGCGCTCTCCACCAGTGCCGACAGCCAGTCAGCGCGGATCGGCGTCGTCAATGCGGCTTCGGTGCTGTCCCAGCAGCTGAACTCGATGACGCAAGGCATTCAGAGCCTGCGCGGCGCCGCCGAGAACGGCATCAGCGATTCCGTCAACACCGCCAACGGTCTGATGAAGCAGATCGCCAAGATCAACAATGAGCTAGGCACCAATCCGAACGGCGGTACATCGACGGATTCATCGACCGCCGCACTGCTCGATCAGCGCGATCAGTACGTCACGCAGTTATCCGAGCTGATGGACATCCGCGTCACCACCAACGGCGCCAACCAGATCACCGTCTTCACCGGCTCGGGCGTGCAGCTCGTCGGCCAGGAAGCCGCGACGCTGTCGTTCAACGCCCAGGGCACGGTAACGCCGAACACGACGTGGAGCGCCGACCCGTCGAAAAGCAAGCTCGGTTAGGTCACCTTGTCGTTCGCCAACGGCGGATCGATCGACCTGACCGCCAGCGGCGCCATCAAGTCGGGCAAGATCGCCGCCTATACCGAATTGCGCGATAATACCCTGGTGGAGGCGCAGAACCAGCTCGACCAGTTCGCGGCCTCGATGTCGAGCGCGCTGTCCGACACGACGACGCCGTCGACGGTGACGTCGCCCACCGTGAATACGCAGTCGGCCACAGCCGACGTTTCCGGGATGAAGTCCGGCAACATCATGCATCTCACCTATACCGATGCCGCCAACGTGCAGCATCAGGTGTCGATCGTGCGTGTCGACGATCCCAGCGTGCTGCCGCTGTCGAACAGCCTGACCGCCGATCCGAACGACGAAGTGTACGGCATCGATTTCTCGGGCAGCCCCTCGTCCGTCGTGGACCAGATTAACAAGGCGCTGAACGGCAAGCTGACGGTTTCCGGCACCTCGCTCTCGGCGCT
>NZ_JAQGJD010000366.1 GCF_028290785.1 Tardiphaga sp. | reverse complement strand
CCGGTCGCGTTCAGCATCTGGTTCATGGTGCGCGACGGCTCGGCACAGCCGGCCTCGCCGACGATCTTGGCGGGCACGCCGGCCACGGTGACGTTGTGCGGCACCGGCTTCACGACCACCGAACCCGCGGCGATGCGCGCGCAATGGCCGACCTCGATATTCCCGAGAATTTTCGCGCCGGCGCCGATCAGGACGCCCCTGCGAATCTTCGGATGACGGTCCTCGTTCTCCTTGCCGGTGCCGCCGAGCGTGACGCCATGCAGGATCGACACGTCGTCTTCAATCACGGCGGTCTCGCCGACCACGAAGCCGGTGGCGTGATCGAGGAAGATGCCGCGGCCGATCTTCGCGGCCGGATTGATGTCGGTCTGGAACACCGCGGAGGCCCGGCTCTGCAGGTACCATGCAAAGTCCTTGCGGCCCTTGTTGAGCAGCCAGTGCGCCAGGCGATGGCTCTGGATGGCGTGGAAGCCCTTGAAGTACAATAGCGGATCGATGAAGCGCGTGGTGGCGGGATCGCGGTCGAACACTGCGACCAGATCGGCGCGGAAGGCGTTGCCGAGGTCGGGTTCGTCGCGCAGCGCCTCCTCAAACGTCTGGCGGATCAGATCGCCCGACAGCGCGGAATGATCGAGCCGCTCGGCGACGCGATGCACGACCGATTCTTCGAGGCGCGCGTGGTTGAGCACGGTGGAATAGACGAACGATGCCAGCTCGGGCTCGCGCAGCACGATGTCCTCGGCTTCCGCGCGAATCCGGTCCCAGATCGGATCGAGCGTCGCGACTTTTGCGTTCTGCGGATTGATGTTCTGCACGGCCATGCTGGACTCGCAAATTCTGCTGTTCGGTCGTGCACTATAGCACAAAGCCGGGTTCTGTCGCGGATCGCGCCGCGCCATGATGAACGCTGCCCTACCCCGTGAATGTCTGCCAACCCATTGATTCGGCAGATATTCCGGGGCGGAGCAACAAACTGCCTCGGCGCGAGGCGTGCATCCAAAATGGGCGGCCGTTTGGTCAAAACAAGGTGTAGCCGCGCACCTTCATGGCCGACGGCGTCACGGCCGGCGCGACAGGAAGTCCAGCACGCCTTCCTTGTAGACGCGGTCGCCAACCGCGCGCATGTGATCGCGGTTGGGAATGTCGAGCACTTCGGAGCCCGCGATCACCTGCTGCAATTCCTGCGCGGAGCCGGCGATTTCGTCGGTGGTGCCGACCGCGATCAGCACGGGCACCTGGATACGCGCGGCTTCGTCATGGGTCATCAGGCGCCGCGAGCCGCGCAGGCAGGCGGCGAGCGCGCGGCGATCGGAGCGGGTCTGGTCGGCGAAGGCGCGAAAGGTGCGGCCGACGGGATCGGTGACGTCGTCGAGCGAATCCGCCTCGAGCGCGGTGGCGACATTCTCGCCGGGGCCGCCGCCCTTGATCAGGCCGATGCCGAGGCCGCCGATGATCGCGCTGCGGATCAGCGCCGGATGGCTTTCCGCGATATAGGCGGTGATGCGCGCGCCCATCGAATAGCCCATCATGTCGGTGCGAGAGATACCGAGATGCGCCAGCAGCGCGCGCACGTCGCCCGCCATGGTGCCTATATGATACTCTTCGGAATCGTACAGCTTGCTGGACTCGCCGTGGCCGCGGTTGTCGAGCGCGATGACGCGGCGGTTGTTCTTCCTCAGCTCCGAGACCCAGGTCGGGTACACCCAGTTGACGTTCTTGCTGGAGGCAAAGCCATGGACGAGCACGATCGGATCGCCCTCGCCTTCGTCGAGATAGGCGATCGTGACCTCCTTACCTAACCCATTGATATCATTGGAGCCGCCACGAGTAAAAGTCGAGAACATATGCAGAAAATCCACCCTTAGGAGTACCGTAGGAGTACCATCAATGAAGCCATCTCAATCGCGTTAGTTCTTCGGCCCCCTCCATGCAACCATTGGAACAACAGTTGGGCGGCTAGATGGTGGGAGCAATCTTCTATCGTCGAGTGATCATTTTTATCGGAATTCAAACCCTCCGCCCCTTTTGATGCATGACCGAGAGTAGTCCCTTAGATGCCTGCTTATTGGCTGACGTACAAACCTCTAAGTTCCACTTCCCCGAAGGGATGGCCAGCGGAGGAGTTAAGCAAGCTAGTACAGCGCTTCGAGGCGGGGCCGGCAAATACGACGGCGCTATGGCGGATCGCCTCTCACCGGTCAGCGCGGGTCGGTGACCGAGTATATCTATATAAGCAAGGTTCCGATCCGAAGGGCGTGTTCGGTGTCGGCGAAATAATCGAAGCACCACGCCTCCAAGCGGACCCAACCGACACAGATAGCAAACCAAGGCATCGCGCCAAGATCCGCTTCGAGCAGTTGGTCGATCCTGTACGACAATTCCTGATCGGCGACGAGATCATCAGCAAGATGGTTCCGGAAAAGATTATCTTCACCCAATCCAGCGGAATTAGCGTGCCGGAGAGCCTGACTGCAGAGCTGGAAAAGCACCTTGCTCCGCTATTTTCAGGACTGCCTCGCATCACCAGCGAAGAAGGGGACGATCCCGCCTTTGACCCAGATAGCGTCACGGACGAACGAGAACGTGCCATCCGCGCGATCCGATTGCGGAGAGGCCAGCCCGCTTTCAGAGCGACACTCTTAGAAGCCTATGGGCGACGCTGCGCAATTACGGGATGTTCGGTCGTGGACGTGCTTGAAGCAGCGCATATCACGCCGCATATGGGACCTCTCACAAACCACGTGTCGAATGGTCTAATACTTCGGGCCGATCTTCACACCCTTTTTGACTGCGGACTGCTATCCATAGACCCGACGACACGAACCGTGGTGATCGCGGAGACACTCAAAGCATCGTCCTATATCAAGCTGAGCGGCAAACCCCTCCGATGGCCAAAAGATGCGGAAAATTCTCCAAGCAAACGGAATTTGGAAAAGCGCTTCGCTCTGTTCACGGCGATGCAATGATCATCTTATGTAAGAAATGTTGAGGAATGCATGGCACCGCGTCGTCCTAAATCACCTATAGAGTCTCCGACCTTAACGGTTGATCAGATGCGTCGTCGCATCGATCGGTTTAAAAATTGCATTCAAGAACTCGACGCTTTTGATCCTCAGAAGGTGCAGAAGAGATATCGAATACCGGAAGTGATGGCGCTTGAAGCTGCAATCGATGGCGCGCTATCGGCAGCCTTCGGACATGATACGCCTACTTACCATCGATTTAGCCGCGCTGCCTCATTGGACAATGGGCCTCACATGAGCCGTGGTGGAGATTGGGGTGACCCGCAGAACTACGACGAAATCGACGCGCGCGAGGCGCGTCAGTATCTGGCAGAAGGAAAAGTGCAGTCGATTTCTATGCTTCGACAAGCCATTCGAGCTCTCGAGGACGATATTGCTGACAAGGTCCCAGATACTTCTCAGACTCCCCAGCAACCCGCTTCTACTCCTGGCGACAAAGTTTTTCTCGTCCATGGGAGGGATGATGCCGTAAGAACGAAGTTGCGTTGTTCCTTCGCGCGATTGGACTCGATCCAATCATTCTGCATCTACGGCCCAATGGCGGCCGGCACCTGCTCACAAAATTCAGGGAGGAGTCAGAAGGCGCGAGTTTCGCTGTGGTTCTGATGACTCCGGATGACGAGGGCGGCATAGCCGGCGCCGGAGCAAATAAGCTTAGAGCCCGCCAGAACGTCGTATTTGAACTCGGTTTCTTCATCGGGAAACTCGGACCGGCCAACGTAGCAGCCCTTTTGAAGGCTGACGTAGAAAAGCCATCCGACTTTGACGGCATCGCCTATATTTCGTTCGACGCCGCGGGGCAGTGGAAAACGCTTCTCGCCCGTGAGCTTCATCATGCCAAGATCCCGTTCGATCCTGCCAAGGCGTTCATGGCATAGATGCGATCTCCTCCGACACAAATGCTGCTTTGGGGGGTTGGTGGCCGTTGCCCTGGATCGTTACCGCTGTATTGTGGCAAGTTCCGGCAAAAAGATGAAGCCCTCCACGCCGCGGGGTGAAGTTTCAGGATGATGCTGGATCGGAGCTTAAGATTATCAATTCAGCCGCGCAGCGATGCCGCCGCCAGTGTGGGGCGCAAGGCCATTTCATGGCGGGCGCGCAGTTCGCGGCGCAGCCGCCGCGCCTTGGAATGCTGCAGCCATGACGAGGTCGCACGCTCCGTGGTCGCCTTGATGGAGCACAGCAAGCCGAACAGCATCAGCACCGCCCAGAACACCCATAGGGTCATGTTGAACGCGCCCGCGACCAGCAGGATGGCGCCGCGGCCGAACATCTTCAGGATCGCGCGGGTCTGGCCGCCCTTGGTTTCCGCCAGCTTGGCGATGCGCGCGACATCCTTCGGCCCCTGCGCGATGCGCAGCGTGTCCATCGCGCCGCGCACGCCGGCCTTTTCGCCGACCCGGCCGGCATCCTGCGCCAGTTTCACCAGCCCGCCGGCCTTGTCGCCGCGAAACGCCGCCTTGACCGCATCGATGGTCTGGCCCGGGCGCAGGATCGAGGCATCGGTCATCGCGGCCCGCAGCAGCGGCGTATCGACCACGTTGCGCGCCGAGCGCCCGGCCCATGCGGTCAGCCCCTCGCCGAGCCGGCCGAGCTTGCGGGCATCTTTCACCAGCGTCAGTCCGGCACGCACCGGGGCGGCGCCGCCGACGGTGGCGTAGGTGGCCGCGGTCACCGCGAGGCCGGCGGCGGCGAGGCCCAGAATCAGGTGGTCGGTATCCTCGCCCATGGCGAGGTGCTTGCCTTCGCGGACCACGTCGCGGATGTCGCCGAACACAAACAGATCGCCGGCCACAGTGCCCGACATGCTGCCGATATCGTCGGCATTGCCGGTGACGAATCCGGTGGCGAATTTGCCGGCGAAATAGGAGGCAGAGTTTTCCTCGGCGACGGCGTCCTTGACGCGCGCGGTGATGTCGTCGGGAAGCGCGACCTTGTTGGCGGCGGCGACCTCCACAAAACTTTGCGCCAGATCGGCGTCCTTCGCCGCCAGCGCATCCTCGATGTGGCGGGCGAGCACGGCCGGATCGCGTTTCAGCTCCGCACGGAGCTGGGCATCGGCCAGTGCCACCGGATCGTCCTGCGCGCCGAGCACCGCGCCGGCGTCGTGCGCCCTCGGCCACAGCAACAGGCCAATGGTGGCGCAGACCGCAATTCCCGTCAGTGCCGTGTCGATCCGGAGCAGCCCCATCGCGCGCAAAACCCTATCTTTGCACCTTTATGACAGGTGGTGCGCCGTTTTCCGGACACAACTGCCCCGACGAAAGAAGGGCTTCTCGAACCTAACGGGATTGTGTCGAATTTGCTCCATCAGCGCAGCGTTCGCAGCCTTGGAATCACCGCCACCCCCTACTATGGTGCGTCGCACTGAACGGCGCGACACCCGGTTTTCGTCCGCAGCCGTTGCGAGCAAAGGTAAAGAAGATGTCCGATCACGTCGTTCCGCACTTCCACAATGATGCCGGCGTTCCGATCATCGAGATCGGCTCGCAGGAATTCATGTGCGTGGGCGCCAACCCGCCGTTCGATCATCCGCACGTCTTCCTCGACCTCGGCAACGACAACGAGATCATCTGCCCGTATTGCTCGACGCTGTACCGTTTCGCCCCCGACCTCGGCGCCGGCGAATCGCGCCCGCCGGAATGCGTGGTGAAAGACAAGGTCGCCTGATTCTCCGCCGATGGCGACGTCGCGCACCATCGTTATCGCTGGTGCCGGCATTGGCGGATTGACGGCGGCGCTGGCGCTCGCCGCCAAGGGTTTTCGCATCGTCATCCTCGAGAAGGCCGAACGGCTGGAAGAAGCCGGCGCCGGGCTGCAGCTGTCGCCCAATGCCAGCCGCGTCCTGATCGGCCTCGGCCTGCAGACGCGCCTCGCCCCGCATGTGACGATCCCCGACGCCGTCAGCATCATGAGTGCGCGTAGTGGCGACGAAGTCATCCGGCTGCCGCTCGGCACCAATGGCGCGTTGCGCGACAGCGCGCCGTACTGGCTGATCCACCGCGCCGACCTGCAGGCCGCGCTGCTGGCGCAGGTCCGGCAAACCCCGGCGATCGAACTGCGGCTCGGCTGTGGGTTCGAGGATTTTGCCGTGCACGCCGCCGGCGTGACGGTCGGCCAACGCCACGGTGTGGCGCGCGAGCAAGAACCGGCGCTGGCGCTGATCGGCGCCGACGGCGTCTGGTCGGCGGTGCGGCAGCAAATGTTTCCCGACGCCCAACCGACCTTCGCCGGGCTGATTGCCTGGCGCGGCACGGTCGATGCGCGGCAACTGCCGAAAGAACTGACGCCCTCCCGGGTGCAGTTATGGATGGGTCCGAAGGCGCATCTGGTGGCCTATCCGATGTCGGCCGGCCAGCAGATCAACCTGGTGGCGATCATGCCGGGCGCCTGGAACCGGCCGGGCTGGAGCGCACCCGGCGACGCCGCCGAACTCAGAGATCATTTTGCCGCGGCGCGCTGGCCGGGCCCTGCCCGGTCGATGATCGGCGCGGTCGGTGACTGGCGGCGCTGGGCGCTGTCCACGATGTCCGACGGCGGCGTCTGGCACGACGCCGCCCAGGGCCCGGTAGCCCTGCTCGGCGACGCCGCCCACGCGATGCTGCCGTTTGCCGCGCAAGGCGCGGGCATGGCGATCGAGGACGCCGCGGTGCTGGCGCAAGGCCTGGCCGGGTCGATCGACGACCCCGCCACCATCGGGGCCGGGCTGGCGCGCTACGCGGCGATGCGCCGGGCGCGGGTCGGCCGGGTACAGCGCACCGCGCGGCAGTCCGGCCAGATCTATCATTTGCGCGGACCGATGGCGCTGGCGCGCGACCTCGCCATGACGGCACTGGGCCCTGCCCGGCTGCAGGCGCGGCAGGACTGGATCTACGACTGGAAACTGTGAGAACGCGACACGGCCCGCATCGGCGGGCTCAATGGGCGGCGTTGCCCGATCGATGCGACGCGGCCTTGGGCGCGGTGGCCGCCGGCGCCACGATCGGCGGCGCGGTTTCCACGCATTTGCTGCGCTGCCAGTTGGCTTCCGCCAGCTTCGCCGACGCCCGCGCCGAGATGTAATCGTTGCGGTAGGCGACTTCGCCCACCACCGAACCGGCGGTGCCGGTCTGCGCCTTGTCGATCAGCCCCTGCAACTCCGCGGTGCGCGCCGCCTGCGCCTTGCGCTCGCCTTCGAGCTGCTTGCAGTCATACAGGTCGTATTTCGCGGGATCGACGAAGGCGCCGGAGGCAAAGCTGTCACCGACCCCGGCACAGCCGCCAAGGCCAGCACCCAGCGCCAGCAGCGACGCCAGCGCGGCGGCGCGCGTCAATGAGCGGAGATGGAAACGGTGATCGATCATGCGATGTGGTAACCCGACAACATTGAGGTTGCGTAAAGCAATACGGGGTGACGGGATTGAGGCGGCGACGGTTTTGCGGCCGACCGACCGGCGCAGACGCTCTTTGCCTTGGAGCTGCTTGTCGATTATGCAGAGACGGGCTCGCACTGTCGATCAGCGTTCTCCTCACCGGAAGACGCCAGTCGCCGGTCAGACCACCTATGCGGACGTGCCGGAACTGGTAGACGGAAGGGACTTAAAATCCCTCGATGGCAACGTCGTGCGGGTTCGATTCCCGCCGTCCGCACCAGGCCACCATGCTCAACAGCGAGCCACGCGACGACCTTGATTATCCGACCCGCTCGATCCTGCCCTTGAACAGCGCCAGCGGCACCACCTTGGCGCGCAGTGCCTGGGCCTGCATCTGGCAGACGCACAGCGGTTCGCCTTTCAGCTTGGTACAGCGGCAGGGATAGCCATAGGCGAACTCCACCAGCGCCTCGACATCGTTGGCTTCGATCGCCTGCTCGACGCGGTCGGTGTAGCTGCCCGACTGATATTTGGTGTCGCTGATCGCCATGGAGGTGCACTCGCGTGGGCTGAGAATAAGCGGCGCCCTGGCGGATGACGCCACGACGATTGAAACGCTTCTATACCCCAACGCGGCGCGTCAGCAAAAGCTCCCCGCACGCGACAACGCCGGCCTGATCGCTCAGGCCGGCGCCGACATTGATGAAACCCGAGCCGCCGTGGCGGCGCCGGTTAGTCCTTCTTGTCGATGTTCCAGAACACCGGGGTCGCAGCACCCGGCAACACGCCGGTCAGCGACGTCCGCCAGACGCTGGGGAGCCGGTATTCGCCGAGCGGCAGGTATGCGACCTGTTCGAGGGCACGGGCCTGGACTTCCGCGGCGATCGCCTTCTGCTCTTCGGGCGTCGCAGCACGGGCGTACTTGTCGCGCAGTTCTTCGATCTTGGCGTCCTCGAACCAGCCGAACCAGCCGCCGGTCTTGCCGCGGCCCGAGATGGAGACGTTGGAGACCGGGTTGAGAATGTCCGCACCGACCCAGTTGGTGAAGAACATGTTCCAGCCGCCCTCCTTGATGGGCTTCTGGCTGGCGCGGCGTGTCACCACGGTCTGCCAGTCGGTGGCCTGCACTTCGACCTTGAAGCCGGCGTCGCGCAGCAGCTGCGCCGCCACGATCGGCTGCGCCTTCAGCGTCGACACGTCGGTCGGCGCCATGATCACGACGGGAGTGCCGTCATAACCGGATTCGGCCAGCGCCTTCTTGGCTTCCGCCATGCCGTTGCCCTTGATCAGGGTTTCGGCGCCGACGTCGGTGGCATTCGGCGTGTCGCAGGCGAACATCGCGCCGCAGACCTTGTAATATTCGGGATTGCCGATCAGCGCGTCGAGCACCGGCTTCTGGTTCATCGCCAGGAAGGCGGCACGGCGGACCTTGACGTTGTCGAAGGGAGGAAACAGGAAGTTCATGCGGCCGAGGGTCTGGTAGCCGAGCGTATTGAGGACCTCGATCTTGAGCTCCTTGTCCTTGGCCAGCACCGGCAACAGATCGTAAGGACCGTTCTCCATGAAATCGATATCGCCGGACTGCAGCGCGTTCACCGCGGTCTGCGCATCGGGCATGGTGATCCATTCGACGCGATCGACCTTGACGACCTTGCCGCCGGCGGCCCAGCTCGCGGGCTCGGAACGCGGCACGTAATCCTTGTTCTTCTCGTAGACGGCTTTCACGCCGGGCTGGAATTCAGCCTGCACGAACTTGAACGGGCCGGAGCCGATCTGCTCGGCGATCGCCTTGCCGGCGGGCGTTTCGGCGAGACGCTTCGGCATCATGAACGGCACCAGCGACGACGGCTTGGCGATCGAGTCGAGCACCAGGCCGTAGGGCTCCTTCAGCGTCAGCACGATGGTCTTGGCGTCGGGCGCCTCGATGCTCTTGGTGAAGTCCATGAGCTTCTGGCCCATGCCGTCGTTCTTACCCCAGCGCTTCAGCGAGGCGACGCAATCCTCGGCGGTCACAGCCGGGCCGTCATGCCACTTCAGGCCATCGCGCAGCGTGAAGGTGTAGACCATCTTGTCGTCGGAAACCTTGACGCTCGCCATCTGCGGCTGGACCTTGAAGTCCGCATCCATCGCCAGCAACGTATCGTAAACCATGTAGCCGTGGTCGCGCACGATATAGGCGGTGGTAATGCCGGGATCGAGCACGCGCAGATCGGAATGCATCACCGCAGTGATGGTCTTGCCAGCAGCCAGCGCCGGAAGCGAAAACGCCGGCAGCGCCAGTGCAGCCGCAACGATCACGCCGGACAGCGTCAACTTAGAGAACGCGGCGGAGTGTCGCCAACGTGAGATGGTGGACATAAGATCTCTCCTGACTTGAAACTGACCATCGGTCGATGATTCATTATGCAGCGCGATAGAATTTTAGGCGTCACCACGCGCTGCCGCTTATTCTTTTAGACATCAAAGACTTGCATCAAGCGTGGAGCGCGTCAATGCGCGTTTTCAGATCGTGCGACGCGAGCGCTTGATGATGCACAGCGTGATTTGCAAACCCAATTCTCATGCTGCTAAGTCACCCCCGACGCCGAACGACGTGCCCACGACACGTAGCTTTCTGTTCGGCGAGCGAATGCGATCGACAAGGAACAAGCCGATGAATCCCGCCAACCTTCCGTTTGATACCGAAGAGATGCTGCAGGGCCTGCGCACGTGGGTCGAGTGCGAGAGCCCGACCTGGGATGCGAACGCGGTTAACGGAATGCTCGATCTCGCCGCGCGCGACATGGCGATCATGGGTGCGACCATTGAACGCGTGGCCGGACGAATGGGATTCGGCGGCTGCATTCGCGCGCGCTTCCCGCATCCGAAATTCGGCGAGCCCGGCATCCTGATCGCGGGTCACATGGATACCGTGCATCCGGTCGGCACCATCGAGAAGCTGGCGTGGCGCCGCGACGGCGCCAAGTGCTACGGCCCGGCGATCTGCGACATGAAGGGCGGCAATTATCTTTCATTGGAAGCGATCCGCCAGCTCGCCCGCGCCTCCTTCACCACACCGCTGCCGATCACCGTGCTGTTCACGCCCGACGAGGAAGTCGGCACGCCCTCGACGCGCGACATCATCGAGGCGGAGGCCGCGCGCAACAAATACGTGCTGGTGCCCGAGCCCGCCGGCCGCGGCGGCAAGGGCGTCGTCACCGGCCGTTACGCCATCGCGCGTTTCAATCTCGAGGCGATCGGCAAGCCGAGCCACTCCGGCGCGACGCTGTCGAACGGCCGCTCCGCGATCCGCGAAATGGCGCGCCAGATCATCGCCATCGATGCGATGACCGGCCCCGATTGTACCTTCAGCGTCGGCATTGTGCATGGCGGACAATGGGTCAACTGCGTGGCCTCATCCTGCACCGGCGAAGCGCTCAGCATGGCCAAGCGCCAGGCCGATCTCGACGCCGGCGTCGAACGCATGATGGCGTTGAACGGTACCGCCAACGAAGTCACCTTCAAGGTGACGCGCGGCGTGACGCGTCCGGTATGGGAGCCCGATGCCGGCACCATGGCCCTGTATGAAAAGGCGCGGATGATCGCCAAGGGGCTCGGCGTCGATCTGCAGCATGAAAGCTCGGGCGGCGGCTCCGACGGTAATTTTACCGGTGCGATGGGCATCCCGACGCTCGACGGCCTTGGCGTCCGCGGCGCCGACATGCATACGCTGGGCGAATTCATCGAGGTCGACAGCCTGGTCGAACGCGGCCGCCTGATGGCCGGTTTGCTGGCGACGCTGGATTGATGCAAGGTTTGCGCACCGGCAATACCGGCGCGCGAAGGGCAGCGGTGGAACCGTAGCGGTGGCACAGGATTTGCTGACCCCGAACAGACGTAAGTTGCGACAGTAGGAACCATGATCAACATCTGCAACGAGCCGGCCTCGTTCCCGACCACGCGCTGCTCGACGTCGATGACGTCGGCCAGCGCCCGATAGGAACGGCCATGCTCGGATATCTCATTCGACGAGTTCTCGCCGCCATTCCCGTGATGGGCGTGGTCGCGCTGTTCGTGTTTCTGTTGCTGCGGCTGACGCCCGGCGATCCCGCGGCGATCCTCGCCGGCGACAATGCGACGGCGGAGCAGCTCGACCGCATTCGCACCCAGCTCGGCCTCAACGAACCGCTCTACACGCAGTTCATTTCGTGGATCGGCCGGCTGCTGCACGGCGATCTCGGCACTTCACTCATTTCAAATGTGCCGGTGCTGCAGATGATCAGCCAGCGCGTCGAGCCGTCGCTCAGCGTGGCGCTCAGCGTCATGCTGGTTTCGATTCTCGTGGCGGTGCCGCTCGGCGTCATCGCGGCGTGGAAGCACGGCACCTGGATCGACCGTTTTGTTATGGCACTATCGGTCATTGGATTCTCGGTGCCGGTGTTTGTGATCGGGTATGTGTTGATCCAGATATTCGCGATCGAACTGCGCTGGGTTCCGGTGCAGGGCTTCCGCAGCATCTTCAAGGGCTTTGGTCCGTTCTTCGAACGCATCATTCTGCCGACCATCGCGCTGTCCTTCATCTATGTCGCGCTGATCGCGCGCATGACCCGCGCCGCGATGCTCGACGTGCTCGGCGAGGACTATGTCCGCACCGCGCGCGCCAAGGGCATCAACGAGTCAGGCGTGCTGCTGCGCCATGCGCTGCGCAATGCCGCGGTGCCCGTCATCACCGTGATCGGCACCGGCTTCGCGCTGCTGATCTCCGGCGTCGTGGTCACCGAGAGCGTGTTCAACCTGCCCGGCGTCGGGCGACTGACGGTGGATGCGGTGCTGGCGCGGGACTTTCCCGTGATCCAGGCCATGATCCTGCTGACCTCAGGCATTTACGTGCTGGTCAATCTGCTCATCGATCTTGCTTATTCGCTGCTCGATCCCAGAATTCGTTACTGAGAATTCGTTACTAGGACTCCGTAGATGGCGATCGAAACCCTTCCCAATGCGGCCCTGCCGACGCGCAGCGGCCCCTCCTTCGGCTTCCTCACGGCGACGCCGATCATCGCGGTGGCGACGGTCTGTCTGACGCTGGTGATCCTGTCGGCGATCTTTGCGCCGTGGCTGACGTCGCACGATCCGCAATTGCTGGCGCCGGCGCTGCGACTGAAGCCTTCCAGCTCGGAGTTCCTGCTCGGCACCGACGCCTACGGCCGCGACGTGCTGGCGCGCATTCTCTATGGCGGTCGCATCTCGCTGCTGATCGGCCTCGGCGCCGCCGGCATCAGCATCGCCATCGGCCTGCTGATCGGTCTGGTCGCCGGCTTCTTCA
>NZ_JAQGJD010000325.1 GCF_028290785.1 Tardiphaga sp. | reverse complement strand
TTGAGAATGCCGACATCGACCGCGGCGACCACGATCTTGGCGTCCTCGCCGGGATTGAGGCCGCCGAGCTTGACCGGCAGCTTCAGCGTGGTGCTCGGCCGCACCAAGGCCGGCGGCGACAGCACGACGTCGAGGGTGCGCGCCTTCTTGTCGATGCCGAACCATTTCACGCCGATCGCCCGGCCCGGCATCCGCTTGGCGCTGGCGTCGAGCGGCCGGCGCAAGGTCGCCACCACATAGGCGCCGGTGCCCCAGTCCTTGCCGACGGCAATCTTGACCTGCGAGGCGCCTTCCTTGACAGGCACCGACTGCGTCGTCACCAGCCGGTCGCCAAGCACGTTGATGGTCAGGCGTCCCGCCGAGCGGGCGTTGACTGACACGGTCATGGTGTCGCCGGAGGCGTATTCGGGCTTGTCGATGGAGGTCTCCAGCAGGTCCGGCGTGTCGGCGCTGCCGTCGGAATACCAGCCGACATCGAACTGCACCGAGGTCAGCGGACCGTCGGCCTCGGTGGATTTGACGTCGAGGCGGTAGCGGCCGGACTGCGGCTGCAATTGAATGCGGGCCGGCGCGTTGGCGGCAACGTTCAGATCGCCGTCGGCGACGCGCTTGGTCGATTTCACCGGCTCGTAATTCCAAGACGAACTCTGCCGGTACCACTGATAGGTCGACTCCAGCTTCAGCAGTTCGTAGCGCAGGCCGGAGCGCGGCAGCGACGTGCCCTCGGGCGACACAAACACCACGTCGAAGCCGGCATTGTCGCCCTCGGCGACGTTCTTGTCCTTAAACAGTGGTTTGACGCCGATCATCGCCGCGGCCGGCGCCACCGGCAGCACCAGCTTGCGCTCGACCGCGCGGCCACCGGCCTCGGTCATGCGGATGAAGATCTGCGCTTCCTGCGGCCGCGTCGAGGACGGCGGCTTCGGCAGGCTGACCGGGAACGTTGCCACGCCATTGGCATCGGCTTCCGGCAGGTTCTCGATCGGGGTGCGCTCGTTGCTGGTGGTTTCGTCGTCGGAAACGCCGAACTGGTAGCCGGCGAATCCCGGCCGGCCGGAGGCCGGCGCGACCAGCAGGTCGCCTTCCAGCTGCAGGCCCGAAGCCGGCGCGCCATACAGGAAATGGCCATCGACTTTCAGCTCAACCGGTTTCTCAGCAAAAATCTGCTTGTCTTTGCTGGATATATCGAATTCGATTCGGTCCGGGACATAATCCTCGACCATGAAGGTGGTCTCGCCGACCGACGATCCCTTCGGATCCGTGAAGGCACGAGCGCGCCAGGTGCCGGTCGGCACCGCCGTATTCAGCGGCAGCGTGAGGCTGCGGCCGCCCGCGCCCTGATCGGCCAGCACGGCGCGACGGAACTCGACACCGTCCGGCCGCTCCACCACCAGCGTCAACGGCCCCCCGGTGACGGCATTGCCCTGCCCGTCGCGCAGCAGCGCGGTGAGGTAGACCGTCTCGCCGGAGCGATACACGCCGCGCTCGGCATAGACAAAGGCATCGGCGCCGGCCGGCACCGTACGGCCGGAAGCGCCGCGGTCGCTGAGAGCGAAGGGGTTGGATTTGAGGCTGAGGAAGGCGTAGTCGCCCTTGTCGCTGGTGACAGTCAGCAGCGCCGGCGACAACCCGCCCTCGCCCTTGGCCAGACCCGCCTCGAACAGCACATGGCCGGAATCGTCGGTCTTCCGGGTCGCCAGGATCTCGTTGTTGCGCGCCACCAGGCGGATGTCGGCTTTCCCGGTGGGGTCGGTCGAGGCCAGCGAATTGACGAACACGTGGATGCCATCATTGCCGGAGAAGGCGGTGAGGCCGAGGTCCGACACAATAAACCACTGCGTCGCCAGCGAGCCGTCTTCATCGCCATTGCCACCGGCGCCCGGCCCCTTGGCCGCCGCGGTCATGACATAGACGCCGGGCTGCAGCTCGCCGATCGCCTGATCGACCGGAAACGCCGTGGTGACGTCGGTATTGAGCGTCGAGGCGGTCGCCAACTCGCCGGTCCAGACCTTGACGCCGCGCTCGTTGCCGAGCTCGTCTAGCTGGTACTTGCTCAGCGACGTCTGGAAGTCGCTGCCAATGACCGTGTTGATGAGGTTGCGGTCGCCGATCCGGAACACGTTGACGGTGACGGCCTGGGTGTTGACCGAGACCACGGGAATGCCCTGCTGGCCGGTGCGCGGCAGCACGTAGGCGCGGCCGGTGAAGCGCGCGAACGGCTTGCGGTCGCGGACATAGATGTTGAACTCGGCGGATTTCGGCAGGCTCTCCTTCACCGTCGATGGCAGGCCGGCGCGCAGATTGATGTTGTAGCGCTCGCCATGCTTGAGGCCTTCGACGCAGAGCTGCTTCTCCTCCGAGCTCAGCGCCGGCTTGTCGCTGCCGGCCAACGCCAGGAACGGCGCGAAATCGACCCGCTTGGCAAGATCTTCCGAGAACTGGAAACAGGCCCGCGGCGAGGCGGAATCCGAGTCCACGGTGTAATCCAGCAGCCGGAAGCCGTGATCGTCGCGCAGCTTCTCATATTGACCTCTGACATCGGCGACCTCGCGCAGGTCGAGCGACAGCCGCAACGTATCCAGCGCCGGACGCCACAGTTTTCGGTCGGCCATGGCACGGCCCAGCACGGCCAGCGATTCGGCCTCCTCGCCGGCATTGCCGGCGCGCTGATAGGCGATGTAGGCGGCGGTGGAGGCGCGCTCCAGCAGGAAGGTGGTTTCGGTCGAGGTTGCCGGCCGGATCTGGAAGATGGTCTTGGCCAGCCGCAGCCAGTTGCCGCTGTCGTCGGGCGATATCGCCACGATCTGGCCCAGTGTGGTCAGCCCGGCGCGATAGTCGCCGCGCTTGAAGGCGGCGTCGGCATCGCTGCGCAAGGTCGCCGCCGATTTGGCGACCGCTCCCGCCTCGCTCTTGATCTGGGCTTCCAGCTTGATCGCCGAATCGGCGAGATCGTCGCGTCGAAAGGCCTTGTCGGCCGCCCCGGCGGAAACGATGCCGAACGCCAGCGCGGCGCAGATGCTGACAGCGCGAACCAAAGCAATCATGGAAGGCTCCCTGCACGAGCGAACGCCTGCAGGCGTTCAGCGGTGCGCAAAATGGTGACGGACTGTGGCACGAGCGGCTACCGACCTTCGATCGTCTCGGAAATACGGTGACGAACCCGGCAGGCTGCGATTCCTGCGCGAATGTTCCGCATCATGGCGGTGAGCCCTGCCAAAGGTAAAGCCACATCGCCATCGGTATGTCGCGGCCATCCGGCATCCGGTTCGGTGGAGATCGGCGGGCCGAACAATTTTCACGGCGACCCGCATGGGCGCGGCAAACGTCGATTCTCGATGCGATTCGCGTCGCATCGGTCGCCACGCGGTCGCTACCCGCACACGCTTGGCGAACCGCGTGCATCAACGGCTACCTGCGCAGATCGATTATTAACGCGGTCTTCACCATGCAGCAGCGGAACTGCATTCAATTTGCCTTAAAAGGTACGTGGCTGCTGTGGATGGTCGGGTTGAGGCTGGCTGTTGCAAGGGAGTGACAGTCAGCCCGGCCAAAACCTATAGGGTCAAATCAACATCACCCAGTCGGGTCGATCCTTCGGAGAGTTCTCGTGAAAAAAATTCTGCTCGCTTCTGTCGCCTTCATCGCTTTGGCCTCGTCGGCTTCCGCCGCTGATCTCGCAGCGCGCCCCTACACGAAGGCCCCGGCCTACGTCGCAGCCCCGATCTACAACTGGACCGGTTTCTACATCGGCGGCCACGTCGGCGGCGCGTTCTCGGGCAACAACGGCTTCGCCGGCGTTTCCAACAACAACAACGATGGCCAGTTCATGGGCGGCGTTCAGGGCGGCTACGACTATCAGTTCGCTCCGAACTGGGTGTTCGGTGTTGAAGCCCAGTACTCCTGGACCGGCAACAGCAGCAACACCGTCGTGTTCCCGGCTCCTGGCCTTGGCTACACCTACGGTTCGAACATCAAGGAAATCGGCTCGGTTACCGGCCGCGTTGGTTACACCTGGGGTCCGGCCCTGCTGTACGTCAAGGGCGGTTACGCCTGGGCTGAAATGGACCGCAACCTGGTTGTGCCCGTTGTTGGCGGCGTTGCCGGCGTGAACGGCAGCAAGGACGGCTACACCGTCGGCGCCGGCTTGGAATACCTGTTCACCCAGAATTGGTCGGGCAAGGTCGAGTACCAGTACTACGACTTCGGCAAGACCTCGTTCGCAGCGCCGGCGCTCGCCAGCTTCGGTTCGACCCGTAACGACGAGCACACCGTCAAGGCTGGCCTGAACTACCGCTTCAACCTGGGCAGCTTCGGCGCCGGTTTGACCCCCGCGAAGTACTGATTTCTTCCCATCGGAAGAATAACGGGGCCGGCAGCAATGCCGGCCCTTTCCACATCCGGACACCCCCGGCTTGGGCGCGCGGCGCCCCGCCGGTAAAAGTACGGCGATCAACAAAAATGGCGTTTGGCGGTGGCGGTCGGTGATCGGACCTGCTATGAACGCTGACGATTTAACCAGGAGAGTGCAGTGACGACAGGCGTGGTAAAGTGGTTCAACGCAACCAAGGGTTTCGGATTCATTCAGCCGGACAACGGCGGCAAGGATGTCTTCGTGCACATCTCCGCAGTCGAACGTGCCGGCCTCGGCTCCCTCAATGAGGGCGACAAGGTCAGCTTCGAAGAGCAGGAAAACCGCGGCAAGACCTCGGCCGAAAACCTCCGGGTCGGCTAAGCCTTCTTGCTATGGATTTCGAAAAACCCGCCGGAAACGGCGGGTTTTTTTGTGGGTGAAGCACAGCCCTTGCCGCGAAATGCACCGGGACAGGCTTGGCGCGGAAGCGGATTTTTCATATTGGCAATGCTATGAACACCCCGACGGTCCCATAGCTCAACTGGATAGAGTAACGGATTTCTACTCCGTGGGTTGCAGGTTCGAATCCTGCTGGGATCGCCA
>NZ_JAQGJD010000152.1 GCF_028290785.1 Tardiphaga sp. | reverse complement strand
GTGGTGACCGGCGCAAACAGCGGATTGAGCAGGGCAGGACGCATCGACAACTCGGTAAGCTCGCCAGGGGCGAAGTGAACCAACGGTATTGCCGAGACTTGAATGCATTTCGAGGCGAAAGCAATGCGCGATCAGGTGCTGACAGCGCCTGACACGACCGCTATATCAGCCTCCCCGGCACGTCCGGGCTTTCGGCGTTCACGGGATGGGCAGATGACGGGTACGACACGATCGAGCAACGGCCTGGATGACCGCCGCAAGCGGCTGCTGTTCCGCTGCTGGCACCGCGGCACCCGCGAGATGGACCTGATTCTCGGCCGCTTCGCCGACGCCGAGATCGGTATCCTGGCCGACCTCGAACTCACACAGCTCGAGGCTTTGATCGGCCTGGAGGATCCCGACCTGTATCCGGCTTTCGTTGGCGAGGTCGAACTGCCGCCTGAATTTCACACGCCGCTGTTCGAACGCATCAAGAGCTTCCGCAATCTGGACAAGCCGGCATGAAAGCGCCGACCGTCTCTCCCGCGGCGCAGCTGTCACCCGGCCGTGCGCTGACCTTTGCCAATGTCGCCGACGGCGCTGAAGGCCTGATCATCTCGGATCTGGCGCGGGCGATCGCGGCCAAGCCGAAGCCGCCCGCGGTGAGCCTCGCCGTGGTGTGCCGCGACGGCACGCGGATGCAAAATCTCGCGCGGGCGCTGGAGTTTTTCGCGCCCGATCTCGGGGTGATGCAGTTTCCGGCGTGGGACTGCCAGCCCTATGACCGCGTTTCGCCGCATGGCGGCGTGCTGGCGCAGCGGCTGACCACCCTGGCGCGGCTGGCGCGCCTGAAGGGCAGCGAGAAGCCGCTGATCGTGCTGACCACGGTGAATGCCATCCTGCAGCGGGTGCCGGCGCGCGACGTGATCGCGGTGCAGGCGCTGTCGGTGGCGCCGGGCAATGTGGTGCCGATGGATAGCATCGTCGCCTGGCTCGAGCACAACGGCTACAATCGCTCCGGTACCGTGCGCGAGCCCGGCGAATATGCCGTACGCGGCGGCATTCTCGACCTGTTTCCCGCCGGCCTCGACCAGCCCGTGCGGTTCGACTTCTTCGGCGACAGCCTGGAATCGATCCGCAGCTTCGATCCCGAGACCCAGCGCACCCACTTCGACATGCGCGCGCTCGATCTCGTTCCTATCTCGGAGTTCCAGCTCGTCACCGAGACCATCAAGCGCTTCCGCATGGGTTATGTGGCGCAGTTCGGGGCGCCGGAGCGTGACGACCAGCTCTACGAAGCCGTCAGCGAAGGCCGTCGCCACCCCGGCATGGAGCACTGGCTGCCGCTGTTCCAGGAGCGGATGGACACGCTGTTCGACTATCTCGACGGCACGCCGATCGCGATCGAGCCGGAAGGCGAAGCGGCGGCCAGCGAACGCTTCAAGCAGATCACCGACTATTACGAGGCCCGCAGGGAAGCCATGGGCATCCCCGGCGGCGGCGCGATCTACAAGCCGCTGCCGCCGGACCGGCTCTATCTCACGTCGGACGAATGGCAGGATCGGCTGACGGACGTCGCTTTGGCTCGGCTGACGCCGTTCGCGGTGCCCGAGCAGGGCGCCGGCGTGGTCGATGCCGGCGCGCGGGCAGGGCGGAACTTTCTCACCGAGCGCTCCGACTCCTCGGTCAACGTGTTTGCTTCGGTAGTGGCGCATATCGAGGCGCTGCAAGCCGCGCGCAAGAAGGTCGTCGTCGCGCTGTGGAGCGAGGGCTCGCGCGACCGCATGGGCAGCATGCTCAAGGACCACAAGCTGCTCAACACCACCTCGGTCAATTCCTGGCGCACCGTGCTGGCGACGCCGCGCAACCAGACCATGCTGGCCGTGGTCGGCATGGAATCCGGTTTCGAAACCGACCAGATTGCCGTCATCAGCGAACAGGACATTCTGGGCGACCGCCTGGTTCGCCCGCGCAAGGCGACGCGAAAACTCGACAACTTCATCTCTGAGGTCACCAGCCTGGCCGCCGGCGATATTGTCGTCCATGTCGAGCACGGCATCGGACGTTTCGTCGGGCTACAGACGCTGCAGGTCGGTGGCGCGCCGCATGACTGCCTCGAACTGCGCTATGCCAACGAGACGAAACTGTTTCTCCCGGTCGAGAACATCGAGCTGCTGTCGCGCTACGGCTCTGACACCGCTAATGTGGAGCTCGACAAGCTCGGCGGCTCTGGCTGGCAGGCCCGCAAGGCCAAGCTGAAGAACCGCATCCAGGAAATCGCCGGCGAGCTGATCAAGATTGCCGCAGAGCGGCATCTGCGCGAGTCGCCGAAGACGCACGTGCAGCCGCATCTTTACGACGAGTTCTGCGCGCGCTTCCCCTATGAAGAGACCGAGGACCAGCAGTCGGCGATCAACGCCGCGCTGGGCGATCTCGAAAGCGGCCGGCCGATGGACCGGCTGGTGTGCGGCGACGTCGGCTTTGGCAAGACCGAAGTGGCGCTGCGCGCGACCTTTGCGATCGCACTGGAAGGCAAGCAGGTCGCCATCGTCGTCCCGACCACGCTGCTGGCGCGCCAGCACGCCAAGAACTTCACCGAGCGCTTCAAGGGCTTCCCGGTCAATGTCGCCCAGGCCTCGCGGCTGGTAACGCCGAAGGACATGACGCAGGTCAAGAAGGGCCTTGCCGACGGCACCATCGACATCGTCGTGGGTACCCACGCGCTGCTCGGCAAGTCGATCAAGTTCAAGGACCTCGGCCTCGTCGTGGTCGATGAGGAGCAGCATTTTGGCGTCACCCACAAGGAGCGCCTGAAGCAGATGCGGGCCGACGTCCACGTGCTGACGCTGTCCGCGACGCCGATCCCGCGCACGCTGCAGCTCGCGCTGACCGGCGTCCGCGATCTCTCCATCATCGCTTCGCCACCGGTCGATCGGCTCGCGGTGCGCACCTTCGTAGCCCCGCACGATCCGCTGATGATCCGCGAGGCGCTGCTGCGCGAGCGCTACCGCGGCGGGCAGGCGTTCTACGTGGTGCCGCGCATCGACGACCTCGCCGACGTCAAGGATTTCCTCGACAAGCACGTGCCGGAGATGAAGGTCGCCGTCGCGCATGGCCAGATGGCGCCGACGGTCATTGAGGACATCATGTCGGCGTTCTACGACGGCAAATATGACGTGCTGCTGTCCACCACCATCGTCGAGTCCGGACTCGACATCCCCACCGCCAACACGCTGATCGTGCATCGCGCCGACATGTTCGGCCTGGCGCAGCTATACCAGTTGCGTGGCCGGGTCGGCCGCTCGAAGCTGCGCGCCTACGCGCTGTTCACGTTGCCGGCGCAGGCCAAGATCACCGCGCATGCGGAGCGCCGGCTCAAGGTGCTGCAGTCGCTGGAGACGCTCGGCGCCGGCTTTCAGCTCGCATCGCACGATCTCGACATCCGCGGCGCCGGCAACCTGCTCGGCGAGGAACAGTCCGGCCATATCAAGGAAGTCGGTTTCGAGCTGTACCAGTCGATGCTGGAGGAGGCGATCCTCAACCTCAAGGCCGGTGTCTCCGAACCCGTCGCCGACAGGTGGTCGCCGAGCATCACCGTCGGCATGCCGGTGCTGATCCCCGACGATTTCGTCGCCGACCTCGCGGTGCGGCTGTCGCTGTATCGCCGGCTCGCCGATCTCGAGACCGACGACGAGATCGAGAATTTTGCGGCGGAGCTGCGCGACCGCTTTGGCGTGTTGCCGGACGAGGTGCGCTATCTTTTCAAGATCGCGGCGATCAAGGCGTACTGCCGCCGTGCCAATGTCGAGAAGCTCGATGCCGGCCCGAAGGGCGCCGTCATCACCTTCCGCGACAACAAGTTCGCGGAGCCGGACCGGCTGGTGTATTTCATCCGCTCCTACGGCCAGGCCGCGAAAGTACGTCCCGACATGAAGGTCGTTTTCCTGCAGGAATGGGAAACCCCGGAAGAGCGCCTCGAAGGCGCGACGGAGATCATGCGCGCGCTGGCCAATCTGGCGGAGAAAAAGAAGGCGGCTTAGCGCTCGTTTCCCGGACGCGGTGCGGCATTCTTCATGCCGCTCCGCAGAGCCGGGATCCCGGTCTCTTCTTCGCGGACCGGGACCCCGGATCAGCAGCGCACCACGCGGCAAACGCCGCGCGTTGCGCAGCATCCGGGGAACATACCCGGCCAAACGAAAACGGCCGCCGGCATGACTGCCGACGGCCGTTGTTCGCTCGGGCGCGTAGCTTACTTCGGATACTTGAATTCCGGAGCCGCCTTCAGCGCGTCCTTGGTGGTGTTCATGGTCGCGGTCCACTTGCTGTTCTTACTGTCATACTTGACGTTGACCGAAGCAGGCGACACGGCAACATAGTGCTCGCCGACGCCAAGGAAGCCGCCGACCGACAGGATCATGGCTTCGATCTTGTCATTCTTGAAGGCCAGGTCGGAAATCTCGCCGATCGACTCTTCCTTTTGATTGTAGACGTTGAGACCCTTCAGCTTCGAGCTGAACATCTCATCCTTCGACACCGTCGAGAACTTCGCGTTAGCCGGAGCATTGCCCGTCGTGGTGGTGGACTGTGCCAGAACCGGCGTGGCGAGCAAGGCGAGTGAAGCGGTGATCAGTGCAAGCTTTTTCATTGTGGTCTCCATTGTGACAATGGACCTACAATGCGGGTTAGCCGTGTTCGTTCCGAACCCAGTTTTGGGAATCTTACGACGCCGCCGCCCGGCGGGTGACATCGTCCTGGAGCCGCGCCAGCAACGATTTGGCGTTGTCGTTCGGCAGCAATGTAGCCAGCGAAACATACGGATCGTTGCGCGCATCGCGCTTCGGTCCATGCATCGTATGCTTGATCACGCTGGATACCCGCTTGGCTATCATGTGGGCGTTACGCAGGTCGGTTTCGGCAAATGCCACGACGATCGAACCGTCCGTCTGCAGCGTGCCGAAATCCATCTGCCGCATCAGCCGGCTGAGGATTCGCGCGGCATCGAGCCGGGCGCGTTCGGGAACGGCGTCGAACGCAAATCGCGCCACCGACAAGCCGCCGCCACGCGACTGGGTCTGATAGACGGCGGTGGCGAAATCGCGTTCGAACGCCGCGCGTGTCAGCAGTCCCGTGTCGGAGTCCAGCAGCCCGTCGGAATCGATCGATTTCAGCGCCCGGCTCAGGCGCGCCTCGAAAGCATGCTGGCGAACCAGCGGCAGCGCCGTGGCCGCAACATTGGCGGCATCGCCTGAACTCATTTCGAGATTGGCGAGTTCGTAGCTGGGGGCGAGACCTGGCGTGGTGACGACCACCGGCAGATTGCGGAAGCGGGCGTCTTCGGCCAGCACCGTGAGAAACGCATCGACCACGCGCTGGCTGAAACCTTCGCCGATGACGATGCCGTCGAGGTCGCGGCTGTTGAGATGCTTGGCGGCGGCCTCGATGCTAAGCGCGCCGACGACGCCGACGCGTTCGCCGAACGCCACCGACAGCGCGGGGTAGCCGGCGCCGCGGCCGATCAGCATCACGGTGGCGTCTTCGAGCGGATCTGGCGTTTGCAGCGAAGTGCGCTGGACGTTTTCGGCGGTAAGGCGACGCATCACCGTGGCGTGCAGCGTGCGCACCCGCAGGGCGTTGCGGAGCCGCGCGCCGAGCCGGTCAAAATTGCCGAAAGTTTGCGTGAACGGAACGGTATGGCCGGGCAACGACGTCACCGGATCGATGGCGATCAGCGGCACGTAAGGTTGCTTGGCGCTGAGTCGTTTGGCCAGCGCCTGGAACGTGGTCATGTCGTCGCCGGTAGCCGACACCAGCACAGCCGCCGGCTGGACACGGGCGACGGCGTCCAGCGCTTCGTCCCAGGTCGCATCGATCAGCGGAAACATGTTGCTGGCGGCCAGCGCCGACGAGAACGCGGTAGGCTGCCGGGCCGAGACGATGACGATGGGAGCCTGGTCGGACATGGGATACCGGTGCGCAATGTTGGATGGCGCACGCTAGGCCAGGCGTCCTTAACGCCCGGTCAATGGAAACCTTGCAAATCCGCTCAATCGGCCGCGGGACGGTCGCGAAAAGCTTCCACCATCAACGGGTTGAGACCGAGTTCGGTCAATGCGTCGCGGGCCCTTGCATTGTCGCTGGCGCGGCCGGCCAGGCGATAGCCGCTGAGCTGGTCCGGCAGCGCCGTCAGCATGGCGTTCTGGCCGAGCCGCTTGCCCCATTCGCTGAGGTCCTGCGACAGGAAGCGGTAGCCGCCGACGGCCATGATGCCGGTGGGCGGCGCGGTGATACAGATCGCACCGGTGGCACGGTCGAGCCGCGCGGCAAAACCGGTATCGACATAGTCCACCGGCTTGGCGGCGATCAGTGAATGGCTAGGCTCGGTGGAGGCCGCATAGGCCAGCACCGGCACCATCGGGCCGCGCAGGCCGAGCGTCCCCTTCGGCGTCAGCAGGATCTCGCCGGCGATCGACGAGCTGGCGACCGCGCGCGGCGCGCCGTGCGAGCCGGGCATGATCGCCACCGCCAGGCCATCCGTGCCGCGGCGGGCGCCGAACAGGCCGGCCTCGCCGAACAGATAGATATCGGTAAGGGTGGAGTGTCCGTCGATCCATGCCGCGCTGGTGGCGACCTGTTCCGGCGCGCGCCACAGGCCGAGCACGTGGCGCAGCGTGGGCGCGCGGTCGAGCAGGCCGGCTTCCGCGAGGCGCTGCGCCAGCGGTGCGGGCGCCACCAGCACGTCGCAGCCCAAAGCGTTGATCTCGCGTTCCAGAACATCGCTGTCGAACGGGTGATGCAGCGCCAGCACGCCGCCCGACAGCAGCCAGGTGACCAGCGACGACGCGACGCTGGCGAAGGAGGAGGGCGCCAGCGCCGACAGGATGCTGGCGCCTTGCGGCAGACCGCTCTCCAGGAACACCGTCAGGCCGCCGGAAATCAGGTTCAGATGGGTGCGCGGCACCGCGCGAAACCCGTCGGCGGTGACGTCGAAGGTGATGATCGCGGCGCGGCGGGCGTCCTGGGTCACGGCGACGGGCTCGTCAAATTCGTCGGCCATGACCTCATCGAGCGCCATCATGCCTTCGGGCAGATCGTTGCCGAAGCCGCCGACATAGCGGATCGAAAACGCTTCAGCGGCGGCGTTCATCACCAGGTCGGCGTGGCTGACGCCGTCGATCTTGCTGGAGGTCACGATGGCACGGGCGCCGGTGCGGTTCAGTGCCGTGGTCAGTTCGGCCTGCCGGAACAGCTGCGGCAGCAGCGCCACGACCAGTCCGGCGCGGTGCGCGGCCAGCACCGTCAGCATGAATTCCACGGTATTCGGCAACTGCACCGCGATCACCGAATTCGCCGGCAGTCCCGCCTGGATAAAGTGCGCCGCCAGCGCCGAGATTGCCTTGTCGGCTTCTGCGAAGCTGAGCCGCTTCGGCGGCGTCGCGGTGACGCGCATCTTGTCGGCGGGATCGACCAGCGCCAGCGCCTCCGGCTGGCGGCCCAGCACGCGGCGGAACAGACCATCGAGCGTCGGCGAGGCGTTGGGTGCGTTCACTGGATCACTTCCGGTTCAGCTGAGGCTTCGACCACCAGGTTTCCGGCAGGTAGCCGGTCAACGCGGTAGTTGCAGGTCGTTCTATCCGATTCCATCGCGCAATCCATTGTTCCTGAACGTTGTAGAGCGGTATGGCGTAGAAGCCCGAGATCAGCACGCGGTCGAGCGCATGCACGGCATCGACGAACGGGCCGTGATCGCGGGCTTCCAGCAGTGTTGCGATCATGGCGTCGATGGCCGGATCCCGGGCGCCCATGTAGTTGCGGGTACCGGGCAGGTCCGCGGCTTCCGAGCCCCAGTAGAACGACTGTTCGTTACCCGGCGACAGCGACTGGTCCCAGCGATTCTGGATCATGTCGAAGTCATAATTCAGCTTGCGCTGGTCGAACTGCACGGCATCGATCGCGCGCACGGTCGCGACGATACCGGCGCGCTTGAGGTCGCGCGCGAAGGCCAGCGCGATGCGTTCCTGGTCGCGGGTGGTGACAAGGATTTCGAAGGCGAACGGCGTCTTGGTGTCGCGTTGCCGCAGCACGGTGTCGTCGAGGTCGTAGCCGGCCTGCGCCAGCAGCTTCAGCGCGGCGCGCAGCGCCGGACGATCGCGGCCGGAGCCATCGCTGACCGGCAGGCGATAGCTGCCGTCGAGAATGTCGGCGGGAATCCGCGCGCGATAGGGCTGCAGCAGCGCGCGCTCGCGATCATCCGCAGGACGCGCATAGGCCGACAGTTCGGAGCCCGGGAAGAAGCCGGCGGAGCGTGCGTAAAGTCCGAAGAAATAGGTCCGGTTGATCCACTCGAAATCGAACAGCAGTGTCAGCGCCTGGCGGACGCGGACGTCCGCGAACGCCGGACGCCGCGTGTTGAACACCAGAAATTCGGAAGGTTTCGGCAGCCCGGTCTTGATGGCGTCACGGATCACCTCGCCGGATCGCGCCGCCGGGAAATCATAGCCATCGTGCCAGCGCAGCGGTTCGCTCTCGACGCGGAAATCGTACAGGCCGCGCTTGAACGCCTCGAAATGCCCGTTGGCCTCGCGGTAGTAATCGAGCTTGATCTCATCGAAGTTCCACAGCCCGCGATTGACCGGCAGGTCGCGGCCCCAATAGTCCGGGTTGCGCGTCAGCGTCACCGCAGCACCGGGCTTTAACGCCGTGACGCGATACGGACCCGACCCCAAGGGCGGCGCCATCGAAGTCTCCTCGAAAGTCTCGGCGTTGACGGCATGTTTCGGCAATACCGGCATCAAGCCGAGGATCAGCGGCAGTTCGCGGTCGCCCTGGCCGCCGAAGTCGAAGCGGACCGTGCGCTCATCGATCGCCTCGGCCTTCGCCACCTTGGAATAATACTGCCGATGGTTGGGGCGGCCCTTGTCGCGCAGCAACTGCCAGGAGAACAGCACGTCCTCGGCGAGCACCGGCTTGCCGTCGGAGAAACTGGCGCGCGGGTCGATCCGGAACGTGACGTAGCTCCTGACGTCGTCGGTTTCGACGCTCCGGGCGAGCAGGCCGTACAGCGTGAAGGCCTCGTCGTTGCCGCGCGCCATCAGGCTTTCGACCACGAAGCCGCGTACCTGCTGCACCGCGAGGCCGCGCACGATGAACGGGTTGAGGCTGTCGAATGTGCCGAGGATGCCCTGCACCAGCCGTCCGCCCTTCGGCGCATCGGGGTTGGCATAAGGCATTTGCGTGAAGCCGACGGGCAGGGCGGGCGCGCCGTGCATGGCGATGGCATGGGCTGGCTCTGCCGCCGCCTGGCCGGAGGCGGTGATCCATACCAGCGCCATGGCCAAGCCTGCGCGGCGCGGCCAGCGCGAAAGACGGGGAGCGCGCGTTCGATTTGATTCGGTACAGCTCACTGGGGAACATTAACATGGCTGCTATCAACTTCGTGTGCCGTGCATCAAATACGGTTGTCGCCATTGATCTTTTCGTCCGCCGCTGTATTGAAGGCTTGCAATTGACGAGGACGGCGCGGCCTGTCACGTAACAGCCTTAATTGGCAACGAGACACCCGCCAACGGGTCAGAGTCAGCGCCGCCTCCGGGTTTCGGGCGCCACCGTTCAGAAAGGGTTTTCCGCAATGAATTTCCGTCTCTTGGCCGCGTCGGTGTTGCCGCGCGGGCGGGTTCTCGCCCTGCTGGCGGCGACGGCCCTGACCGCCACGGTTGTTGCCCCCAGCGCCCAGGCCCAGGCGCCCGCGCCGGGCGCGCCGCCCGCC
>NZ_JAQGJD010000324.1 GCF_028290785.1 Tardiphaga sp. | reverse complement strand
TTCATCCAGCGCTTCAAATAGCGCCGCCGAAACTTCTGCACGGCGAACTGCACGCGCAGCCGTAGCTGGCCGTGGCCCTTGCGGTCGAGCGAGCTCTTGAACGCGCCGTTGAGGCTGCCCTGCTCCGCCAACGGCGGCTCGGGCCACAGAAATGGAATGCCCATGGCGGGATCGCCCGAGTTGAAGGCGATGTCGATCGGCTCGTGCATGGGATGCCGCGCGATCCAGTCGAGCCGCGCCTGCGCTTCGGGTGCGCCGAGCACATAGGCTTCCATGTTGCGAACGCGGTTACCGGGGTAGACGATCTGGCCGGCGCGGAGCTGCGCCGCCGGGGTGTAGAAATTGGTGGCGGCGCCGAGATGCAGAATGCGCGGCCGCGGCCAGCGTTCGGCCTCGGCCAGCACGCGCGCGAGCTGCGCGCAAAAATCCGGCACCAGCTGCGCATCGTCCTCGAAGATCAGCGCCTGGTCCTGGCCGCGCTCGCAGATCCGCTGCATGGCGACGATGTGCTTCAGCGCACAGGATTTCTGCCGCAGCGTCAGGTCGGCGCCTGCCGCGAAATAGGCCTGATCGACGTCGGAGGTGATCTCATCGGCGTCGAAATCCAGCACCCACTCGAAGGCAATGCCGGCGCGGTCGAGCTCGCGCTGGATGTGATCCGTGCGCTCGGGCAGCGATTTGGCATGGATCACATAGGCCGGCAGCATCGATATGTCTCTCCGCAACGGATCGGCCGGCGCAGCGCGCCGCCAAATGCCCGTATAGGGTCAAAACCGCCGGGAGGAAATGGCAGCGCACGGCGCCCGCCAACGAAAAACGAGCAGGCAATGCTGGGACTGCGCGCCCCGAATTGCCTGCTCGTCGAAGACTGGAACGCTATTGGCTATCCGCGTCCGGCGCCGTGATTGACACAGCGAGCGATCCTGTTTTCTTCGTCGGGACAACGGCACGGCGCAAAATCCGTTCCGTTCGATCTGGAATTTTCGTCTGCCGGCCGCGCCGGAAACAGCACAACCGCATCGCCATTTGCCCGCCACCAGTGCGGGCGTTGCTATTTTCGCGGCGGGCTGGACTTGGCCGCCGTGGCGCACGATTTTCCGGTTGTCGTCTGCAAGGACGTCAAGCCGCGCCGGATGCGCGGCGGTACCGGACCCCGACATGCGACTGAACAGCCCCATTCTCCGCAAGCCGCTCGCCAGAACCTGGCGCATGCTGGCGTCGATCGTCGCCGTGGCGGCTGAGGGCCTGCGCGCCACCGGCGCCTGAGCGGCCCGGTCACGGTCGACGTCAACAATCCCTGTAAATCCCACTGGCGATGGCTGACCGCGTTGTGCCTGCGCCCGCGGCCGTGGCAGATTGGCCGCGAGTCGCCGTTATCTTTATGTTGAAGGTATGGAACTACGGTACGCGCCGGAGCGACGAGAATTTTGTTCGGGGGACTTGGGACCATGCGGCTTGTGCCGATCAGCGACGCCGACCGGTCCTGGGGGTCGCTCAAGGGCCAGTGGCGCAAAGCGGCCGAAGCCATCGAAGAGGATTTTTCGACCTTCGCGCTCGGCCCGTTCGCGGCGCTCGATCTGCAGATGCAGCAAGGCGGCAAGGCCGGGCTGTTCGGCCTCTATGACGGCACGGTCCCGCACGCTTTCTGCCAGGTCAACAAGCTGTTGATGGCCAAGTTCGAAGGCCCGGTGCTACGCGCGCGCTTCATGACGGTGTCGCCGCTCTATGATTTTGGCGGCAAGGATCTCGCCGGCTACGGGCAGTTGCTGATCGAGCTGTTTTCCGGAATCGTCTGGCTGTCGCGCAACACCATGAGCGCCAGCCACGTGCTGTTTCACCTGCGCAGTCCGGCCGACGCCCAGTTCCTGGCGCCGCTGCAAAGCGTCGGCCCGGATTCGCCGTTTGTCCGGTTTGCCATCAAGGGCGCCTGGGTGGAGTGCGATCTTCGGCTTCCCGACGTCGAGTAGCCCCCGGGCCTGCTGCTACTCCTTCGACGGCTGCTCATCGCCCCCAATCCATGCCGGCCTTCTTCCTCCCCTGTAGAAGAGGGAAGACGCAGCGCGGACCTTGCCCGGCCACTCCCGCGGTGATAGCCAAGTTGTACGATGACCGTACAAGACAAAGCCAAGCCCGCACGCAAAAAATCAGGCGCTGCATCGTCCCCGCCGCTGCTGCGGCCGCTCGATCCGGTGCGGCGGCGCACCGAGGAAGTGGTCGAGCGCATCGCCGCCCAGATTACGGAGGGGCAACTCCCCGCCGGCGCGCGGCTGCCGACCGAACAGGCGATGATGGCGGCGATGGGCGTCAGCCGCACCGTCGTACGCGAGGCGATCTCGGCGCTGCGCGCGCGTGGCCTGGTGATGACCCGGCAGGGCGCCGGCGCATTCGTCAATTCGGATCCTACCCAGCAACCTTATGCCATCGATCCCGACGGGCTGGGTTCGCTCGGCAGCGTGATCGAGATTCTTGAACTGCGCACCGCTGTCGAGATCGAGGCCGCCGCGTTTGCCTCCGAGCGTGCCACCGCGACCCAGCTCAAGACCATCGCCCGGGCGGCGGCGACTTTCAGCCGCGCCATCGCCAATGGCGACCGCGCGGTGAAGGAGGATTTCGACTTTCATTTCGCGATCGCCATCGCCACGCAGAACTCGCGCTTCGTCGGCTTCCTGGAATTTCTCGGCGGGCTGATCATCCCGCGCCAGAGCATCCGTACCTTCGAGGGTAACGCCGAGTTGCAGACGCGCTATCTCGAAAGCGTCGAGCGCGAACACCAGGTGATCGTCGATGCGATCACCGCGCGCTCGCCGCGCAAGGCCCGCGACGCCATGCGGCGGCATTTGTTGAACGGCAAGGAACGGTATCGGCAGTTGGCGTTGGAAGTTTAGGCGGGCCTCTTCGCTGTCGTCCCGGACAAGTGAGCGAAGCGAACGCCTATCCGGGATCCATACGCCGTGCAGGTTTAGCGAAACGGCCGAGCCGCGATCGTAGCGTTACTCAAATCTTCAGCGTGTGAGTCCCCGCCTTCGCGGGGACAACAACTGCACTCACCTGAACCCGAACGCGTGCGGCAGCGCCATCGAGAACCACGGCACGTAGGTCACCAGCATCAGGACCGCGAACATCACGTAGTAGAACGGCCAGATGCCCTTCATCACCTCGTCCACCGAGACCTTGCCGATCGCGCAGCCGACGAACAACGTGGTGCCGACCGGCGGCGTCAACAGGCCGATGCCGAGGTTGAGCAGCATGACGATGCCGAAATGCACGGGGTCGATGCCGAAATTCTTCACCACCGGCAGCAGGATCGGCGTGCAGATCAGCAGCAGCGGCGCCAGATCGAGCGCGGTACCGAGCACCAGCAGCATGATGTTGAGCCACATCAGCAGCACGTATTTGTTGCCGGAGATCGCGACAAAGAATTCCGTCATATGCGCCGGCATCTGCATGATCGCGGCGACATAGCCGAAACAGGACGCGGTGGCGACCAGTGTCAGCACCATCGCCACCGTCTGCAGGGTGCGATAGGTCAGCATCGGCAATTCCGACCACTTGTAGTCGCGGTAGATGAACATGGTCACGAAGAAGGCCCAGACGCAGGCGACCGCTCCGGCCTCGATCGGCGTGAACACGCCGGTGAGGATACCGCCGAGCACGATGACTAGCGTGACGATGCCCCAAGTGGCGTCGCCGAGCATTTTTACCGCCTGCTTGATCGGCACCGGCTCACCCTTCGGGTGGCCGTCGCGATAGGCGAAATACAGGCACAGCAGCATGATCGAGAAGCCGAGCAGCAGGCCCGGCACGATGCCGGCGAGGAACAGGCTGGTAATCGAGACCACGCCGCCGGTGGCCAGCGAATAGATCACCGCGTTGTGGCTCGGTGGCACCAGGATCGCCTGCACCGACGCCGAGATGGTGACGTTGGTGGCGAACACGCGCGGATAGCCCTGCGCCGCCATCTGCGGGATCATCACCGAGCCGATCGCCGACGTATCGGCGACCGAGGATCCGGAAATGCCTGACATGATCGTGGTGGCGAGAATGTTGACCTGTGACAGGCCGCCGCGAATCCGCGTGAAGCCGACCACGACGGCGGCGAAATCGACAAGCCGCTTCGCCATGCCGCCTTCCGCCATGATGGCGCCGGCGAGCACGAAGAACGGCACCGTCAGCATCGACACCTTGCCGACGCCGCTGGAGAGCTGCTGCATAACCGCGGCGACTGGAAGATCGATCCACAGCGCGCCGACCAGCGCGGCGAGCGCGAGCGCGAACGCGATCGGCATGCCGACGGCGAAGAACAGACACATGCTGAGAAGCAGAACCGCGATGTCCATGTCAGTCTTTTCTATCTGGTATGATGTTTAATCGAGCGGGATATGGGCGTCGCTGCCGTCCTGCGGCGGCGGCCCGATGGTCAGTCGCTCAAGCACGAACAGCAACATCATGGCGCCGCTGACGGGGATCGGCAGATAGGTGATGCCGACCGACAAAAAGGGAAACTCATCGACCGAATTGCCCCATGTCGCGTTGACCAGCTTCAGGCCCCAGATCACCATGAACAGGGCAATGACGCCCATCAGCAATTCGCTGATGAAGGCGGCATGAACGCGAAAGCGCGGCGGCAACAGGTTGGTGCCCACCGTCATGTTCATGTGAATGCGCTGCCGGTAGCAGTTGGCAGCGCCGATGAAGGTGACGGCGATGGTCAGTAGCACGGCCAGCGGCTCGGGCCACGATGCCGCGCTGTTCAGAATGTAGCGGGTGTAGACGGCCCACGGGATGATCGCCGAAATCACCACCAGTGCCACGCAGGAAAACACCGCTCCGGTCCAGTAGACCGTATTCATCGCACGCCGGAACAAGCCGGCGGGTTGATCTGGCATCGCCATCTCGGAACTGACTTGGGACATACTGACCTTGGCTGTGAAATTTCAGTGACGTGAGAGACGATATCGTCCGGCGCGAGCGTCGCGCGCGCAAACCAAAGAATGTATCCCACTGGGAAAATACATTCCGGACTGCTCCCCAAAGGTGGAGCGCAGCCCGGAATGAGGACGTGTTAGCTGACCGCGGTAATGCGCTTGGTCATTTCGGCGTATTTGGAGCCGTACTTCTCCCAGACCGGCTTGACCGCTTCCTGGAACGGCTTCTTGTCGATCTCCGTGACGATTTCGGTACCGACTTCCCTCATCTTGGCGAGAGAGGTTTTCTCGGCCTCGTACCACAGCACGCGCTGTTCGGCCTGCGCCTCGCGACCGACCTTCTTGACCAGCGCCTGATCGTCCTTCGACAGCTTGTCCCAGGACGCTTTCGAGAACACCAGCAGCTCCGGAATGATCAAGTGCTCGGTCATCGAGAAGTATTTTGCGACCTGATAATGGTTTTGCGCGATAAAGGTCGGCAGGTTGTTTTCGGCACCATCGACGACGCCGGTCTGCATCGCGCTGTAGACTTGGTCGAAACCCATCGCGACGCCGTTGCCGCCGAGCGCGTTCATGGTGTCGATGAACAGCGGATTGCCGATCATCCGGATCTTGAGACCCTTGAGATCGGCCATCGACTTGATCGGCCGCTTGCTGTTGTAGATGTTGCGCGAGCCGGCATTCATCCAGGCCAGCGCGACCAGGCCGGTCTTCTCGTTGGCGGTGATCTTGTTCAGCAGCTCAGTACCGATATCGCCGTCCAGCACCGCTTCCATGTGCTTGGCGTCGCGGAACACGAACGGCATGTTGAAGACGTTGACTTCATCGACGACCGGACCCACCGCGCCGACCGAGATGCGGGCGATCTGCAGCGCGCCGACCTGGGCCTGCTCGATCATTTCCTTCTCGCCGCCGAGCTGCATCGAGGGGAACATCTGGATCGAGAGGCGACCGTTGGTAGCGGCCTCCAGCTTCTTACCCATCTTGATCACGGATTCGACCGTGGGATAGCCAAGGGGGTGCACGTCGGACGCCTTCAGCACCATCTTGCTCTGGGCGAATGCGGGGGTCAGGCGACCGAGGCCGGTGGCGCCGACCGCGAGCGCGGCGAGGCCGCCCTTGACGACATCTCTTCTTCTCATGGACGAAATCCTCCCTGTGAATTTCCGGTTTTCGGCACTTTGGCCGGTTTTTTGTTTGCCCGTTGCGGGCAAGATTGCAGCTAGTGTAGGAGCACCCGGGCGCGTCGTCTATTCGCTTCGTCGTTCGGGGGCATCATGAAGTTGTACGATGACCCGACATCTAGCACCGCCGCGCGACAGCGGCAAGCGCGCACGATGCAACCGTACATGGACTTAAGTCGAGGGTGTCTAGGCGACTTCAGCCGGGCGCGCCTGGGACGCCGCCGTCCACCACGCCTCGAGCGCTGCCCGATCGCAGGCCAGGCGCGTGGCCATGCCGCCCGAGAACGCCATCCAGTCGTCGAGCCGCGCGACGGGCACCGCGATGACAACGGGAATCCCGGCGCTGAGGGCGCGCTCGACCAGATAGGACAGCCCCTTGCCGTCGCGCTCCTGACGGCCGAAGCGATTGATAATGACGAGGTCGGCGCCTGCGTCGATCGCGTCGGCCACCTGTGTGCCGGCGGCAAGCAACTGTCCGAGGTCGAGTTTGCAGCCGGTGGCACCGGGGCCGAGATCCTGGAACAGCCGCATGGTATGGCCGCTATGGACCAGCAGCGCGGAGAGCTGCGGCGCGGCTCCGCCGGACTGGCCCAGTTGCACCATCCCGACGGCGCGCCGTCCGCAGCCGTTCAACTCCGCCGCGAATGCGCGCAGCAGCGCGTCGGGATCCTGACTGTCGTCATAGACCAGCGCAGCAAGATGGGGAAAAGCATCGGACATGGCGCCAGACCATGCTGCGCCGGCACCGGAAAATCAAATCGCCGGATTATGAGCGGCCGCATTCCGGGCAGCGGTATTCGCCCCGGGTAACGCGATGCAGGCCGCGGCACATCCAGCGCCGGGCTATCGCGTGGATCGGCCGGCGCGCCAGCTGATAGATGAAATAGATGTCGAGCATCGTTGGAATCCTCAACTCGCCACCTTAAATAGGGCGGCGATCTCCTGCGAGAACGCCGCCCCGGTCGTATCAGCCATGCAGCTTCTTGGCGGTCTCGGCGATTACCTTGCCCTGGTAGCGGGCGCCGGCGAGCTCGTTCGCGCTGGGCTGGCGGCTGCCGTCGCCGCCGGTGATGGTGGTGGCGCCATAGGGCGAGCCGCCGGTGACTTCATCGAGCTTCATCTGGCCCTGGAAGCCGTAGTTGAGGCCGACCACCGTCATGCCGAAGTGCAGCAGGTTGGTGATGATGGAGAACAGCGTAGTCTCCTGGCCCCCGTGCTGGGTCGCCGTCGAGGTGAACGCGCCGCCGACCTTGCCGTGCAGTGCGCCCTTCGCCCACAGGCCGCCGGCCTGGTCGAGGAAGTTGGCCATCTGCGAGGCCATGCGACCGAAGCGGGTGCC
The DNA here is from genome assembly GCF_028290785.1 of Tardiphaga sp. Lineage (GTDB taxonomy): Bacteria > Pseudomonadota > Alphaproteobacteria > Rhizobiales > Xanthobacteraceae > Tardiphaga. The sequence continues at coordinate 45,110 of NZ_JAQGJD010000324.1, read as the reverse complement.
GGTGCCGACGATGATGGCGTCGTAATTGGCGAGATCGTCGATGGTCGCGATCGGCGCGGCCTGGTCGATCTTGTAGTACGAAGCCTTGGCGACGTCGGCGGGCACCAGCTCGGGCACGCGCTTGATATCGACGGTGGCGCCGGCCTCGCGCGCGCCTTCGGCAACGGCGTTCGCCATGGCCTCGATATGGCCGTAGGCGGAATAATAGAGGACGAGAACTTTGGTCATGGTCAGTCTCCTGTTGGGTAGTGATGGTCAGATAGTTGAAACGCTGTCATGGCCGGGCTTGTCCCAGCCATGACGAACGAGAGGTGAGGGTCAGGCCGCGTCGACCAGCACCAGTTCGGAATCTTCCAGCGCGGTGATGGTGAAGCTGGCCTCGTTGCGGATCGCGACGCCGTCGCGGGCGTTGACGCGGATGCCGTTGATCTCGATGGCCCCCACCGCGGGCACCAGGTAGCCGTTGCGCGTCGCGCCCAAGGCGTACTGCGCGCTCTCGCCAGATTTCAGCGAGGTCGCGAGCACCCGGGCGTCGGCACGGATCGGCAGCGCCTCGGTATCGGCCGGAAAGCCGCTGGCGATGGTGACGAGACTGCCGGAGCGGTCCGACTTCGGAAACGGCTTGGCACCCCAGCACGGCTGGCCGCCGGCCTGCGTCGGCTGCAGCCAGATCTGGAAGATCTTGGTGGTGGAGGGCTCCAGATTGTACTCGGAGTGCCGGATGCCGGAGCCCGCGCTCATCACCTGGACGTCGCCGGCCTCGGTGCGGCCCTTGTTGCCCAGGCTGTCCTGATGGGTGATGGCGCCTTCGCGGACATAGGTGATGATTTCCATGTCCTTATGCGGATGCGCCGGGAAGCCGGTGTTGGGCTGAATCTCGTCGTCGTTCCACACCCGCAGGCTACCCAGACCCATATTGTCGGGGTCATAGTGGTCGCCGAACGAGAAGTGGTGCTTGGCCCTGAGCCAGCCGTGGTCACCGCCGCCGAGTTTGCTGAAGGGTCGAAGTTCGATCATGACGAAATCTCCGGGGTTGCTGTTGCATCGGAGATAGGCCCTCCTCTATGCTTCATAAATAGAAATGATTGAAACTCATCGTTTAGGATTTTGATGTCGAAACTCCCCGACTTCGAGGCGCTGGCGATCTTCGCCAAGGTAGTGGAGCTGCGCTCTTTCGCGGCGACGGCTGCCGAGCTGGGGCTGTCCACCGCCACCGTCTCCAAGGCGGTGAGCCGCCTCGAGGAGCGGCTCGGCGCCCGGCTGTTCAACCGCACCTCGCGGCGCATCGCGCTGACCGACGCCGGCCGCACGCTGGCGGTGCGCGCGGCGCAGCTGCTGGCCGATGGTGAACTCGCGGAGAACGAGGCGCTGGCGCAATCGGCGACCCCGCGCGGGCTGGTGCGGCTGGCGGTGCCGATGACCTACGGCACCAACACGCTGGCGCCGCTGCTGCCGGAATTTCTCGCGGCCTACCCCGAGGTCTCCATCGACCTCAACCTCAGCGACGCCACCGTCGATCTGATTGGCGAAGGCTTCGACGCCGCGATCCGCATCGCCTCATTGCCGGACTCCTCGCTGATCGCGCGGCGGCTTTGCCCGGTGCGACGCTTCGTGGTCGCGGCGCCGTCCTACTTCGCCAGATACGGCCGGCCGACGCATCCGATGCATCTCGCCGACCATAAATGCTTTGGCTACACCTATTTATCGACGCCCGGCGTCTGGCACTTCACCAATGCCGCCGGCGAGCAGGCCAGCGTGCGCCCTGCCGGACCGCTGCGCGTCAACAACGGCGAGGCGCTACTGCCGGCCTTGATCGCCGGATTGGGGATCGGCGACCTGCCGGACTTCATCGTCGGCGAGGCCCTGGCGAGCGGCCAGCTCGAGGCCGTGCTTGCCGACTGGTCGCAATCCCAGAGCGGCGTCTATCTCGTCACACCGCCGGGCGGTCCACGCCCGGCGCGCGTCGAGGTACTACTGGAATTTCTGGCGAGGAAGCTTGCGACGGTGGCCAGGCACGGCAAGGGCGACCAGCGACCATCAAGCTAGGCCGCCTTTCATCATCTGACCGTAAATCGCGAAATACTGGTCACGCAGGTGGGCGATATCGAATTCGGCGACGAAGTGCTGCGCCGTTCTGGCAATGTGCGCCGCTATGTCCGGGCGCTCCGCAAGGGCCACGATCTTGTCGGCGAGATCCTGCGCCGAACCGACCTTGAACTTGATGCCGTTCGAGCCATCGACGACAAGCTCCGCCGGCCCGTCCACGTCGGCGGCAATCACCGGCACGCCCACCGCCATGGCTTCGAGCAGCACCAGCCCAAAGCCTTCATAGCGCGACGGCAGCACGAAAATGTCAGCCTCGCCGAGGGGTCCCCGCACGTCGGTCCTGCTGCCGAGGAAACGAATACGATCCGACACGCCCTCGGTGGCGGCGAGCCTCTCAAGCTCCGGTACCGTCTTCTGATCGCCTTCCGGCGGGTCGCCGACGAAATCGCAACGGACATCAAGGCCGCGGGCATGGCAGAGGCCGACCGCCCTGATCAGGATATCCTGTCCCTTCTGCCGCGGGTAAAGACGCGCGACATTGACGAGCCGCAGTGGCGCGGCGAAGCCACGCCGCCGGGCAACGGCGCCGAATGCCGCGAGCGGAATGCCGTTGTGGACCTTGAACACCGCCGGCAACCGGACCGCGCGACATTCGCGCTCGACGGCCGCAGAGATCGCGATGTTCCAATCGACAAAGCGCCGATGCAGCCGCAGCCTGACGCGGTCCCATGAAGTAGCGATGCCGGTATTGTGGATCGTGTAGCCCACGCTGATCGATCGGTAGAGTTTGCTGAGCATGGCTAAATGCTTCGCTCCGCTGTCGTGGGCATGGATCACGCGAATGTCGTGCCGGCGGATAATACGTAGCAACGTCAAAACGATGCGCGGGTCGCGATCACCCGGCCGCCGTTTCAGGAAGTAGGTCGGGTGGCCGGCGGCGGAGAGTTCGCTGGCCAGATCGGCGTTGCACTGATCGTTGATCACAACGAAGACCTGCGGCACGCCGTGGCTTTCGCAGCAACTGGCGGCGAAATTGATGAGCAGCCGCTCGGCGCCGCCGACGGTCAACGACGAAATCAGCTGAAGTACAGACGCCACAGCTATGCCCCCGGCCCGAAAGCCGGGCATGCCAAAATTAACCCTCGCCCTCACGCTGAAACGGGCGTGCTGATGAAAATCCTGTTGCCTGAAACCGCCCCTTTTCAGCAGCCGGCCACGGCTATTCTGCGGCGAAAGAAGTTTCTCCGTGAGGCGGAGGAACTCTTCTCGACGCGAGCCGCGGACAAATGTCCCGATGTGAGCCTCAATGATTTTGCTGGGCTGCGCGAAAACGCTGTTCTCAGCAGCACGCCGCGTTCTAGGCTCTGCAAAAAAGTCGAACAACCATTCTGGGGAGGTTTGCTATGAATCGACGCGATGTCCTGAAGGCCGCGGTGGCGGTTCCCGTTACGTATGCCGGGCTTGGTGCGCTGATGTCCATGTCGCGCGCAGAGACCGCCTGGCCCTCGCGCAACATCACCATGATCGTGCCGTTCCCGGCGGGCGGCCAGGCCGACCTCGCGGCACGGCCGGTGGCGATCGCGCTGGAACGGATTCTCGGCAAGCCGGTCATCGTCGATAACCGCGCGGGCGGCGCCGGCGGGTCCGTCGGCAATGCCCAGGCGGCACGCGCCGAGCCAGACGGCTATACGCTGCTGATGACGCTGTCGTCGCTGGCGGTGCTGCCGGAGGCCGACCGGCTGTTCGAGCGGCCGGTATCCTATGAGGTCGCGCAATTCGCGCCGGTGGCCCGCGTGCTGGCCGATCCCACGCTGCTGGCGGTGCCGGCCAATGCGCCGTGGAAGACGCTGCAGGATTTTGTCGACGATGCGAAGAGGCGGCCGGGACAGATTCCGTATGGCTCATCCGGTCCCTACGGCACGCTGCATGTGGCGATGGAGATGTTCGCCGCCAGCGCCGGCATCAAGCTGCTGCATGTACCGTTCCGCGGCGCCGGCCCTGCCCTCACCGCGCTGCTGTCCGGCACCGTGCAGGCGGTGGCCTCCGCACCGGGCACGCTGCGGCAGCAGGTCGATGACGGCAAAATGCGCGTGCTGGCGAACTGGGGCGCCGAGCGCGTGCCGAGCTTCCCCGACCTACCGACCTTCAAGGAGCTCGGCTACAAGGACGTGGAGTTCTACATCTGGGCCGGACTGTTCGCGCCGGCGGCGCTGCCCGCGCCAATCATGACGCGGTTGCGCGAAGCGATGGCGCAGGCGGTGCAGGCGCCCGAAGTGTCCAGGACCTTTGCCGCCGCCGGCAGCCCGGTCGCCTATCTGGACGCGCCCGACTTCGCAAAATTCGTCGATACCGACAGCGCGCGGCTGATCGCGGCGGTGAAGAAGATCGGCAAGGTGGAATGATTTTGTTTCCCTCCTCCCCTGTGGGAGAGGAAAGGAACAGCGCAAAACTTCCACGGCGCGATCAACGACGACATGATCGTTGCTGCGTCACGCAGATCTTCGGTCAGCCATTCCGTTGACCGGCCGCACATCACGCGTAGCTTTGATGGGACGCATCCCATCAGAGAAACCATCATGAACAAGCCGCTTTCCGCCACTTTGCTCGCCGCCGCTTTCAGCCTCACCGTTGCAACTTCCACCTTCGCCGCCGATCCCGTCACGCTGCGGATCGGCGACCAGAAGGGCGGCAATCGCTCGCTGCTCGAGGCCTCAGGTCTGGCGAAGGACCTGCCCTATAAGATCGTGTGGTCGGAATTTCCCGCCGCGGCGCCGATCCTCGAAGCGCTCAACGCCGGCGCGCTCGATGTCGGCCATACCGGTGATCTCGCGTTTCTCTCGATCTATGCGGCGGGTTCGCCGATCAAGGCGATCGGCGGGGTCCGTGCCAATGCCGACACGCAAGCCATTCTGGTGCGCAACGATTCCCCGATCAAGACGGCGGCCGACCTCAAGGGCAAGCGGCTCGCGGGCACCCGCGGCGGCTGGGGCCAGTTCCTGATCGACGCGACGCTGGAGAAGGCGGGCTACAAGATCACCGATGCGACCTTTGCGCCGCTCGGTCCCGTCGATGCCAAGATCGCGCTGGTGGCCGGCTCGATCGACGGCTGGGCGGTGTGGGAGCCCTACGTCTCCTACGCCGTGCTGAAAGACAACGCCCGCGTGGTGGCCGATGGCGCTGGGTTGACGCCGACGCTGACCTTCATCATCGCCTCGGATCAGGCCATCGCGACCAAGCGCGAAGCCATCGCAGACTTCCTGCAGCGCCTCAACAAGGCGCGAACCTGGTCGCGCGAGCATGTAGAGGAATATGCCAAAAACACAGCCGAACTGACCAAGCTGCCGGAAGACGTGCTGCTGCGCGCCTACAAGGCGCAGGACACGAGGCCGATCGCCATCGACGACGGCGTGGTCAAGGAATTCCAGGAAGCGTCCGATCGCGCCACGCGCTATGGAATTCTGTCGAAGCCGGTCGATGTCAGCAAGGCAGTGGACCGCAGCTTCACGCAGGCGGCGCCGGCGTCGAACTGAACCGACAGAGGCTCTTGCCCCGGACGCGGTGCAACGCGCCGCCTTGGCGGCGTGGCGCACCGCAGAGCCGGGGCCGTCCCACACTCCGGTTTTCGCGACGGTCCCGGCTCTGCGGAGCGGCACAAGAGCGCCGCGCCGCATCGGGACACAAGTCATTTAGACGGTCGCCGGCCTCCCTCTGCCGCACTTGAATCAGTATCTCAAAACGCCTTCGCCACGCTCGTCCCGTCCTTCGGCAAAATCTCCACCGTCGCCGTGCGGCCGGCCACCAGCGTCGCGCCAACTGGAATGCTGTCGAGCACGATGCGCACCGGGACGCGCTGCGCCAGCCGCACCCAGCTGAAGGTCGGCGTTACATTGGCGAGCAGGTTGCTGCCTTCGGCGCGGTCGCGATCCTCGATGCCGGCGGCGATGCTTTCGACACGGCCGGCAAGTTTTTCAGAGTCGCCCATCAGGTGGATGTTGACGGCATCGCCGATGTGGATGCGCGGCAGCTTGGTCTCCTCGAAGTAGCCATCGACATGAAGCGTATCGGTATCGACCAGTGCCATCACACCCTTGCCCGCACTGACATAGGTGCCGGGCCGCAGACCCATGTTGGAAATGGCGCCATTGACCGGCGCGTGCACTTCGCTGCGATCGAGATTGAGCTGCGCCACCGCCTGATCGGCGATGCCCTGATCATATGCGGCCTTGGCGAGCAACTGCGTCGCCGTCACCTGCTCCTGCTTCTGCTGCGACACCGCGTCGGTGGTGAGTTCGCGGTAGCGCTTCAGATCGGCATTGGCCTGATCGAGCGTTGCGTGGCGCCCGGCGACCACGGCTTGCGCCTGCTGCAGCGCCAGCGCGAAGCGCACGCGGTCGATGCGCATGATCACGTCGCCGCGCTTCACTTTCTGATTGTCCTTGACCAAAATCTCGGTGACGAAGCCGGAGACATCCGGCGCCACGGTGACCACGTCGGCGCGCACCCGCCCGTCGCGGGTCCAGGGTGCGTCCATGTAATAGACCCAGAGATAGCGGCCGACGGCCAAGGCGGCGACCACCATCAGCGCGGTGACGGTGAAACGGCGGACGAACCCAACGGTGTTTTTCATGACAGCAATCCGGACGAGAGATAGACCACGCCGCCGAGCAGGCAGACGTACAGCGCGAGATCGAACAACGCGCGATGCCAGACGAAACGGTACAGGCCGGAACGCTCCAACAGCGGCCGCAGCAGCGCGCCTATGAGGTAGGTAAGAATCAACCACAACAGCAGCGCCGGCACGAGGATTCCAAACAGATCGATTTCATATCTCATGCCGCAACGCTCCCGTGCCGAGGCAGCGCCATCGGCTGATAGGCCGGCGCCTCCGGAAACAGGCCGCGACGGATGCCCACAAGGCCGATCAGCGCATCGCCGCGCACCGCATCGCCGGCCTCGGTCATCGCCCCGGCCAGCGCGCGGTCGATATCGGCCAGCAGCCCGGGCGGCATCGTGCCGCCGTCATAGGTTCGGAAATCCGCGGCGAGCTCATCAAGCATGGCATCGATGGCCTGCAGCGTCTGCGGCGACAGGCCGTGACGGGCACGGCGCAGATCGACGATATTGAGGCCGACGCGCAGTTCCCTGAGATTATCGACGTTGCGCAGGTCGCTGTCCGGCAGCGCCGCGAGACGTGGCGCCAGCAGGCCGATGCGGTTAAGCATCAGTCCGGCGAAGGCGGCGCGGTCGCGGTTGCCGCGGCTCTCGGCGGCCCAAGCCAAAGCCGTCCAGCCCTTGCGCATCAGCCGGCGCACGCTCCATTCCGCGCCCACCGAACGCGCCAGCAGGATGGTCAGCGCCGAGATTTCGACGCCGACGAAGAAGGCGATACCGGCATTGGCGAAGGCCGCGAAATCGGCGCTGTAGGTTGACTGGATCGCCATCAGGCTGGCGGTGTTGGCGGCCAGCAGCATGCCGATGAAGAACGTCGCCGGGCGCGCGATCAGGTAGCCGAACAGCAGGAACGCCGGCGCCAGCACCGCAATCAGCATCTCGATGTTGGAGATTCCCGGCAGTATCGCGAACAGATAGGTCGCGACAATGACCATCGCCACCAGCGTCCATTTGGCGAAGCCGCGCAAGCCGACCGAGGGATCATCCATGTTCGCGAAAAACGAGCAGCCGACCGCAGCCATCATCGGCGCCGAGGCGCCATCGACCCAACCGGTGTAAATCCAAAACGCACAGCACAGCAGGATCGCGAGAATGGCGCCGCCGGCGGACCACAGCGCCATCCCGTGATCCACATGCCGCACCGGCGCGACTCCGGCTTCGGAACGAAATGCCAGCCTGGCGTCGGTCGGACGGCCGCCTTCGGCAATCGCCTGGTTGAGCACACGGCAGTCCGCGGAGATATCCACCAGTTCGCGCAGCCGCAGCAAGAGACTGGCGACCATGATCGTATCCCAGGACGAGCCGGCATCGAGCTTCGGCAACTGCGCGGCGATCGCCGCGCGCAGCCGGTCGGCCGGTTCGCGTGCGGTATCGTCATCGGCGATCCAGTGGGAAAGATCGTCGACCAGGGCCATCAGGCGTGGCTGCGTCGAGCGCACCTCGCTGCCGAGAGCATCGATGCGGTCGCCGATCGAGGACAGCAGCGGCAGCAGCATCAGCATGCGCAGCCGTAACGCGCGCAGCCAGCACGGCGTGTCGCGACTGACGTTGCGGTCGTAGGCTAGGTGATCCGACAGCGTGTCGATATCGACGGCGTCGGAGGCGAGGTGCAAGCGCTGCTCTCGCACCGCCTTGTCGGCGCCATGCCCGGCCAGCACCTGCTGGCTGATGGCGCGCGCGCCGCCAAGCCAGGTACCGACCCGCGCAGCAACGGCCGGGCCGACGCTGCGCGGCAGCACGATGGTGGAGACGATGCTGGCGCAGAGGATGCCGAGAATGATCTCCTCGCTGCGCGCCAGCGCGATGTCGAAGATCGCCGCCGGCTCTGAGACCGAGGGAAACCCGATCAGCGCCGCGGTGTAGCCCGCCAGCATGAACATGTAGCCGCGCGGCGTGCGGTCGAGCATCGAGATGTAGAGGCAGAGCCCAACCCACAGCGCGAGGCCAAGGCTGAGCAGTTCCGGTGAATTGACCAGGTTAGGCACCAGCGCAACGCTCGCGCAGGCGCCGATCAGCGTGCCGGCGACGCGAAAGAACGCCTTAGAGCGGGTCGCGCCGGCCAGCGACTGCGAGGCGATGTAGACCGTCGCCAATGCCCAGTACGGCCGCGGCAAGTCCATCGCCAGCGCGATCAGCAGCGCCATCACCGCCGCGAGAAATGTTTTCAGCGAAAAGATGATGTCGGCGTGGCGAACCAGAAACGTCGAGCGAACAGCGGTCATGGCAGGGAGTCCGCCTCCTCGGCGGCGAGCAGCGATCGGTTGGCGGAAAGTTCGATCCGCCGTAGCACATCGAAGGTGACCGCGAGTTCGTCGGCGGAGACGTCCTTCATCAGGTCGGCACGGACGCGGCGCATCACGCGCTTGATCTCCTCGGCCTTGGCTTCGCCGAGCGCGGTGAGATGCAGCATCTTGGCGCGGCGATCGGTGGGATCCTCGCGGCGCTCGACCAGTCCTTCGGCCGCCAGTAGATCGATCAACCGCACCACCGACGGGCCTTCCAGGCCCATCTCGTCGGCCAGCACGCCCTGGCGGACGTGCTTACCGCCGCGCGACAGGATCAGCAGCGGATGCGCGGTAGCTTCCGACAGCCCGTGCGCGGACAGCGCCTGGTCCGCCTTGCGACGCCAGACGCGGGCCAATCGTGCGACCAGAAGGCCGAGTTCCGCCTGAATGTGGGATGGAGCGAACGTCATCCGAATTAGATAGGATGCTATCGATTAGGCTGCAATCGATTTCCGGTATTCCGGCTTCACGGTGCGGTGAGGAACGGCCGGTCCGGCAATCAGTGCCCGTCGAACGTCATCAGCGTGCGCACCGGCACGCCCATCGCGCGCAGTTTGGCCGCGCCGCCCAGATCCGGCAGGTCGATGATGAAGCACGCCGCCATCACCTCGGCGCCGATCTGGCGCATCAGCTTGCAGGCGCCCTCCGCGGTGCCGCCGGTGGCAATGAGGTCATCGACCAGAATGACGCGCTCGCCGGGCTTGATGGCGTCGGCGTGGACTTCCATTTCGTCGAGGCCATATTCCAGGGAATAGGCGATGCTCACCGTGGTGTGCGGCAGCTTGCCCTTCTTGCGGATCGGCACGAAGCCGGCCGATAGCTGATGCGCTACCGCCCCGCCGATGATGAAACCGCGCGCTTCCATGCCGGCCACCTTGTCGATCTTCAGCCCGGCCCAGGGCTGCACCAGCTCGTCGATGGCGCGGCGGAACGAGCGCGCGTCGCCGAGCAGCGTGGTGATGTCGCGGAACAAGATCCCGGGCTTGGGATAATCCTTGATGGTGCGGACGGAGGCCTTCAGGTCGTGCTCAAGTTCGGGTGTCATCGACGTCTTTCAGAGGATTGAAGTTTAGTTGGATTTCTGGCCGAGTCGGAACGCGTTCTCGACGATGCGCAGGCCGACATCGCCGCCGAGCGACATCAGCGATTCCGGGTGAAACTGCACGCCGCCGATCGGCAGCGTGGTGTGTTCGATCGCCATGGCGACGCCATCCTCGGTGGCAGCGGTGACGGTGAGTACCGCGGGCATACTGTCCTGCTCGACGAACAGCGAATGATAGCGGCCGATCACGATCTCATTGGGCAGGTTGAACATCAGCTTGCCGCCGCGGTTCTGCACCCGTGACGGCCGGCCATGTGCCGGCTGCGCCAGTTGGCCCAGCACGCCGCCGAAATATTCGCCGATCGCCTGCACGCCGAGGCAGACGCCGAACACCGGCAATTGCTTCTCCAGCGCGGTATCGATGGTCGCCTTGATGCCAAAGTCCTCGGGGCGTCCCGGCCCCGGCGACAACACCAGCAGGTCAAATTTCTCCCGGTTCAGTACGGTCTGCGCATGGATGTGCCGGACCACGCTGACGGTGGCGCCGACCTGGCGAAAGTAGTCCGCCAGCATGTGGACAAAGCTATCATCGTGGTCGATCAGCAGCACCTTCTTGCCGGAGCCCGAGGCATCCGGCGCGAACGCCGACAGCGGCTTCGGCGCGTCGCCGCGCAGCGCCTGGAACAACGCCGCCGCCTTGGTCTGACATTCCTTCTCTTCGGCGACAGGATCCGAGTCGAACAGCAAGGTCGCGCCGACGCGGACTTCCGCTAGGCCGTCCTTCATACGGATGGTGCGGATGGTGATGCCGGTGTTGATACCGCCGTCGAACGACACGCAGCCGATCGCGCCGGCGTACCAGCGCCGCGACGAGCGCTCATTGTCCTCGACAAACTGCATCGCCCACAGTTTCGGCGCGCCGGTCACGGTGACTGCCCAGGCGTGGGTGAGAAACGCGTCGAGTGCGTCGAAACCCGGACGTAACACGCCCTCGACGTGATCGACGGTGTGGAACAGTTTTGAATAGGTTTCGATCTGGCGACGCGCCAGCACCTTGATGGTGCCGGGGACACAGACCCGCGCCTTGTCGTTGCGGTCGACGTCGGTGCACATGTTGAGTTCGAATTCGTCCTTCTCCGAATTCAGCAATTGCCGGATCTGCTCGGCATCGCCGATGGCATCGACGCCCCGCGCGATGGTGCCGGAAATCGGGCAGGTCTCGATGCGGCGGCCGTCGGAGCGCACGAACATTTCCGGAGAAGCAGCGACAAGAAATTCGCCGTCGCCGAGATTCATCAGCGCGCCATAGGGCGACGGGTTGATGACGCAGAGCCGCTGGAACACTTCCGCCGGCGAGCGTTCGCAGGGTTCGGCGAACAATTGCCCGGGCACCGCCTCGAACAGATCGCCGCGGGCGAAAGCGGCGCGCGCCGTCTCTACCGTCGCCTGATACTCGCCGGGCGCGTGGTCGGCAAAGCCCTGGCGCGGCTGTTTGTTATAGCCGCTGTCCGGCGTCTCGCGCGGCAGGCCGGCGGTGGCGTTGCCCTTCCAGACAAAGTCGTAGCTCAGCGTCACGCCGCGGCCGGTGGCGCGGTCATAGGCCAGCAATTGGTCCGGCAGATACAGCACGATGTCGCGCTGGTCGGCCTCGCGGGCGCGTTTCTGTTTCAGGTCTTCCATCTGAAACACCAGATCGTAGGCGAAGGCGCCGAACAGGCCGAGCATCGGATCGTCCGACGAAAACAGCTGTGCCACCATATCGCGTACCAGCGACATCACGCTGGCACGGCGGGTACGCTGGTCTTCCTCGATCGGGGCATCGCCGCGAACGATGTGGCCCTTCAACAGGTTGGCGGAGCGCTTGTCGATCACCACGCAGGGGTCGCGCAGGGAGTCGCCAAGGAACGCGATCAGCACCCGGCCGCGTGCATTCAGCGCGGTCAGGGAGAACTCGGGTCCGGTGGTCTCCAGCAGCAACGGCGGATCGGCGAAACCGAGGTCGAAGCTCTCATAGCGCCCGGGCACCGTGGTGCCTGACGACAGCACCACGCCGCGGCGGCGGTCCAGCAACTCGATCAGGTCGTCGAGTGCGGTGCCGCCGGTAAACTGCGCCACATGGCGCGCCACCGTGAGCCCGGCGCGGGTCTGGTAGGTACTGTCGGCGGGAAGTGAAAAGACCGTCCTGTTCATGATGTCCTCTTACGAAATCCGGGAGAGGCGCGCCACACAGGACAAACGAACAAAGGCCGTCGCACTGCGAGGGCGGCCTTTTGACGATTGAAAATAGAAAATCGCACAGCCACCTCGTTCAGGAGGTGCGCCACCAAAGACGGGTGTTGCGGCAGGCTGCGATCATGGGCGGCAATGAGCCATGGCCGGAGGGGAAGGTCAAGGGGCGGTTTCATCCCGAAACGGGTTGATAATCCGCAGCCTGCCATCGACCACCATCCCGTCCTGCATGTCCTCGGACCACAGGGTGTCGCATTCCGCGGCGAGCGCAGCGGCAACGATGAAACTGTCGTAGATCGAAAAACCGTAGCGTTCGGCGACGCGGAGGCCGGATTCGTGAATTTCCACGGTGATGGGAATGACCGTCAGATACGACCGGACTGTGGACAGCGTCGTGAAAGTATCTTTCCACGACATCGCATACTTTCGACGTGAGATATTCGTGATTTCGTTGAGGACCTGTACACTGACGACACCGCCCGCGCGGAGCAAAAACTCGACATGGTCGGCCTTTCGCTGGTCGTCTGTCGCGAGGTAAATCAACACATTGGTGTCAAAGAAATTACCTGGCATTCGCCTCGTCGCGGTCAAACTTGAAATTGGCGGGGATGCGTCCACGGAGTTGACGCATCCGCATCAACCACTCTTCTGGACTGAGGTCGGGCAAATCTTCGGGCGATACCTGGGGCTCCGGCCGCTTGATCTCGACATCCACCTCGTCGCCCTCCTTCAGTCCGAGGCGCGCCACGTCCTCCGCGGACAGGCGGACTCCGAGACTGTCACCCCATTTGGAGACGATCATGGCCATGCTCCTGATATGCACTCAATCCGAGCATATCAGGAGTTTGCCACTCCGTTAAGCCAGATGCTTCTTGAAGAACGCCGTGGCACGACCCCAGGCCAGTTCGGCGGCTTCGCGGTCATGCACGCTGGCACGCTGTTCGTTGACGAAGGCGTGGTCGGCCTCGTAGCGGAAGAATTCCGCGCTTTTGCCGGCCGCCTTGAGGCCGGCTTCGAAGGCATCGACCACCGCGGGCGTGCACCAGTCATCGCGGTTGGCAAAGTGTCCCTGCAGCGGCACCTGCACATCGGCGGGTCTGGCGGCGGCTTCCGGCGGAATGCCGTAAAATGCCACGGCGGCCTTCAATTCAGGAATCTTGCAGGCGCCTATCACCGTGACGGCACCGCCGAGGCAGAAGCCGGTGAGGCCGACCTTGGCGCCGTTGCGCGCCAGATACTGCGCGGCGCCGCGTACCGTCTGGGTGGTGGCGTCCATGAAATCCAGCGAGTTCATCTCTTTGCCGGCGGCGTCCGTGTCGTGATACGGCACCACCTTGCCGTTGTAGAGATCCGGCGCCAGCGCATCGAAGCCGGCCAGCGCGAAGCGGTCGGCGAGGCCCTTGATCTGCTCCGATAGCCCCCACCATTCCTGGATCACCACGACGCCCGGCGCGTTGCCGGCGGAAGCGTTGGCGAGGTAGCCGCCGGTTTCCTTGCCGTCCGGCCGCTTGAAAGTGATGTGGGTACCCATGGGAATCCTCCGAAGATGTTGAACGCCATTGATCGGTATTTTGACGGCGGGATGATGACAAGGCAATCGCCAACGCCGTCATTGCGAGGAGCGACCGCAGCGGCCGTAGGGTGGGCAAAGCTTCGATGCGCGGAGCGCGACGAAGCGTGCCCACGTCTGTCGTCGGTGCGTGGCAACGCGTGGGCACGGTGCAAGCGCGCCTTTGCCCACCCTACCAGAGCCCAACAAAAAAGCCCCCGCAGGGGCTTTCTCAGTTGGCATCGGCCGTCGCCGCTCAGTGCGCGTTGGCCCAGACCTTTTTCTTCGTGAAGTACAGCAGCCCCGCGAGAAGGATCAGGAACACCATCACCTGCAGGCCGAGACGTTTGCGGGCCTCAAGGTGCGGCTCCGCGGTCCACATCAGGAAGGTCGAAACGTCCTTGGCGTAGTTCTCAAGCTTCTGCGGCGTGCCGTCATCATAGGTGACCTGATCGTCGGAGATCGGCTTCGGCATCTTGATGGCGTGGCCGGGGTAGATCTTGTTGTAATAGGCGCCCTCGGGCAGCTTGAAATCGGCCGGCGGCGGATCGACGTAGCCCTGCAGCAAAGCGTCGATGTAGTTCGGGCCCTTCTCCTGGAACTGGGTGAAGAAGTCGAAGATGAACTGCGGGAAACCGCGGTCGTAGTTGCGGGCCTTGGCCATCAGCGACAGGTCCGGCGGCGCGGCGCCGCCATTGGCCGCACGCGCAGCCTGCTCGTTCGGGAACGGCGCGGGAAAGCGGTCGGCGAGCCGGCCGGGACGCTCGAACATGTCGCCTGCGTCGTTCGGGCCGTCCTTGACCTTGACGTCGGAGGCGACAGCCAACGCCTGCGCCGCAGTGAAGCCGGGGCCGCCTTCATCCGCGAGGTTGCGGAAGTACAGCAGGTTCATGGAATGGCAGGTCGAGCAGACTTCCTTGTAGACCTTGTAGCCGCGCTGCAGGGCACCGCGGTCGAACTTGCCGAACGGGCCGGCGAACGACCATTTCAGCGATGGCGGCGTCGGGCCGCCGTGCTCCTGGGCACGGGCGTCCTGCACGCCGCCGGCGATCAGGCCGCCGGCCAGCACCAGGACTGCGATCGCGGACACGACCTTCTTGCCATATTTGGCCAGAACGTCATCGGCGATCGAGTTCGGTACCGCGCGCGGTTTCTCGATGCGGCTGAGGATCGGCAGCACGATCAGGAAATAGGCGAAGTAGACGAAGGTCAGCACGCGCGAAGCGATGGTGTAGATGCCTTCGGCCGGCTTGCCGCCCAGCCAGCCGAGCAGGATGCAGGTCACCACGAACATCCAGAAGAACTGTTTGGCGAGCGGGCGATAGCGCGACGAACGAGTCTTGGCGTTGTCGAGCCAGGGCAGGAACGCCAGCACCACGATGGCGCCGAACATGCAGATCACGCCGCCGAGCTTGCTCGGGATCGAGCGCAGGATCGCGTAGAACGGCAGGTAGTACCATTCCGGCACGATGTGCGCGGGCGTTACGCCCGGGTTCGCCATGATGTAGTTGTCGGGATCGCCGAGGTAGTTCGGCACGTAGAACACGAACCAGGCGTAGAAGATCATGAAGCATACCATGCCGAAACCATCCTTGATGGTCGCGTAGGGCGTGAACGGCACGGTGTCCTTCTCGGTCTTCGGTTCGACGCCGGCCGGGTTGTTCTGGCCAGCCACGTGCAGCGCCCAGACGTGCAGCACGACCACGCCGGCGATCACGAACGGCAGCAAATAGTGCAGCGAGAAGAAGCGGTTCAGGGTCGGGTTGCCGACCGAATAGCCGCCCCACAGCAGGGTGACGATGCTGTCGCCCACATAGGGGATTGCGGAGAACAGGTTGGTGATGACCGTGGCGCCCCAGAAGCTCATCTGGCCCCACGGCAGCACGTAGCCCATGAAACCGGTCGCCATCATCAGGAGGTAGATGATCACGCCGAGGATCCAGAGGATTTCGCGCGGCTCCTTGTACGACCCATAATACAGGCCGCGGAACATGTGGATGTACACGGCGATGAAGAACATCGAGGCGCCGTTGGAATGCAAGTAGCGCAGCAGCCAGCCGAAGTTGACGTCACGGACGATGCTCTCGACCGAGTTGAACGCCATATCGACGTGCGGGGTGTAGTGCATCGCCAGGATCACGCCGGTGATGATCTGCACGCCGAGCATGAAGGAAAGAATGCCGCCGAACGTCCACCAGTAGTTCAGGTTGCGCGGCGTCGGATAGGCCACGAACGAGGAGTGGATCAGGCCGATAATCGGCAGGCGCCGCTCGATCCACTGCAGGGCGGGATTGGTCGGCTGGTAGGTGGATGGTCCGCTCATGATGCGATCCTGAGGAGAGAAACGACTTTATCGGCGAGGCTTCGGGCGGGACCCAAAACTCAGCCGATCTTGATTTTGCTGTCGGAAACGAAAGCGTAAGGCGGCACCGGCAGGTTCAGCGGCGCGGGGCCGCGGCGGACGCGGCCGGAAGAGTCGTACTGCGAACCGTGGCACGGGCAGAAGAAGCCGTCATATTCGCCTTCATGGGCGATCGGGATGCAGCCGAGATGGGTGCAGATGCCGATCACGACGAGCCACTGGTCGTGGCCTTCCTTGACGCGGGATTGGTCGGACGCGGGATCCGGCAGGCTCGCGGTCGGCACCGAACGCGCCTCATCGACCTGCTTCTTGGTCCGGTTCATGATGTAAATCGGCTTGCCGCGCCAGAACACCTTGATGTCCTGTCCTTCGGCGATCGGCGCCAGATCGACTTCGATCGGCGCGCCCGCGGCAATGGTCGAGGCGTCCGGGTTCATCTGGGAGATCAGCGGCCAGACGGCGGCGGCTGCGCCGACGGCGGCCACGGCGCCCGTCGCCACGAAGAGGAAATCACGGCGCGTGTGTTCCGCCGAAGACGTTGTCGTCACGATTCCAAGCCCTTTCTCGTTTGCTGCCGGTGAACAGCCCGAAGTGACGCAAGATGCGTGCGACTCGAGGTCGTTGCCGGCGCCCGCGGTCCCCACGGCGGCAGAACGTCACTTATCCCGGCACAAGTAGCCTAACAAGCAGTCCAGAATCGTTCTATTCGCACCCTTGCACCGGTAGTGCAAGCCTGCTTGCGGCTCTCCTGCGTGCAATGCACTAAATCCGCCGCGCACCGCCCTCCGAGACCGCCAGGCTGCGGGTCGGAAGACCGCCCGGCTTGCGACCTCGGCGCCGGGACGCTATCGCCTGCCCTGTCGGCGGGCAACGCCGCGCGGGAGCCGAAGTCCATGCGCATTGCGCTCTACCAGCCGGATATTCCGCAGAATACCGGCACCATCCTGCGGCTGTGCGCTTGTCTCGACGTCGAGGCGCATATCATCGAACCGGCCGGCTTCCCGATCTCCGACCGGCACTTCCGCCGCGCCGGGATGGACTATCTCGACCAGGTCCGCATCGTCAGGCACGATTCCTGGGGCCATTTCGAACGGTGGCGATATGACAACGGCCACCGCCTGGTGCTGTTCACCACCAAGGGCGCCGTGCCCTATCTCGATCACCACTATGCCGCCAACGACATCCTGCTGTTCGGCCGCGAATCCGCCGGCGTTCCCGACGCAGTGGCGGCCACTGCCGATGCCCGGGTGGTGATCCCAATTCGCCCTGGCCTGCGCTCGCTCAACATCGCCATGGCCGCCGCCATGGCCATGGGCGAAGCGCTGCGGCAGACCGGGCCGTCGCGTGGCCAGGTGCAAGGCCAAACGGTTCCGCTGCGGGGCGGCGAGTGACAGCGCGGGGACGAATGGCGCTGGGGCGGCAACGAGAGCTGCAGTTCTGTCGGGCCGGCGGGTTGCACGCCGCGACCTGAATCGCCAAGGCCACCAGCCCCGCGGTTCTTTTGACGACGCGTGCGGGGCGACCGTCGCCATTTGAACGATTTGGAGTGCCGCGACAGAAGCCTTTCTTGCGATAGGCGGTATTAACGTAGTGGTAATGCGAAAGGCCGATGTTCAATTCAAGTCGTCGATCTACGACGCAATTCCATTCAAGAACATCATCACCATCATGACGTGAACGATCGCCACGCAGCGATCGATCATGGCGTCGATCCGCATCCTGAAAGCCACGCCCCCATGCGCCTGACCTTGAAGACCACTCTCATTGGCATCGTAGCCCTCCTTGTCGTGTTGATGGCGGGGCAAACGTTCACGGCCCTCACCAAATCGCAGGAGATCAATGCCAGTGCCGACGATCTCGCGACGAGCTGGCTGCCGTCCCTCAAGGTACTCGGTGAAATCAAATATCTGACCACGCGCATCCGATTGTTCGAATCGCGTCTCGCACTCAACAACGATCCATCGATCCGCAGCGACCGGGAAAGCAGGCTGGTGACAGCGCTCCCGCAAATGGTGAAAAACTTCGAGATCTACCAGCCGATGATCTCGTCGCCCGAGGAAAGACAGGCCTGGACTGTTTTCACGGGAAAGTGGAATGCCTATCTCGGGGCGCAGAAGCTGATCCTCGAGGCCGCCGCGGCAAACAAGAGTGCCGAGGCCGCGTCGCTGCTGAACGGCAAGAGCGCCGAGCTTTTCAATGAGGCCCTGGCTGCCCTTGATGCCGGCGTCGATCTGAACACCAAGGGCGCGGCGAAAGCCGTCAATCAGGCCCGCGGCACTTACGCATCGGCAAAGGTCACGACCTATCTTGTCGCAACCATCGCACTGCTGATCGGCGTGGCATCAGCCTTCGTCGTCATCTTTCGCGTCACCAATCCGCTGCAGCGCATCAATGCGGCGATGGGCGTGATTGCCGGCGGCAATCTCGAGGAGAAGATCGTCGACACCGACCGCCGCGACGAAATCGGCGACATGGCCAAAGCGCTGCAGGTGTTCAAGGACAGCGGACTGCGTGTGCGTCAGATGGAGGCCGAGCAGAAGGACCAGCAACTCCACTCGGCATCCCAGCGCAAGGCCGATATGTTGAAGCTGGCCGGCGATTTCGAAGCTGCCGTCGGCGAGATCGTCGATACGGTCTCCTCGTCCTCGACCGAACTCGAAGCCTCCGCCAGCACCCTCACCGCGACCGCGGCACGCGCGCAGGATCTCACCACCGCCGTTGCCGCGGCATCGGAAGAAGCCTCCGCTAACGTCCAGGCGGTTGCGTCGGCGACGGAGGAGATGGCCTCCTCGGTCAACGAGATCAGCCGCCAGGTGCAGGAATCCGCCGGCATTGCCAATCAGGCCGTGGAGCAGGCCCGCAAGACCAACGAACGGGTTGGCGAACTGGCCAAGGCCGCAGCAAGGATCGGCGACGTGGTCGAACTGATCAACACCATTGCCGGACAGACCAACCTGCTGGCGCTTAATGCGACCATCGAGGCAGCGCGCGCCGGCGATGCCGGCCGCGGCTTCGCCGTGGTGGCCAGCGAAGTGAAGGCGCTGGCCGAACAGACCGCAAAAGCCACCGGCGAGATCAGCCAGCAGATCAGCGGCATCCAGGCGGCCACGCAGGAATCCGTCGGCGCCATCAAGGAAATCGGCAACACCATCGGCCGGATGTCGGAGATCTCCTCGACCATCGCCTCGGCGGTGGAGGAGCAGGGCGCCGCCACCCAGGAAATCTCCCGCAACGTGCAGCAGGCCGCGCAGGGCACCGCGCAGGTATCGTCCCACATCGCCGACGTACAGCGCGGCGCCCATGAGACCGGCTCGGCATCCTCGCAGGTGTTCTCGGCAGCGCAGTCGTTGTCACACGATAGCAACCGGCTCAAGACCGAAGTCGGCCGCTTCCTCAGTTCAGTCCGCGCGGCTTAACGGACCGGTCGGATGCCGGCATCTGCATAGCGGCTCCAGCGTCGCGAAGACCGCAGAAACTGGGGTCACCACGAAACCGGTGGGGGCTCACCGGCTACGCCGATACGTCGGCTGCCGAGTGCAGACAGCGAGACGGACGCGGATAAGGCGGATAAGGTGGTGCCGATCCGGCGGTTGGAACAAGCGCGCGCTCAGCCCTTCGGCGGCCGCCCTGGGCTGGGCGCAAACATGCTCCGTGTGTCGGCAGCGTTGCGCAGCACGCCGGCCTTTTTGAGCGCCGCGATGCGCTCCGGTCCGACCGGCATCTGGCGCGCGGCTTCCAGCGCGTCGGTGGCACGGGCATCCCAATCTTGCAGATCGGGGCGGGAGGGTCGCCGGGGCTTCATGACTGTCTCACGATCGAAGTTGACGACAAGGCCATCGCACCGGCCGGGTGCTTCTGGACGCGCCGGCAGTGCGGACATTTGAAAGACTGCAGATCGGTACCGATGGCGACCGCATCGATCTGTTGCTGCATCGGCGATCCGCAGGCCGTGCAGCAGGGATTCTGGCTGACCCTGGCGCTCATGGCTGCACCTCGGCGTTCGACGGATGGCTGTGCACGCTGAGCCATGTTTTGTTCCTGAACAGCGCACGCAGCGACAGCGCAATCTGGCGGTGCTGGTTGCGCTGGGGGCCAGGTGGAAACGAACGCGCGAAGCGCAACGTGCTGCGGCGCAGATCGAAAAGCTCGACCTCGCTGAACTGCCGAGGCATGACGGGCGTTCGTTCGATCGCGGACATAGGACTCCCCCAAATGTGGCGGGAGCGCTACCGAACTCTCTGTCACCGGCAAAGGCCAAAGGTTGCTGCGGCGATGGGTTAAGTTCTATACCGGACATTAATTAGGCGTCTGCCCGGTTCCGGACTTAGCCGTGAATTTCGGTGGCGAGTCCCATGAATCTTTCCCTGAGAATCTTTGCCTGCACCCTATGGCCGCGCACCGTCGCTGGCCCTTGAATCGACAACGACGGACTGCCGTCCGAGCGTGGCGGATTGATCGATCAGCGACTGATAGCATTCGCAGGTCAGCGCCTCGAGCCCGGGGCGGTCGATGATTTGAATGATGCCGCGTGTGAACGAGATGATGCCGTCCCTCTGCAGCTTGCCGGCCACTTCCGTCACCGAGGTGCGGCGCACCCCCAGCATCTCCGACAGCAACTCCTGGGTCAGCGCCACTGTGTTGCTTTCGGCACGGTCGGCCGATTGCAGCAGCCAGCGACAGAATCGCTCATCCACCGGATGCAGGGCGTTGCAGGCGGCGGTGACCCGCGCCTGGGTCAGCAACACCTCGTTGTAGCGAATGCAGGCATGTTCGATACTCTTGCTGGCCGCCACGGCGTGCCGAAAGCGCGCCGCGCTGATCTTGCTGGCACTCATCGGCAACTGCACGACGGCGCGCACCATCGAAGTGTAGAGCCCCAGTCCGGCCATGGCGCCGACCACGCCTTCGCGGCCGACGGTGGCGGTCTCGATGGCCTTGCCGTTCTGCATCACGGCCAGCAACGAGACCATCCCACTATGCGGGAAGTAGACGTGCTCGACCTCCTCGCCAGCTTCATAAAGCACCGTCCCCTGCTTCATCGCCACGACGGCAGAGTGATGGGTGATCAGGCCAAGCGACTCGACCGAAAGCCTGGCGAGCAAGTGATTATGATTTGAGCCGTGAAACGAGGGAAGTACGGTCATGGTGCTCTCCGGCACGAGGCGGGAGCACTAAACTCTCTGTCACCGATAACTGCCTAGGGCGTGCGGTGATGTCTAACCTTATACGCCTCATATGTCGGAGAAGCGACGTAATTCGGGCGAGGCAGTCGCGCCTCTTCTCGTCGCCACAATCGGCCGTTGGCGGCAGCCAATGTCGGTGGCAGAACTTATGCCGCCATCTCACGCATGGCGGCGATGATCTCACGGGAGTTGTAGGGCTTTTGAAAAAACCGGCTTCGCTCGGGAAGGTCCTGCTGATCGACGGCGCGATGGCCGGACACGATGATGATCTCGATGGGCGGCCAACGACCGCGAATCGCCGCAGCGAGCTTCATACCGTCCATGGAACCGGGCATGTCGATGTCGGTGAACACCATACGAATGTCGGTCCGCGCTTCCAACATTACCACAGCCTCATCGGCGTTGGCGGCGCATAAAGCCTGGAAGCCGGCGTCCTCGACCAGATCGACCGCCATCAGCCGCAGCAACGGTTCGTCTTCGACGACCAGGACGATTTGTTTGTCAGCCAAGCGTGCCACGTTCACCGCCATATTCGACCAGGGCAATCGGCGCGTGAGATTAAACGCGGAAACCTGCAGGGTCGTAACACTTATCGACGCCCCCTGTTCCCGGTAGCGCCACGTGAACGAGTCTTTTCCCCAGCCGCCTTCGCCAAGGTGCTTAACGCGGTCTCGATGTCACGCACATCCACCGCCGCTGCGCGTCAGTCCGTTTTTGCCCTCGGCGGGCCTTCCAGCTCTCGCACCCGCGCCTCCAGCTCATCGACCAGACCATGGATGCGGTGGACCGTTTCGCTGTCAGTGGTTAGCCGCGCCAGGACCCGGTATTTCGCAATCTTCTCGCGTAATTCCGCGATGTTGTCGTTCTGCTCCATTCTCGCACTCCTCGCCCGTAAGAACGAGGAGGCCCCTGAATGGTTGCGCGTTCAAAGGATTTGTCTCCATCGCGTGAACGACTTACGGGCTTTCACTCCAGGCGGCCGCGGGCTTCAGCGACCGCTCGCGACGCGGGTCGCGACATAGTCCTTGCCCTTGGCCGTGAAGGTCTCCCGGATGACAAAGCCATCGGCGGGTGACATCGGCCCGATCGGTACCGGGCCGGTCGGCATGATGAGGGTGGCGTTGCTGCCCACGAAGATCAGCAGGTGTCGCCGCTCCTGCAGCAGCCGTTCCGACCAGGCTTTCAAACCTGACAGATACGGCTCCTTCTGCCACGCAAACGGCGAACCGGGATCGACCTGGCCGTAGATGAAGCGGGTGGCCGGATAGACAGAGAAAACGATCTTGGAGATTTCCGGCTTCCAATCCGGCGCCATCGCCTCGTCCTGGATCCAGACGCAATCAAAGGCGCGGCATTGCTGCGGACGGTCGTCGTAGATCTTGCAGCCCTGCGCAATCGCGCAATGCGGACACCATTTGCCGGCCAGTTTGGCGAGATCGTCGATGCGGTAGACCTTGCAGCACATGGTACAGGTGCCGCAGCTGCGCGCGCTGGCGGTCGGTGTGGATGCGGTGATCAAGGGCGGTTGAACGGACGACATGAGGCCTGCGACAAGTTGACGGTCGAGCTTTGGCCCCCACGGCGTACCGGCGCAATCGATTCCGTCATCACGAAAACGCGAGCACAGGCTGTATACGTCGCGGCCATGGTATTGCCGCCGGCGCTGCGCTAGACCGTGCGCCAATCATTGAGTGGATGCGGTGAGTTACGCGGTAAAAGAGATCTTTCTGACCCTGCAGGGCGAAGGTGCCTATGCCGGGCGAGCATCGGTATTCTGTCGGTTCACCGGCTGCAACCTGTGGACCGGGCGCGAGCCGGACCGCGCCACGGCGACCTGCCAGTTCTGCGACACCGACTTCGTCGGCATGGACGGCACGCTGGGCGGACGTTACGCCACCGCTGACAAGCTCGCCGAGACCATCGCCGCGCAATGGGTGGGATCGGCCGCCAACCGCTATGTGGTGTTGACCGGCGGCGAACCGCTGCTGCAGGTCGATACCGCTTTGGTCGAGGCGCTGCATCGCCACGGCTTCAGCATCGGCGTCGAGACCAACGGCACCGTGGCGCCGCCGGACGGTATCGACTGGCTCTGCGTCAGTCCCAAGGCCGGCGCGGAATTGACGGTGAAGGGCGGTCACGAGCTCAAGCTGGTCTATCCGCAACCGCTGGCGATGCCGGAGCAGTTCGCCGGCCTGCCGTTCGAACGGTTCTCGCTACAGCCGATGGACGGGCCGGACGCGCGGGAGAACACGGCGCAGGCGGTGGAATACTGCCTGCGCCATCCGCAATGGCGGCTGAGCGTGCAGACGCACAAGACGCTGGGCATTCGATAGAACTTGATATTCGACAGGACGACACGACCGATGTGGGAACTAACAAAATCGTTTCGCTTCGAGGCGGCGCATGCGCTGCCCGGCACAACCTTGGGCGACGCCAGCCAGGAGATCCACGGCCATTCGTTCCGCGCCGAGGTGACGATTCGCGGCACGCCGGATCCGGCCAGCGGCATGGTGCTCGACCTCGGCCTGCTCGACCGCCACATGGCCGCGGTGCAGAAGACCCTCGACCACAAGTATCTCAACAACGTCGAGGCGCTGGGCCCCCCGACGCTGGAAAACCTGTCGCGCTTCATCTGGGAGCGCGTCGGCCATGCCGACCGGCTGGTCCGCGTCGGCGTTTTCCGCGACAGTTGCAACGAGAGCTGCACCTATTTCGGCCCGCAGGGCTAGGGCCGACCGAAGGAACGCGACGTGCGCATCCTGCTGATCAATCCCAACACCACCGAGAGCGTCACCGATCTGGTTGCGCGGCATGTGGCCGGCATCGCCGGGGATGCCGCCACGTTCGTGCCGGTTACCGGGGCGTTCGGTGCGCGTTACATCTCCACCCGGGCTTCGGCCGCGATCGCCGGCCACGCTGCGCTCGATGCGCTTGCGAAACACGGCGACGGCTGCGACGCGGTCTATCTCGCCTGCTTCGGCGATCCCGGGCTGCTGGCGCTTCGAGAGATCGCAAGCGTTCCGGTGGTCGGCATGGCCGAAGCATCTTGTCTCGAAGCCTGCAGGCGCGGCCGGCGTTTCGCCATCGTCACCGGCGGCGCCCTGTGGGAGCCGATGCTGACCGAATTCGTCGCCACCATGGGGTTGGCCGATCGCCTCGCCGCGGTACGCGCCATCGCGCCGACCGGCGGCGAGATTGCCGAAAATCCCGACGCCGCACTGGCGCAGCTTGCTGCCGCATGCACCGCCTGCGCGACGAACGATGGCGCCGAGGTCGTGATCCTGGGCGGCGCCGCGCTGGCCGGCCTCGCGGCACGAATACAACCGAATGTACCGGTGCCCGTGCTGTGCTCGGTGGAAGTCGGCACCCGCGCGGCGATCGCCGCGGCCGCCGCGCCGTTTCAGCGCCCTGCGCTACCGCCCGCACTAAACAGCGTCGGGCTCAGCGACAGCCTCGCTAAATCGCTCGGACAGGCGTAGAAGCCGACCCTTGCGCCGCTGCTTCTGTGATCGCCCTGTCATGACAGGGCGATAAGACGTCGGCTCGCATCAACCCCTTAAGGATACGAAGATGGAATTGAAATCAGGCGACGTCGCCATGCTGAAATCAGGCGGTCATCCGATGACCGTGGCCGAAGTCAACGGCGACTCGGTGGTCTGCGTGTGGATGGGCGACGAAGGCGACCTGTTCCGCGAGACGCTGCCGCTGGCCGTGCTCGAACTGGCGCTGCTCGCATCGGACGACGAAGAGGAAGAAGAAGACGAGGATTGATCCTCGCTTCCGCGAACCCGCCTCTCTCCGCTTGCGCGGGGAGAGGTCGGATTGCGGTAATATCAGCCTTCGGTTGAGGGGCAACCAGAGAGTTCTCGACTCCCCTTACCCCAGCTCAGGGCGTGAACTCCATAGACGGCCGAAGCGCAGTCGATCTTCACTCACAATTTCTCAACTGCCTTGAACGAGCCATCCGGCTGAATGACGGTAAGAAAAACCTTGGCCGGGGCGTCGTGCGTCTGCGGCCCGAACGTCATGATGTTTCCGCTGATGTCGAATCGGCCGATGCTGTTGATGAGCTGCAGCAAGCCCGCGCGCGTCGGGTTCGGCCCGCTCATTTCCAGAGCCGCCGCCACCAGGCGGCCGGAAAGATATCCCTCCAGCGACACAAATTCCGGCTTCAGATCGGGATCGAGCGCTTTTGCGGCGGCCTGATATTCGGCGACGACCTTCACCGAAGCATCCCATGGAAAAGGCACGACCTGCGAAACGATAACGCCGTTGCCCTCCGCACCGAGCTCTCTCGCCAGCGCGTTGGCGCCGACGAAAGAGATATTGACGAAAGTCGGGTTGAAGCCGCCCTTGTGTGCGAGCTTGATGAACTCGGCGCAGGGCCCGTACGTTCCGACCATGACGACCGCCTCCGGCTCCGCGCGTTTGAGCGTACGCAGGGCGCCGCTGACGGCTTTGGTATTGCGCTCGAACGTGCCTTCGGCGCTCAGCTCCATGCCGCGTTTTTCCAGGGCGCGCTTGACCCCGGCCAGCCCATCGCGGCCGAAGGAATCGTCCTGATAGAATATCGCGATATTTTTGAAATGAAGATCTTCGGTCAGGTGCTTGATCCAGGCCTCAGCCTCGGCTCCGTAGCTCGCGCGGATATTGACGACGTTGGATAACTCCGGCGCGCGGAGGAATTCAGCTCCAGTGAAGGGGCCAATGAAGGGGACATTCGCGGCTGCTGAAATGGGAACGGTGGCGGTCGCCGTCGGCGTGCCCACGGCGCCGATCAGCGCGAAGACCCGATCCTCTTCGATCAGCTTTTTGGTCTGCGCAATCGAGCGGTCGGGATCGTAGCCATCGTCCCGGCTGACCAGCTTGAGCTTGCGACCATGAATGCCGCCCTTGGCGTTGATCTCCGCAAAGGCCGCGAGGATCCCTTGCCGCATGCCCTGGCCGAGTGCCGACGACGGCCCCGCGAGCACAGCCGCCTGACCGAACAGGATCGAGTCAGAACTGACACCAATCTCGCCGGCCTCGGCATGAAGCGGATTCGCGACGGCGAACCAGATGAACAGGCTGATAACAATCCTACGGTGCAGTCGGCGCATGGCAACATTCCTGCGGGATGAAGAAGTCATCCACGGCGGGGGGCACCATATCGTCGCGATATGAAAAGCTCGCTAATCCTTCGACGCTTTATCGATGCTTCCGGGAACTACCCATGCCCATGCAGCCAAGAAGGTTGCCCACTACCGATCGCACTGGATTCGTTAACCGAACCGTCCGAACTAAGCTGCATTTCTCGCGACATTTGAGCATTTGTTTCAATTCTATGGCCGATCATTCGCCGATGGCGGGGCCGCGGTTCGGCGGCCGCTTTGCGGATCGAACGAAAGACGACGATGAGCGACCAAGACCAGCACAGCGATAGCCGGGGAGACCAGATCGAGCGGCGGAGAATCTCCGGAGCGCAGTCAGGGATATACCGGCCAGCGCTGGTCGCGGCTGCCGTTGGCGTTCTTCTGTCGCTGGCCGCCGCCTATGCGATAGCCCAGTGGGAAGAGCGGGTTGCCAAAGTTGAGTTCGAGGGCGTGGCCGAGACCCAGGCGATCATCCTGCAAAACGGCATGAACGAGTACACCAGCCGGCTGGTTGCTCTGCGCGCGCTGTTCGAATCCTCCAACGAGGAAATTACCCGTAGCGAGTTCGAAACGTTTAGCGCGCGCCTGTTCGAACAGCATCGGGGCATCCTTCGTATCGGCTGGATTCCCAAGATTAACCGAAAAGAACGAGCGGAATACGAGGCTGCCGCGATCAGCGATGGAGTTTCGGGCTACCAGATCAAATCGCTCGGTGCGGACGGCAGCATTGCGACGGCCCCCCAGAGCAACGAATATTTCCCGGTCTTCTTTTCCAACGAACCAAAGACCTCCAGGGTTTACGGGCTGGATTATTCGACGGACCCGGCGCGCCGGGCTCTGTTGGAGCGGGCACGGGACAATGATCAGATCACGGCGTTGCGCGCACAACTATACGAAGTGAAAAACGGAATCCGCAGCTTCGCCGTGATGATCTGCTTACCGGTGTATGTGAAAGGCACTTCGCGCACCACCGCTGTCGATCGGCGGCGCAATCTGGCCGGTTTTGTCGTCGGGATATTCAATCTGCCGCAACTGCTGCAGACGATCCGCACCGCGACAGCGGCGACTCCCGCTATTGACGTCAGCGTCTATGCGCCCGGCACGAACCACATCGCGGGACGGAAAGATCTACCGCTTCCCGATTTTGCCTCGGAGCGCCAGATACCTCGATCGAGATCGACCTTTGCAAAGGGCCAGGAGTGGGCGGGCACGCTCAGGATCGGTGACACCAGCTGGCCGGTACAGGCCACCCCTGCCGTCAATGGCCGACTGATCACGCACTACGACCGCTCCCTGACCGTACTCGCGGCCGGCATCGTCATCACGATATTCCTCGCCGTGTATCTCAGTCTCGCAAGCCGCAACTCGCGTCAGCTCGCACTGGCGAACCGGCGCGTTCTGGAAATCGCGCAGACCGACATCCTGACCGGAGTTCCGAATAGGGCGTATTTCCTCGAACAGCTGGAAGCGCTCAACTCGCACGGTCGCGGTCGCAAGGGGACGTTTTCAATCCTCATGCTCGATCTCGATCGGTTCAAGAACGTCAACGACTCGCTTGGTCACGCCGCCGGCGACGCCTTGCTTCGGCAGGTGGCGGATCGCCTGAGATCCACGCTGCGGGGCACCGACGTGCTGGCGCGTTTTGGAGGCGACGAATTCGCCATCATTCAACCGGGCCGCAACGATCAGAAAGCCGGCTCGATCGATCTGGCGAACCGAATTTCGAAACTCATCGCCGCGCCGTTCCTGGTCCAGGGGCATCGCGTGGAAATCGGCACCAGTATAGGGATTGCGATGGCGCCGGAGCACGGCAACGATGAAGCGCAGCTGCTGAAAAAGGCCGACCTTGCGCTGTATCGATCGAAGTCGGCGGGCCGGAATTGCCTGACCCTCTATGATGAAGCAATGTGCGCGGAGCTGGAGGCGCGCAACACCCTGGAAAGTGACTTGCGGGACGCCATCGCGATGTGCCAGTTCGAGGTGCATTACCAGCCGTTCTTCGACGTCCAGACCGGCGATCGGAGAGGCATGGAAGCTCTCGTCCGCTGGCGCCATCCGACCAGAGGACTGATCCCACCCGACCAGTTCATCCCGCTGGCCGAGGAGACCGGGCTCATTGTCCCGCTTGGCGAATGGGTGCTCAGGCAAGCCTGCGACGACGCGACATTTTGGCCGGCAGACGTCAGGGTCGCCGTGAACCTGTCGCCGGTGCAGTTCAAGCAGGCCGAGCTGTTCGATGTCGTCCAGTCCGCACTGCGGAATTCGGGCTTGCCGCCGGAGCGGCTGGAACTTGAGCTCACTGAATCCGTCCTGCTGGAACGAGCGGACGAAAATCATGCTTTCATGGAGAAACTCAAGAGCATCGGAATTTCACTGGCCCTTGACGACTTCGGCACGGGATATTCGTCCCTCAGCTGCCTGACGGCATTCCCATTCGACAAGATCAAGATCGACAAGTCGTTCATCGGTAGTTTGAACAAGCGCCAGAAGAGTTCGGCGATCATATCGTCGGTTGTGACGCTCGCATGCGGTCTGGACATGTCGGTCACCGCTGAAGGCGTGGAGACGCCCGAACAACTCGAGATGCTGAGAACGCTCGGGGTCAATTACGCTCAGGGCTACCTGCTCGGTCGGCCGGCGCCAATTGCCAGCCTGCACGAGCCGTCACGATCCCGTCGTTCGCGCCAGGATGCGGCTTAACGTCGGCGCCACGGGCTGCCAACTCAAGCGAAGAACCGGCGAAGGCTGCTAATCGCCTGATCGCTGCTCGCTGCCGAACCGCGCCACGATCTGATCCGCGATCGCCTGCACGGCCTCCGGCTCCAGCGGAAAATCCTGGGCCAGCCAGGCATCCTCCGCCAGCGCGATGACGTGGCCGAGCCCCGGTCCCTTGGCAATGCCGCGCGCCATGAAATCCGCCGCCTTGAGCGGAAACACCGGCGCTTGCCAACGGTCCGGCAATGTCACCAGCGTCCGCCATGGCTGCGGATCGGCGCCGAGCCCGGCCCGCGTCCAGGCCAGCATCATCCGATTGCGGTAGCGATCGACGCCGAGCCGGTACAACCGGCGCCGCGCAATCGCCTCGTCCATGCCCGCGAGACGCCACCAGCGATGGCCCATGGAGTCCAGCGCCTTGGCCTCCGCATTGGTGAGCCGCAGCCGCTGCGCCAGCCGCTTGGCATCTTCGGTGACGGCGACGCCGAGCGCGCCGAGCCGCAGCACCGCGTCGGGCCTTCGTCCAAGCGCCGCTTCCGCCGCGATCATCGCCGCCAGCGGACCTGTATAGGGGACGCCACCGAAGATCTGCAGCAGCAAGCCGCCATCCACCATCGCCACCACGGCCGCGAGCGCGCCTTCCGCGACCAGCAGCTTCAGCATTTCCATCCGGACCCGCTCGGCGGACAGGCCGGCAAGGCCGATGCGGCCGCGGATGCAGGCCAGATAACCGTCGCGGTCCGGTTCGCCGGCGCCATAGGCGGCGTGGATGCGGAAGAACCGCAGCACGCGCAGATAATCCTCGGCAATGCGGCGGTCGGGATCGCCGATGAAGCGCACGCGCCTGCGCTCGACGTCGATGAGCCCGCCGACATGATCGTGCACGACGCCGTCGGCCGACACCGAAAGCCCGTTGATGGTGAAGTCGCGGCGCTCGGCGTCGCGCGCCCAGTCGCGGCCGAATGCGACTTTGGCCTTGCGGCCGAAGGTCTCGACGTCCTCGCGCAGCGTGGTGACCTCGAACGGATGGCCGTCCACCACCAGCGTGACCGTGCCATGCTCGATGCCGGTCGGCACGCTCTTGATGCCGACGGCTTTGGCGCGGCGCACGACTTCGTCGGGTAATGCGGTGGTGGCGATATCGAGATCGCCCACAGGCACCCGCATCAGCGTATTGCGCACCGCGCCACCGATCACACGGGCTTCCTCGCCATCGCCGTTGAGCAGTGCCAGCACTTTTGCCGCGGGGCCGGAGGTCAGCCACGGCGCATCGTCGAGCACGCGCACGTCGCTCATTTCTCGACTCCGGGAACTAGCCGCCCGTTCTCGATGTGCGCGGGAATGTAGGTCGAACTCGGCGGCGCGCCGGAGAATTGCGCCAGCAGCACCAGGCTGAGGACCACCAGCAGCAGGGCAGCGATCGCCAGCCGGCCGAGCACATGCAGCGGCCAGGACGATTGCACCGTTACGCCGCTGTTGCTGGCGAGCAGGAACAGCGCATAGAGCGCGAACGGAATCAGAAAGATGCCGATTTCAGTGAAGACCGGCCGGATCATGGCAGGCAAATCCGTTCATACAATACGCGCAGGATTCCCGCGGTCGCGCCCCAGATGTAGCGTTCGGCAAACGGCATCGCATAATAGGAACGCTCGATGCCGCGGAATTCCTTGCTGTGCAGCTGATGGTTGGCGGGGTCCATCAGGAACGCCAGCGGCACCTCGAAAGCGCTTTCGACTTCGTTCTCGTTGATCGCGAGCGTGAAGCCGGGCTTGACCCGCGCCACCGTCGGCAGGATGCGAAAGCCGAAGGCGGTGCCGTAGAGATCGAGATAGCCGATCGGCTCGACGAACGAGCGATCGAGGCCGACCTCCTCCTCCGCCTCGCGCAAGGCAGCATCGAGCGGCGAGGCGTCTGACGCGTCGATCTTGCCGCCCGGAAACGAGATCTGCCCGGCATGGTCGTTGAGATGCGCGGCACGTTGCGTCAGCAGCACGGTGGGATGCTCGTGTTCGATCACCGCAATCAGCACCGCCGCGGGACGGATCGGACGCTCGGTGGCAACGATCTGTAGCATGCGGTCGTTACCTGCATCGCCGGACATCGGCACGATGCTGGCGTCGGCGAGACCTTCAGGCACGACAAAATTCAGCCGCGCGTGGGCCCGCTTGAAAAATTCGCCAGAGCCGATATTCGCGGCGGCCGCATCCGTCTTCAGCATCGGCCCGTTCAAGGCGCTTCCCTCATCTGCTCCGCGTCCGCCATGGCAAAGAATTCCCCGGCGGAGACGATGCCGAACATCGGCTTACCATCGACCACCCGCTCCTCGCCCATGTCAACCAGATCGTAATAGAGCGCCCGCGTCACCTTGGCCCACAAATCGGCGCGGACATGCAGGTAGGGCATCAGTCCACCATCGTCCGCTACCTCGAATCGCAGCCGGTGATCGGCATCGCAATCGACCCAGTCATCGACATTGGTGCGAAAGCGCAGCACGGAGCCGCGCGAATCCTGCTCCTTGAGCATCTCGACCGCGAGAAACGGGGCGTCGTCGACGACGATGCCGACCTTCTCGACCGGGGTCACGAGAAAGTGCTTGCCGTCCTCCCGCTTCAGAATGGTGGAGAACAGCCGCACCAGTGCTGGCCGGCCGATCGGCGTCCCTAGGTAAAACCAGGTGCCGTCACTGGCAATTCGCATGTCGAGATCGCCGCAGAACGGCGGATTCCACAAATGCACCGGCGGCAGCCCCTTGGCTTTACCGCCGGCAGCGGCGTCCTTGGCGGCGGTGGTCAACCCATCGAGGCCGCTGGTCGCGATCTGCCCTTGCTTCGCCATGGTTATCCCTGAGTTTGTCGTATCGATCTGGCACGATTGGTGCACGTCCCCAAGCCATGTGGCGTTCTGTCCAAATCGCCATACCGTGATGCAGTTCATAGCCCGCATCGTAATAAGGTGGGGATAGTTTAATTCAACAAAACCATGACCTTCGCTACAGATTAGCATGAGGTTCATGGCATGACGACGCCCGCAGGCGGCGTTTACACGAAGGAGCTGACGATGGCTGGCGCAGACAGTGTCGAGAAACTCGAAGACGTGATTGTCCGCTCGGCCGAGCAGGTCGCTGGCCAGATGCGTGCCGCCAAGGAGGCGATCTCCACCGTCATCTTCGGCCAGGAGAAAGTCGTCGAGAATACGCTGGTGACGATCCTGTCCGGCGGCCACGCGCTGCTGATCGGCGTTCCCGGCCTCGCCAAGACCAAGCTGGTCGAAACCCTCGGCGTCACCCTCGGCCTCGATGCCAAGCGCATCCAGTTCACACCGGATTTGATGCCCTCCGATATTCTCGGCGCCGAAGTGCTCGACGAGAGTGTGGCCGGCAAGCGTTCGTTCCGCTTCATCGCCGGTCCCGTGTTCGCGCAGTTGCTGATGGCCGACGAGATCAACCGCGCCAGCCCGCGCACGCAATCCGCGCTGCTGCAGGCGATGCAGGAGCAGCACATCACAGTGGCCGGCGCGCGGCACGATTTGCCGAAGCCGTTCCATGTGCTGGCGACGCAGAACCCGCTGGAACAGGAAGGCACCTATCCGCTGCCGGAAGCGCAGCTCGACCGCTTCCTGATGGAAATCGACGTCGATTATCCCGACCGCGACGCCGAGCGCCGCATCCTGTTCGAGACCACCGGCGCCGACGAGACCATCGCGAAAGCCGCGATCACCTCCGACGTGTTGATTACCGCGCAGCGGCTGGTGCGACGTTTGCCGGTCGGCGATAGCGTGGTCGAGGCGATCCTGACGTTGGTGCGCTCGGCGCGCCCCGGCCCGGATGCCGGCGATGCCTCGAAGCTGATCGCGTGGGGCCCCGGCCCGCGCGCCAGCCAGTCCTTGATGCTCGCAGTGCGCGCCAAGGCGCTGCTCGACGGCCGCCTCGCGCCGTCGATCGACGACGTGCTCGATCTCGCCGAGCCGATCCTCAAGCACCGCATGGCGCTGACCTTCTCGGCGCGCGCCGAGGGCCGCACCATTCCCGACGTGATCCGTCAGCTCAAGTCGCGGATCAGTTGATGGCCGCAGCGCCGGACCACGCCACCCAGGAGATTCTTGCAGTCCGCCGCGCCGATGGCGAAAGCCGTTCGCTTGCGGCGTCATTGCCGCGCCTGGTGCTGGAGGCCCGTCGCATCGCCGCCACCGTGATCCATGGGTTGCACGGCCGTCGCCGCGCCGGCCATGGCGAAAGCTTCTGGCAGTACCGCCGCTTCGTGTCCGGCGAGCCATCGCAGAACGTCGACTGGCGCCGCTCGGCGCGCGACGACCATCTGTATGTCCGCGAGCAGGAGTGGGAGGCCGCGCATACCGTGTGGCTGTGGCCGGACCGCTCGCTGTCGATGGCGTTCGCGTCGAAGGGCGCGCTGAACAGCAAGCTGGAGCGCGCGCTGATCGTCACCTTCGCGCTGGCCGAACTGCTGGTGGCCGGCGGCGAGCGCGTCGGCGTGCCAGGCCTGATGAACCCCACCGCCAGCCGCAGCGTGATCGACAAGATGGCTCAGGCAATGCTGCATGACACAGCGACCCGCGACAGCCTGCCGCCGACCTTCGTGCCTTCCGCGCTGGCCGAAATCGTCGTGCTGGGCGATTTCTGGTCGCCGATTTCCGAGATCAAGACCATGCTCGCCGCCCTGTCTTCCAACGGCGCGCATGGCACGCTGGTGCAGATCGTCGATCCCGCGGAAGAGAGCTTCCCCTATTCCGGCCGCGTCGAGTTCATCGAGCCGGAAAGCGGCAACATGATCACCGCCGGTCGCGCCGAGAAATGGGCCGTCGACTACACTGCGCGGGTCGCCGCCCATCGCGACGAGATCCGCGCCGAGACCGGCAAGCTCGGCTGGCTCTTTTCGACCCATACCACCACGCGGTCCGCCGCGGAGCTACTATTGTTCCTGCACGGCGGGATGATGGTCAGCAAATCCGCCGGAGGCGGCATCACAGTCAAGGCGGGACGTTCAGCATGATGGGCGCTTTCCCCCTCGCCTTCGCCGAACCGTTGCTGCTGCTCGGCCTCGTCAGCCTGCCGGTGCTGTGGTGGCTGCTGCGGGTGATGCCGCCGCGGCCGCAGCGCGTCGCGTTTCCGCCGACAAGGCTGCTGTTCGAGATCGCTCCAAAGGAAGAGACCCCGTCGCGTTCGCCGTGGTGGCTGACGCTGCTGCGCCTGCTGGCCGCGGCCCTGATCATTTTCGCCGCCGCCGGTCCGATCTGGAATCCACAAACCGGCGCCACCGCCAGCAAGGCGCCTTTGGTGATCCTGCTCGATGACGGCTGGTCGGCCGCCTCATCCTGGGATGCACGGATCAAGGCCGCCGACGAGTTGATCGCCAATGCCGATAGCGATCGCCGCGGCGTCGCCCTGGTGCCGCTGTCGGAGCCGACCCGCGACATCACCATTTTGCCGGGCGGCACCGCGCGCGTGGCGCTGCGTCAGTTGTCTCCAAAGCCCTATGCCATCGAGCGCGTCGAGACGCTGCCGGCGCTGGAGCGCTTCCTGAAAGCCACCGGCGACAGCGAGCTGGTGTGGCTGTCCGACGGCGTCGATACCGGCCGCGGCAGCGAATTCACGCAAGGCCTGAGCAAAACCATCGGCGACCGCGCGCTGACCATCTATGACGGCGGCGCGGCGCCCGCCCATGCTTTGGTCGCGGCCGAAAATGCCGCGGCGAAGATGACGGTGAAGGTGCTGCGCGCCTCCGGCGGCGGCATCGATACGGGCGTGGTGCGCGGGCTCGACCAGAAGGGCTCGCCGATTGGCGAAGCGCCGTTCAGTTTCGCGCCGGCCGACCGCGAGACCGAAGCCTCGTTCGACCTGCCGGTGGAATTGCGCAACGACATCGCGCGGCTGGAAATCGCGGGCGAGCGTTCTGCCGGCGCGGTTCAACTTCTCGACAAGCGCTGGCGCCGCCGCGCCATCGGCATCGTGTCCGGCGCAACCAGCGACACCGCGCAACCGCTGCTCGCCTCGACCTTTTATCTCACCCGCGCGCTGGCGCCGTTCGCCGACGTGCGGCTCGGTGACCGCGGCGCGCCGCAGCAGGCCATCACCCAATTTCTGGACCAGAAGCTGCCGATGATCGTGCTCGCCGATGTCGGCACGCTGTCGCCGGAAATCCGTGAGCGCATTAACGCCTGGATCGAACAGGGCGGCGTGCTGGTGCGCTTCGCCGGACCGCGGCTGGCGCAAGGCGATGACGATCTGGTGCCGGTGAAACTGCGCCGCGGCGGCCGCAGCCTCGGCGGCAGCCTGACCTGGGAAAAGCCGCAGCATCTAGCGTCTTTCACCGCCGACGGCCCATTTGCCGGCCTGCCGGTGCCGCAGGACATCACCATCACCCGGCAGGTGCTGGCCGAGCCCGACGCCGCTCTGGCAAGCCGGACCTGGGCCTCGCTGGTCGATGGCACGCCGCTGGTCACCGGCGAGCGCCGCGGCAAGGGACTGGTCACGCTGTTCCACGTCAGTGCCGACATGCGCTGGTCCGACCTGCCATTGTCTGGCACCTTCGTCGAGATGCTCAGACGAATTGTCGATATGTCCGGCTATACCTCAACGCCCGGCGCGGGCGTCGCCGGCGAGACCGGCGCCGAGACAGTGGCGCCGCTGCGCACGCTCGACGGCTTTGGTGCGTTCGGCCCGCCGCCCTCGACGGCCAAGCCGCTGCCCGCCGATTTCCGCGACCGCGCCGGCCTCGACCATCCGCCCGGCTTCTACGGCCCTGCCGACGGCCCGCTCGCCGTCAACGCACTGGCCGCCGCCGACCGCATTGCGCCGCTCGATACGTCGGCGCTGAAGGCGCGCCACGCCAGCTACACCAATGCCGAACCTCGCGACCTGCGCGGCATCCTGCTGTCCACCGCGCTGCTGCTGTTCCTGATCGATGCCGTCATCGTGGCGCTGCTCGGCGGCGGCATGGCCGCGCTGCTGCGGCGGCGCACGGTGCCGGCGGCGCTGGCGATCATGCTCGCACTGGGCACCGTAACGGGATCGTACTCGCCGGCGCGCGCGGATGCGGCCTCCGACGACTTCGCCATCAAGGCCGTCGCGCAGACGCGCCTCGCTTACGTCATCACGGGCAATGCCGACGTCGACTCCATCGTCAAATCCGGCCTGACGGGATTGACGCTGTTTCTGGCGCAGCGCACCGCGCTGGAAGCCGGCGAGCCGGTCGGCATCGATCCGGCCAGAGACGAGCTGTCGTTCTTCCCGCTGATCTACTGGCCGATCATTCCCGGCGCCGCCAAGC
Source organism: Tardiphaga sp. (assembly GCF_028290785.1). Lineage (GTDB taxonomy): Bacteria > Pseudomonadota > Alphaproteobacteria > Rhizobiales > Xanthobacteraceae > Tardiphaga. The sequence goes on along the minus strand of NZ_JAQGJD010000324.1, from coordinate 8,613 downwards.
CGCCGCAGGACGCCATCAACCGCATCGACGCCTACATGAAACAGGGCGGCACCGTTTTGTTCGACACCCGCGACGCCATCGAGGCGCCGCCCGGACCGAACGGCGAGTCGCAGACGCCGGGCATGCTGACCTTGCGCAACATTCTGTCGTCGCTCGACGTGCCCGAGCTGGAGCCGGTGCCGCGCGAACACGTGCTGACCAAGACGTTCTATCTGCTGCGCGACTTCCCGGGCCGCTTCAACTCCGGACCGACCTGGGTCGAGACGCTGCCGCGCGACGACGGCGATGACGCCGCCTCGCGCCCGGCCCGCGGCGGCGACGGCGTGTCGCCGATCATCATCACCTCGAACGATCTCGCTGGCGCCTGGGCGATGCGGCCCGACGGCCAGCCGATGCTGCCGCTGACGCCCGGCGAACCGCGCCAGCGCGAATTCGCCTTCCGCGCCGGCGTCAACATCGTGATGTACACGCTGACCGGCAACTACAAGGCCGACCAGGTGCATGCGCCCGCGCTGATCGAACGGCTGGGGCAATGATGCGCAAGAATTTCACAGAGGCCGTCATCCTGAGGAGCGAGCGCAGCGAGCCTCGAAGGACGGCGGCCGCGCGCGCTGAACATGCATCCTTCGAGGCGCGCAAGCGCCTGCACCTCATGATGACGGTTGAATGTGTCGTCGGGCCGAAGGGCATCGCGTAATGCAATACGGCATCGTTTTCACACCGCTCATCCCGACGCTATTCCTGTGGGTCGCGCTCGCGGCCATCGTAGTCATCGGCATCGTGCTGCTGATTGGCAAGCCTCGCGGCGCGCTGGTGCGTGTGGCGGCGTTGGCGCTGATCCTGCTGGCGCTGGCCAATCCTTCGTTCACCCGGGAGGAGCGCGAACCGCTGACCTCGGTGGCGGCGGTCGTGATCGACAAGAGCCCAAGCCAGAATTTTGGCCAACGCAGCAACGAAACCGCCGAGGCGCAGAAGCAGCTCGTCGATCGGCTGAAGCAGGTCAAAGGCCTCGAAGTTCGCGTCGTCGAGGCCGGCCAGGCTGACGGCGAGACCGACGGCACAAAATTGTTCGGCGCGCTGTCCTCCGCGTTGTCCGACGTGCCGACCGACCGCGTCGCCGGCGCCTTCCTGATCACCGACGGCCGCGTCCACGACATTCCGGCCAACATGGCCGCGCTCGGCTTCACCGCGCCGGTACATGCGCTGATCACCGGCCGCAAGGACGAGCGCGACCGCCGCATCGCCGTTACCGCCGCGCCGCGCTTCGGCATCGTCGGGCAGTCGCAGAAGGTCACCTTTCGGCTCGACGACCAGGGCGTCACGGGCGAGCGTGCCCGGGTGGTGATCCGCCGCGACGGCGACACCATCAACGAGCGCACGGTATTGAGCGGCCAGACCGTCAGTATCGATATCGACATCAAGCATGCCGGGCCGAACATCGTCGAGATCGAGGCCTCGCCGCTGGAGAACGAACTGACGCTGGTCAACAACCGCGCCGTGGTGGCCATCGACGGCGTGCGCGATAAGCTGCGCGTGCTGCTGGTGTCCGGCGAGCCGCATTCCGGCGAGCGCACCTGGCGCAACCTGTTGAAGTCCGACGCCTCCATCGACCTTGTGCATTTCACCATCCTGCGACCGCCGGAAAAGCAGGACGGCACGCCGATCAACGAACTGTCGCTGATCGCGTTTCCGACCCGCGAGCTGTTCCAGCAGAAGATCAACGAATTCCAGTTGATCATCTTCGATCGCTACGCCCGCCAGGGCGTGCTGCCGATCGCCTATTTCGACAATATCGCGCGCTATGTGCGCGCCGGCGGCGCCGTGCTGGTGTCGGCCGGGCCGGACTACGCCTCTACCACGTCAATCTGGCGCACGCCGCTGGATTCGGTGCTGCCGGCCGAGCCGGTCGGCGTTACCGAAAAGCCGTTCTATGCGCATCTCAGCGACGTCGGCAAACGCCATCCGGTCACCCGCGGCCTCGAAGGCGGCGCGTCGGAGCCGCCGAAGTGGAGCCGCTTCTTCCGCACCGTGGAGACCCGCAACACCACGACGCCGCCGGTGATGACCGGCGCCGACGGCAAGCCGTTGCTGCTGCTGTCGCGATCCGGCGAAGGCCGCGTCGCATTGCTGCTGTCGGATCACATCTGGCTGTGGGCCAGGGGCTATGAGGGCGGCGGGCCGCATCTCGATCTTCTCAGACGGATGTCGCACTGGCTGATGAAGCAGCCGGACCTCGACGAGGAAGCGCTGAAGCTCTCGAGCGCCGGCAAGGATCTGGTGGTACAGCGCCAGACCATGGGCGACACCGTGGCGCCGGTCACCGTCACCTCACCGTCCGGCAAGACCCGCGAACTCACGCTGGCCGCCGGCGAGCCCGGCCTGTGGCGCGCCGCCACCCCGGCCGACGAACTTGGCCTGTGGCAGGCCACCGACGGCACGCTGAAGGCGCTGATCAATGTCGGCCCGATCAACCCGAAGGAGTTTTCGGAAGTCACCTCGACCACAGAGACGTTGCGCCCGCTGGCTCAGGCCACCGGCGGCGACGCCCGCCGCATCAACGAGGGCAACGGCGTCGAGGTGCCGCGCATCGTGCCGATCCGCGCCTCCACGATCTTCCGCGGCGACGGCTGGATGGGCGTCCACATGCGCGACGCCAGCGTGGTCCGCGGCGTCGGCGTGCTGCCTATGTTCGCCGGACTGATCGGATTGCTGCTGCTGTTGGGGGCCTTTGCGGCGACGTGGCTGCGGGAGAGCCGCTAAGGCTGCTCGCGCACGCGGCTTCGCCCACACTCCATCTCATGGTGAGGAGCGCGCCCTTGCGCGCGTCTCGAACCATGGCGTGTGCCGCCATCCTTCGAGACGCGGCCAAGAGGCCGCTCCTCAGGATGAGGGAGAGTGTGTGGTAGCGTGGCGATAATCACACAGCCCCGCGGCTATGGACGGACGCGGGCGCTCGCCCGTTCGCCAGCCGTTGACACTCCGCCCCTCCCGCGCGATGTTATATTATAACATCGGCCGCGGCGAAGATCGCTTCCCGCCCGATGGAGGCTTGGGTCGGCATGAAGTGGTTTCGCACACATATTCAGACGGGATCGCGGCTGGCGCTGTTGGCGCTGGCGATCCAGATGGTGCTGTCGTTCGGGCACTTTCACGCCGACAACGCGCAGGCGGCATCGGTCGATTCGACCATCGAGTCGGTCCAGCTCCCGGCGAGTCCCCACCACGCGCCGCACCCGCATCCCGCCGATAGCTGCGCGATCTGCGCCGTCATGGCGCAAGCGAGCGCGGTGCTGCTCGCCACGCCGCCGGTGCTGCAACTGCCCCAGGCCGCGGAATTTCTCTATCGCGTCACCCGTGCCGAGTTTTTCCATCTCGACGCCTTCAACGTCGCGTTCCAGCCGCGCGCGCCTCCGCTCTCCTGACATCGATTGCTTGCTGATCGCTGCCTCCCGCAGCGGCTCCCAAACATTCGACCTGCTCCGCGCAGGTCCCGGTTCGAAGCGACCCGCATCAGGGTCGCCGCCGGTCCAGTCAGGATACAACCATGCCCTTCCGTTACACCCGCGCCGTGCTGCTCGGCGGCTCCGCCCTTGTCGTTTTTAGCCAGTCGGCTTTCTCGCAAACCGCGGCGCCCACCGAACTGCCGGCGATTTCCGTGACCGCGCCAAGCCCCATCGTGCGACGAAAGCCCGCGCCGTCCCGCACGCCCGCCCGCCTCTCCCGCGCCACACCCGGCCGCAACGCCGGCACGCCGCCGCCACAAACCGCCGCAGCCCCGGCGCCGCAGCAGGGCGTGACGCCGATCGTGACCGACCAGTTCGCTACCGTCACCGTGGTGCCGCATGAGGAAATCGTCCGCGCCGGCGGCGCGACGCTGGGCGACCTGTTGTTCGCCAAGCCCGGCATCACCGGCTCCAGCTTTGCGCCGGGCGCCTCGAGCCGGCCGATCATCCGCGGCCTCGACGTCAACCGCGTCGGCATCGTCGAAAACGGCATGAGCGCCGGCGGCGCGTCTGATCTCGGCGAGGACCATTTCGTCCCGGTCGATCCCTTGGCCACCAACCAGATCGAAGTGGTGCGCGGCCCCGCCGCCTTGCGTTACGGATCGACCTCGATCGGCGGCGTGGTGTCGGCCTCCAACAACCGGATTCCCGACGCGCTGCCGTCCTGCGCCGTGGCGCCGTTCCAGACTTATGGCATGGCGGTGAAGGCGCCGGCTGCCAACCTTGGCCAGCCGTCCTGCATGACGGCGGAAACCCGCACCTCGATCAGCTCGGCGGATCGCGGCATCGACGGCGGTATCCTGCTCGACGCCGGCGGCGGCAATTTTGCGGTTCACGCCGACGTCTACGGCCGCAAGGCCACCGACTACAGCATCCCGGGCAACCCCTATCTCGCCGATCCCGCGCGTGGCGTGAGCGAACGACAACCGAATTCGGCAGCGCAGACCGATGGCGCCTCGATCGGTGGTTCCTACATTTTCGACGGCGGCTTCATCGGCGCGGCCATCACGCAGAACGACGCGCTGTATCATATCCCCGGCATCGACGGCGCCGATCACCAGACCCGGATCGACGCGCATCAGACCAAGATCACGGCCAAGGGCGAGTATCGTCCGGATTCCGCGGCCATCGAGGCGATCCGGTTCTGGGCCGGCGCCACCGACTATCGCCACAACGAGATCGGCCTCGCCGACATCAACGATCCGACCACCGACGGCGTGCGCCAGACCTTCACCAACAAGGAGCAGGAAGCCCGCGTCGAGGTGCAGCTAATGCCCTTCAACGCCCGCTTCGCTACCGTGACGACGGCCTTCGGCCTGCAGGGCGGCCATCAGGAATTGACCGCGCCGAGCCCGGACGATCCGGGCGCGCTGTATAACGGGCTGTGGAATCCGAACCACAATTCGCGCATCGCCGGCTATGTGTTCAACGAGCTGAAGTTCAGCGACACCACCAAGGTGCAGGTCGCCGGCCGGATCGAGCATGTCGCGTTGAGCGGCTCGACGCCTGACTTCCCGGCGGACTTTCTGCCCGACGGCAGTGCGCAGACCAGCATCGGGCGCAATCCGTCCTACACGCCGATGAGCGGCAGCGTCGGCCTGATCCAGGCGCTGCCGGGCGAACTCGTGGCCTCCATCACCGGGCAATATACCGAGCGCGCGCCGAAGCCCGCCGAGCTGTTTTCGCGCGGCGCCCATGACGCCACCGCGACTTTTGACATCGGCAACCCGAACCTCACGCTGGAGACCGCGAAGTCCGTGGAGATCGGACTGCGCAAGGCCACCGGCCCGGTGCGGTTCGAAGCCACCGCCTACTACACCAAGTTCGACAACTTCATCTACCGCCGGCTCACGGGCGTGATGTGCGGCGAGGATTTTGCGTCGTGCGGCAATGGCGATCCCGGCAATGAAGGCCGCCAGGCGGTATACTCGCAGCGCGACGCCACCTTCTTCGGCGCCGAATTCCAGAGCCAGTTCGACGTCGGGCGTTTCTACGGCGGCACCTGGGGCATCGAGGACCAGTTCGACGTGGTCCGCGCCACGTTCTCGGACGGCAGCAACGTGCCGCGCATCCCGCCGATGCGCGCCGGCGGCGGATTGTTCTGGCGCGACAGCAACTGGCTGACCCGCATCAACCTGCTGCACGCCTTTGCGCAGAACGATATCGCCACCATCGGCGAGACGCCGACCGCGGGCTACAACCTGCTGAAGGCCGAGATCAGCTACAATACCAAGCTGGATCCGCGCACCTTCGGCGCGAAGGAGATGACGCTCGGATTGGTCGGCAACAACCTGCTCAACGAGAACATCCGCAGCGCGTCGTCCTACAACAAGGACGAGGTGCTATTGCCAGGCGCAAGCGTGCGAGCGTTTGCGAATTTGAAGTTCTGACGCTGCAGGCTCTTGCCCCGGACGCGATGCGATACGAAGTATCGCATCGCAGAGCCGGGGCTGTCGCGGGCGCTGGCGCCTGATACGGTCCCGGCTCTGCGGAGCAGCGCTACGCGCTGCGCCGCGTCCGGGACAAGTCAGAGTTTGAACTACTTCGCCGCGTTCCAGTCCGGGCGAATCGCGCCGGCGATACCGTCCGATGCGCCTTCGACCAGTTCCAGCACCAACAACCGCTTCTGATCGACCGGACCGGGCATGGTCACCGTCCCCTTGGGAATCATCTTGAAGCCGACGCGGCTGTAATAGGGTTCGTCGCCGACCAGCACGATGAGCCGGTTGCCCTGCTTGCGGGCGTCGCCAATGGCACGGTCGAGCAGTGCACGGCCGACGCCGCGGCTGCGGAACGGCGGCTCCACCGTGAGCGGACCGAGCAGCAGCGCCGGGGTATCGCCGATGCAGATCGGCAACTGCCGGACCGAGCCGACCAGCAGCGTGCCGATCCGGGCGGTGAACGACAGCGCCAGCAGGTGGCTGACGTGCTCGCGCAACCGGTAGGCTGACAGCACGTAGCGGCCGGGGCCGAAGGTGCGGGCGTGCAGCCGCTCGATGATCTGGGCGTCGTTGGCGGTTTCCGCCAGAATGGTCAGGGAGAGATCAGTCATGTCGGGGGCGGGATAGCATCTGGCGACGTTGCGGTCCATCGCCGGACCGATCAGCCGCGCCAGGTGGCAATGACCGGCCGGCCGTCGAGCACTTCGGCGAGCCGCAGCCGTGTGCCCTCGGTGGTGTCCGGCGGCAGCGCATCCAGCGCGAAAAAGCCGGATTCGGCGATCTCGCGATTCGGGTCGGGCGGGCGATCCTGACGAAACTGCCGGACGATATAGACCGCGACATGGTCGCGGGGCGAGACGTGGCTGTTGAGGAAAACGCCGTGCAGCACGGGTTCGCCCAGCACTTCGATACGGCCCTCCTCGATCAGTTCGCGTGCCATCGCCTCGCGAAACGTCTGGCCGACTTCGACCCCGCCGCCGGGCAGGTACCAGCCGCTGACATAGGTATGGCGGACCAGGAAGACGCGGTTGTCGGCATCCAGCACCACGGCGCGGACGCCAAGCGTCATGCCGCGGGCAAAGCGGAAATACAGGTGGATGACTTTTCGCAAATACGGCTCGAGCCGTTGCCGCAGCGTCGGTTGGGTCATCGCGGCGGGCGTCCTGATCTGGCTGGCGGCTGCATCCTTGCGTAACATCCCCCACCTTGCCAAAACATTGAAGGATTTCACAGGGATGGTGCGGACGTGATCAGACTGATCGAGACTCGAAGCGCCGGCCGGGCCCGATGACGGCGTTCACCCTCGCGCATCTGTCGGATCCGCACATTCCACCGTTGCCCGCGCCAGATATCGGCGAATTGCTGGGCAAGCGCATGCTCGGCTATCTCAACTGGACCCGCAACCGCCATCGCATCCACCGTCGCGAGGTGCTCGATGCCCTCGTTGCCGATCTGCGGGCGCAGCATCCCGACCACATCGCGGTCACCGGCGACCTCGTCAACCTGGCGCTGGCGGCGGAGTTCGCGCCGGCGCGCGCGTGGCTGGAAAGCGTAGGGCCGCCCGACCATGTCACGCTGGTGCCGGGCAACCACGACGCCTATGTGCGCGGCGCGCGGCAGCGCTTCGCCGATACTTTCGGCGACTACATGCACGGCGACGCTGGGGTCGCCGGCGACTTTCCGTTCCTGCAGCGCCGCGGACCGCTGGCGCTGATCGGCGTCTCCACCGCGGTGCCGACCGCGCCGTTCATGGCCACCGGCACGCTCGGGCAGACGCAGATCGATGCACTGGATCGCCTGCTGGCGGGGGTGGCCGGCCAGCAACTGTTTCGCGTACTGCTGATCCACCACCCGTTGCGTTCAAAACATTCGCACAAGCGGCTGACGGATTCGGACGCGCTGCAGGCCGTGCTGAAACGCCACGGCGTCGAGTTGATCCTGCACGGCCACGATCACATTCATTCGACCATGTGGTTCGAGGGCCCAATCGGCCGCATCCCCGCGGTCGGCGTCCCCTCGGCGTCGTCGATCGCTCACGGGCACAAGCCGGCGGCGGCGTATAATCTGTTTGCTATTACGCGCGAGAACGATGCGTGGCGGTGCGAGCAGCGGGTGCGCGGATTTGGCGACGGGCTGGACGTCCGAGAGTTGCAGTGCGCTACACTGCTCTAACGCTTGTCATTCCGGGATGCGCTTCAGGCGGCGAAGCCGGCTGGAGTGCAGACCCGGAATCCCGCGATGTTCAGCCATTACTGGATTCCGGGTTCGCTCGCAGCTAGCGCTGCGCGCGCCCCGGAATGACAGTGAACCTTAATGAGCTCTTAGCGCCACGAATAGCGCCGCGCCGAACAGCGCCAGCGCGCCGACAATCACGCCCAGCACGAACGGCCAGAACCGGCCGCGCTGTTTCTGCTCGACCACCGGCGCCGGAGCCGAGACCAGCGCATGCTCGCGCTCGATCATGCGCCGAGCAATGTAGTCGGTGACGGCCTTCACGACCGTCGCGACATCATGCGATTCCGCGAGCACCACCCGACCGAAGCGGGTGTCCTGGACGAAGCGGTAGATCCGCTTGTCGCGTCCCATCCCCACATGGGCGACCATGTCGATCCACAGCCGCGGCGTGTCGCCCTGGCTGATGCCGCGGTCGAACATCTCGACCCTGGGCG
>NZ_JAQGJD010000321.1 GCF_028290785.1 Tardiphaga sp. | reverse complement strand
AACCGCGCACCGCAAAAGCGGGACTCCACCACCACGCCGGTGCCGGCGAACGTTCGTCCTCGGCGACGGCCAGCCAGCGCGCATATTCGTGTACGGCGCGGCCAAACTGGAATTTCTCTGCGGGATGGACCATCGGCGACCTTTCGTTGACCTGTGCGCGTCAGGCTGACAACAAACGCCGCTCGGCGCAACGGCTAGCGTTTGCGGGCGCGTTGAATGGCAAGCCGAAGGGTGAATCGATTGATGCTCGCTTGCGCGACGTTATCGTCCGAGCTTGGTCCCCTGGCTGTCGTCACGTCTGTTGGAGCCGCCGTTGCTATGGCCGTTGCCCTCGCACAGCTTAAGCCATTGTGCGGCCATTTCGCGGAGAGTTACACGCGCGTCCCGGTCACGCGTGCTGGCCGCGAGCTTTAGGCAAAACTGTGCATAGGATTCGTGGTCGTTGCCTTGCGTGCCGTTTGAATCTGTCATGGATGAACCTGCGGTGCCATCGGTGAACACGTCGAACGATCAACCCTCTACACAACGCTGAATCTCTGTCCGTCCTCGAGCACCTCGGCCAGCAGCGTCAGCCGGTACACTATCTTGCCGCTGGCGTCCGTGACTTCCATTTGCCACTCGGGGCTTTCGTCGAGTTCACTGACGATGTCGCGGGCCATATCGCTGCACATCATGGCCGCTTCCTGCCGCGCCGCATCGACGTCAGCGAGCTCGATGCCATCGGCGGTCGAGCTGGCGTATTTGCCTTGGCGGATATGGAAAAAATATGTCGGCATGCCGGTGACCATACAATGAAGCATCGATCATGTCGGTTCGGTTCCCGACCGAGCCGGCGGGCGGTAGCTGGCGCGTGTCAGCGGGATGGTGCGAGGCTTCCCGGCATCGAGAAAAATAGCCCCAGCTTTATCTGCGACCAGCGTTTCGGGCGAAAAAATGAAATAAAACAAGGCGTCTGATGAATGCCAGCTCGCCGGGTGCACTGCCCGCCATCACCGGATTGCCGGACAGACGCAACCCAAGGTTATCGTCGGCGCTGCGGTTCGTCGATAGAAACTTCGCTGCCTACCCATGTTGGCACTTTCGCAAGAGACATGGTGGGGCGCTGTATCCGGTTCGACCTGCCGATCGCGCGCTCGGTGGCCAATCAGCTCGACAGGCCGGACAGGGGGACCTCGAACAATTCGCCGCTGTCTTCGTCCTCGACGACGATCGTGCCGTCCTGCAGTTTCAGGCCCTGTGCCAGCTCGGCAGCCAGCCGCTTGGCGTGCAGCAACGCCGCCTTGCCATCGGCAAAGCTGGTCCCTTCTTCATCGAGGAAGGTCGTGTCGGCGACGATGTGGAAGTAGAATCGCGGCAAAGCAACGACCATGGCTGGGGGGCATTTTCGATACCCTCAGCACCCTCATGGTGGCCGAAAGCAGGATGATACCGCTAGCCCAAGTCGTTTCGCACGTCGATCAAAATGTGTGTCAATTTCGTGCAAAAATAAAGGCGAAACGTATTCAGTGGCACCGGCATTCCATCCGCGCGACCCATTGAAGTATTTTGGCGCCTTTAGGCTCGCCGCGCTTTCTTCCGAAGGCGGGGATCACAGGCAGCGCAGGGTTGAAAGCGGGAAGTCGAGCGAGGTTAGCTCACGGCAGCCTGGCTTCTGCGGCAAATTCGGCGTGCCCGAGCAGCCATTCTTCGTTCTCAGCGAGCTGAATCAGCGCGAGCGCTTCCATCAAGCAGGCTTTCACCTGCACTTCGTCGGCGGCTTCCCTGGAGCGTTGACCTAGGTCTGCAGCCTCCACCCGGTATCGGACCGCGCGACGGATTCCGGCCAGTCGCGCGGCCCACTCCTGCAGGCTCGGTCTGGCCGCAACATCGGGAAACTGCAAAACTGTTCCGGAGTCCACTTTCCCGGGCGGGTCGTCACGTTCTTTTTCGGACAAAGGCGATCTCCCAGATCGCGCGGGAGGATACTCGGCTCGCGGTGGCCGGCCGCGGTACATGCGGGTATGACCAATAATGCATCTCTAAAGTTGGATTGTCGACATAGACTTTCCTGAACATCGACCGGCCGGCCGGAGCGAAACAGGCGTGTCCCCGATAAAGCCAGGCCGCGGCGGTGCGCGACGAGCCGGGCGAGGTAGCCGGCAGTCTCGGTTGAAACAGCCCCGATGGGTGCCGCGATGTCGCGCCTGCGCCACTGCGGCCTCGCCGCGCTAAAATTTTTCGGCTTTGAAGGAGAACCGGTAGATCATCCTGCCGGTATCATCGGAAACTTCCAGCCGCCAATCTAGACCGGGATCGATGCGGACCAGCAGCGTGCGGATGATCTCGTGAGATGTCATCGCGCCTTCATGCCAGACCTCATCGAGGTCATCGAACACCAGCGCATCGGACTCGTGCAATTGTTCGTTGTTGGTGAAAACCCGGAAATGATAGTGGCTTTGAAGCGCAGAAGCGGAGCCGTGCATGGCAGGTGACCTATGGGTCAGGCGAGAGCATGGAGAACCCTCAGTCACCGGGATGTGCCGAGGGCGGGGCGGTGATCAACCAACTATATCGATGCGACCCGTTCCGACTGTTCAAAATTGACCGTCCAATCAAAACAGACCATAGGGCGAGCTGCCCGGAGCAGGCGGCGCCACCGCTCTCAAAACGGCCGGGGGCGGACCAGGCGGCGGCCATTTCAAACCGGGCCAAACAGGCCGGGACGGACAACCGCGCACCGCTGTCGCAAGGCCAGATATAGGGCGTGGCGCCGCCTTAAACGGATATTCGGTTGGCAGTCAAATTCGACCGGAATGGACAAAGGCTGTCCGGCTGCGCCAGTCTACTTCTCCGGATGCAGCAGAGCTTTTTGAGCCAGCATATCGGCGAGCAGTTTCTTTGCCTCGCTGACGGTCGCAGCATCGCCAATGAACGAGATCACCCGCCGGTAACGCTCGATCGCCTTGTCGAGTTCGGGGCATTTGTCACACATGCTTATCGGTACCGCATGCAAGTTCTGTTGTCGGCCCTATTCCCATCATTGGAACTGGGCGGTGACCTGAAGCAAATGAGGCACTGCATTTTGAAACTAAGCCACGAGGGGGCGGAAACAGGCCAGTACCCGAAATTGCGCGAACATCTAGGGCGACGGTGGCTTACATGACTGTAAGCAAGGACTACCCCGGATTTTATGGAAAAACTCAATAAGTCCCGTCCAAGGTACGGCGAACAATACCTACTTCCGTTCGACTACGAACCAGAACAGGACGACGGCAAAGGGCTGTAACGAAAGAGGCCGCCCACTGAGGCGGCCTTCTGCTCAATGGGCGCTAGTCTTGGAGACTAGATTAAGTAGCATCACGCCCGCCACAATGAGGCCAATGCCGAGAAAGCCTGCCGCGTCGGGGCGTTGTCCGTAGACAAGCCAGGCCGCAAGGGTAACCAGGACGATGCCCCCGCCTGCCCACACAGCATAGGCCGTTCCGACAGGAATTGCGTTCAATACCTGTGCGAGCAAGAAGAATGCGGTGGCATATCCTGCAACTACAACGGCTGACGGTCCGATCTTTGTGAAGCCATCCGCAGCTTTCATGGCGCTAGTCGCTATCACTTCTGCAACGATAGCTAGAGCAAGAATGGCGTAGGGATTCATCGTAGGCCTCCGTTGGTCCGCTGGACGCCGTCCTAGAGCAGATCGACGGAGGGCCGTCACGCTCACTCCTGTGTGACCAATCAAATCAGGCCACTGCCATTTTGAAACTAGGTCACGAGGGCTCGAAACAGGCCAGTACCGCATTTCCAAAAAGAACATATTGCGAACATAGAACGAATAGGGTACGTTGGCCGCAGATCGAACCGGCCCATTGTTTGTCCGTCGCGAATCCCGTTCATAAGGAGCTAGATATGGCCTCGACCCCGACTGCCCTGCGTATCGTTGAAGGATCCTCCATGGACAAGACCAAGGCCCTGTCGGCCGCGCTCTCGCAGATCGAGCGCCAGTTCGGCAAGGGCTCGGTGATGAAGCTCGGCAAGAACGATCGCTCGATGGACATCGAGACGATCTCGTCGGGTTCGCTGGGTCTGGACATCGCGCTTGGCGTCGGCGGTCTGCCGCGCGGCCGCGTGGTGGAAATCTACGGGCCGGAATCCTCGGGCAAGACCACGCTGGCGCTGCACACGGTGGCCGAAGGCCAGAAGAAGGGCGGCATCTGCGCCTTCATCGACGCCGAACACGCGCTCGATCCGGTCTATGCCCGCAAGCTCGGCGTCAATATCGACGAACTCCTGATCTCGCAGCCGGACACCGGCGAGCAGGCGCTGGAAATCTGCGACACGCTGGTGCGCTCAGGCGCGGTCGATGTGCTGGTGATCGATTCGGTGGCGGCGCTGGTGCCGCGCGCCGAACTGGAAGGCGAGATGGGCGATGCGCTGCCCGGCCTGCAGGCGCGGCTGATGAGCCAGGCGCTGCGCAAGCTGACCGCCTCCATCAACAAGTCCAATACGATGGTGATCTTCATCAACCAGATCCGCATGAAGATCGGCGTGATGTACGGCTCGCCCGAAACCACCACCGGGGGCAACGCGCTGAAGTTCTATGCCTCGGTGCGCCTCGACATCCGCCGCATCGGCGCGATCAAGGAGCGCGACGAGGTGGTCGGCAACCAGACCCGCGTCAAGGTCGTCAAGAACAAGCTGGCGCCGCCGTTCAAGCAGGTCGAATTCGACATCATGTATGGCGAAGGCGTCTCCAAGATGGGCGAGATCCTCGATCTCGGCGTCAAGGCGGGAATCATTGAGAAGTCCGGCGCCTGGTTCTCCTATGACAGCCAGCGCCTCGGCCAGGGCCGCGAGAATTCGAAAGCGTTCCTGAAGGCCAATCCGGACATGACCGCCAAGATCGAAGCCTCGATCCGGCAGAATTCCGGCCTGATCGCCGAGCAGATCCTGGCCGGTTCGCCGGAGCGCGACGCCGAAGGCGAAGAGCCCGTCGAGGAATAAGTTTCGCGCGTTCAGTACGGCGTAGGGCGTCAGCCGATGGCTGGCGCCCGCGCGCCGTTGACCGCATGACACGCCACGCCGTCAATCAGCGCCGGCGCCGTGCTTCGGCACAGCTCGAACACGTCCGGACACCGCGGGTGGAAGGCACAGCCTTTCGGCGGATCGATCGGATTGGGAATCTCGCCGGTGACGGCGATCCGCGTCCGGCCGGACATCGCCAGATCCGGCACCGCGCCGAGCAGCATTTTCGTGTAGGGCATGCGCGGGTGGCTGAACAGTTCGCGGCCCTCCGCGATCTCCACGATGCGGCCGAGATACATCACGCCGATCCGGCTCGCCATGTGGCGGACCACCGCGAGATTGTGGCTGATGAACAGATAGGTCAGCCCGAATTTGTCCTGCAGGTCGCGCATCAGATTGAGAATCTGCGCCTGCACCGAGACGTCAAGCGCCGAGGTCGGCTCGTCGCAGACGATGAAGTCGGCTTCCGAGGCGAGCGCCCGCGCAATGGCGATACGCTGGCGCTGGCCGCCGGAAAACTGATGCGGAAACTTCTGGCCGTCGTCGGGATGCAATCCCACCAGCGTCAGCAGTTCGCCGACACGGCCACGAATGTCGCGCTCGCCCTGGATCAGGTCGAAGGCGCGGATCGGTTCGGCGACGATGGCATCGACGCGCAGCCGCGGATTGAGGCTGGCATAGGGATCCTGGAAGATCATCTGGATCCGCCGCCGCAATTTTCGTCGCGCGCCGGCCTGCCGGGGGTCGCTCATGGAAACGCCGTCGATGATGACGTCGCCCGAGGTGGGCGGCAGCAGCCCGACCACCATCCGCGCCACCGTGGTCTTGCCGGAGCCGGATTCGCCGACCAGCGCGAAGGTCTCGCCGCGCGCGATCTCGAACGACACGCCATCGACCGCCCGAAGGAATTCCATCGGGCTGCGTTCGATGACGCGGTTCAGCCACGGCTTCGAGACGTCGAATTCGCGCCGCAGATTTCGGACCTGTACCAGCGCTGTCATGCCGCGCTCTCCGTGGCCGCGCGATCGTAGAGGTGACACGCGACGGCTTGCGCGCCGACCCGGATCGGCTCGGGCCGCTCGATCCGGCAGCGCTCGAACGCAAAGTCGCAGCGCGGGTTGAAGGCGCAACCCGTGGGGATCGCTGACAGCCGCGGCATCGAGCCTGGAATCTGCACCAGCCGTTTCGAGGCGTCGCCAGCCAGCGTCGGGATCGCCCCCATCAACCCCCTGGCATAGGGATGCAGCGGGTTCTGCACCACATCGCGTACCGGGCCGATCTCGGCGATGCGCCCGGAATACATCACCGCGACGCGGTCCGAGGTTTCGGCAATCACGCCCATGTCGTGGGTCACCAGCATCACCGCGGTGCCGTGGTCGCGGCCGAGCCGCTTGATCAGCGCGATGATCTGCGCCTGTACGGAAACGTCGAGCGCGGTGGTCGGCTCGTCGGCGATGATCAGCTCGGGCTCCGCGCAGATCGCCAGCGCGATCACCACGCGCTGCCGCATGCCGCCGGAAAATTCATGCGGATAGGCATCGATGCGCTTCTCCGGCGCGGGGATTCCGACTTCGGCAAGCAGGTCGATGGCGCGTTTGCGCGCCGCGGTTTCGTTGAGATTGAGATGGGTGCGGATGGTCTCCACCAGCTGGTCGCCGATACGGTACAGCGGGTTCAGGCTGGTCAGCGGATCCTGAAAGATCATGCCGATCCGCTTGCCGCGAATTCTTCGCATCGCATCCGGCGACAGGTTGTCGATGCGCAGGCCGGACAAATAGATCTCGCCGCCCGCAATTCGCCCGGGGGCGTCGATCAGCCCGATGGCGGCGAGCCCGGTCACCGACTTGCCGGCGCCGGATTCGCCGACCACGCCAAGCACCTCGCCCTTGGCGATGTCGAATGACACGCCGTCGATGGCCACCAGCACGCCGCGGCGGTTGGCGAATTCGACGCGCAGATTGCGCACGGAAAGAACCGGTTCAACCATGCGATGCGTCGCCCGTCAGAAGGTGTTTCATCGCAGTTTCGGATTCAGCGCGTCGCGCAGCCAGTCGCCCAGCAGGTTGATCGACAGGATCAAGGACGCCAGCGCGATGCCGGGGAACGCGACCACCCACCATTCGCCGGAGAACAGGTAGTTGTTGCCGATCCGGATCAGCGTGCCCAGCGACGGCATCGCGTCGGGCATGCCGGAACCGAGGAACGACAAAGTTGCCTCGGTGATGATGGCCAGCGCCAGGTTGATGGTGGCGATCACCAGGATCGGCCCCATGGTGTTGGGCAGCACATGGCGGAGCATGATCACGCGGGCCGGCAGTCCGATCAGCTGCGCCGCGGCGACATAGTCCCGGTTCTTCTCCACCATGACCGAGCCGCGGACGGTGCGGGCATATTGCACCCAAAAGCTCAGTCCGATGGCGACCACCAGCACCAGCAACGTGGTGGAGGCATCGAGATGGTTGCCGAGCGCGGACTTGACGACGCCGTCGATCAGGAGCGCGATCAGGATCGCCGGGAAGGTCAGCTGCACGTCGGCGATGCGCATGATCAGCGTATCGACGGCGCCGCCGACATAGCCGGCGATCAGCCCGAGCCCGATGCCGAGTACCGCGGCGAAAGCCACGCCCAGCGCACCCACCGCCAGCGAAACCCGCATGCCGTAGAGAATCGCGGAGAAAATGTCGCGCCCCTGTTCGTCGGTGCCGAGCAGGAACGGGCGCTGGCCGTCGGCGGTCCACAGCGGCGAAATCCGCGAGTTGATCAGCTCGAGCTGCCGCGGGTCGAACGGATCCTGCACCACGAACAACGGCGCGAACAGCGCCAGCAACAGCAGCACCGCGACAATGGCCGCGGCGACCATGGTCAGCTTGGAGCGCCGGAACGAATAGAAGATGTCGCTGTCGATCGCGCGGGCGATCAGGGATTGGCGCGGGGCGGGTGCGGGGAGGTCGGTCATGTGACGCTCGTTCTCCCGATGTCGTCCCCGCCTAGCGCGCCTTCGGCGCGCGCGGAGCGGGGACCCATAGCCTCCGGCCCTTCGGTTGCAGCCCAGCCGCATTCGCTTTGCCGCCAGAGGCTGACAGAGGTTATGGGTCCCCGCGTTCGCGGGGACGACGCGGCGTTTGCGGCTTCCATTGTCCACCTCATGCCGCGCGCCCCACGGTGGCGCGCAGGCGCGGATCGACGACGGTGTAGAGGATATCGACGATCAGGTTGATGGTGACGAAGATCAGCGACACCACCAGCAGGTAGGCGGCCATGATCGGGATATCGACATTCTGTACCGCCTGCACAAACAGCAATCCCATTCCCGGCCATTGGAACACGGTCTCGGTGATGATCGCGAATGCAATAACCGAGCCGAACTGCAGCCCGGCGACGGTAATCACCGGCACCAGCGTGTTCTTCAGCGCGTGGCCGAAATGGATCGCCCGCGTGGTCAGGCCGCGCGCGCGCGCAAAACGAATGTAGTCGGTGCGCAGCACCTCGAGCATCTCGGCGCGCACCAGCCGCATGATCAGCGTCATCTGGAACAGGCCGAGCGTGATCGACGGCATGATCAGCGCTTTCAGACCGGATACCGTGAGCAGGCCGGTGCTCCACCAGCCGAATTTGACCACTTCGCCGCGGCCGAACGACGGCAGCCAGCCGAGGATCACCGAGAACAGATAGATCAGCAGGATGCCGATCAGGAAAGTCGGCAGCGAGATGCCGATCAGCGACACCGCCTGCAGCACCTTGGTCAGAAACGAGTCGCGGCGCAGCGCCGAGTAAATCCCCAACAGAATGCCGAAGCCCATCGCCAGCACGGTGGCGCAGGTGGCGAGCTCCAGCGTCGCCGGCATGCGCTCCTTCAGCAGCATCGAGACCGGCTGGCGGAATTGATAGGACACGCCGAACTTGAACTGCGCGGCGTCGATGAAATAGCGCGCAAACTGCAACGGCACGGGGTCGTTGAGGCCGAGCGAGGCGCGAATTTCGGCGCGTTGCGCCTCCGAGGTGTCGAGCGCCACCATCTGGTTGACCGGGTCTCCGGCGAAGCGAAACATCGCAAACGAGATGACGCCGACCGCCAGCATCACGCCGACGGATTGCAGGGCACGGCGCAAGATGAAAGCGAGCATGGGATCCTTTCGCTTTCGTTAGGGGCTTGACGCAGATTTATCCGTCATTGCGAACGGAGCAAAGCAATCCAGAACGCCGCAAGGACGGACTGGATTGCTTCGTCGCAAGAGTTGCTCGCAATGACAAGGGCAGTCGTATACGCGACACCTAGTCCTGCTTGACGAACCAGTAAGGCAGCACCTGGTTATCGGCACGTTGCGCCACCTTGAGTTTCTTCGAAACGCCCCAGGCCAGCGCTTGCTGATGCAGCGGAATATAGGCAAAGTCCTTGTTGCTGATCTCGAACGCCGCCTTGATCAGCAGATCGCGCTTGGTGTTATCGGTTTCCTGCAGCACTTTGTCGGCGAGGGCATCGAACTCCTTGTTGCAGTAACCGCCGATGTTGGTGAGGCCGCGCGAGCTGTTCGGGTTATCCCGGCAGCCCATGATGTCGTACAATACGTTGTGGGAGTCCGCGGTCGAGGGTGTCCAGCCGAGCAGATAGAACGGGGTATTGTAACCGCCGGACTTGAAGATCTTGGCGAAATACAACGCCTTAGGCTGGGCGATCAGGTTCACCTTGACGCCGATCCGGGCCAGCATGCCAACCACGGCCTGACAGATTGCGGCATCGTTGACATAGCGGTCGTTCGGGCAGTCCATGCTGAGTTCGAAGCCGTCGGGATAGCCCGCCTCGGTGAGCAGTTTCTTGGCACCGTCGGGATCGTATTTCGGGCGGGTGAAGTCGCCCGACAGCTTGAACAACTGCGGCGCGATCATCAGCGCCGAGGGTGTCGAGAGGCCGCGCATGACGCGGGTCTTGATCAGCTCGATATCGATGGCCTTGTAGAACGCCTCGCGGACGCGAATATCCTTGAAGGGATTCTTGCCCTTGATGTTGGAGTTCAGCAGTTCGTCGCGGGTCTGGTCCATGCCGAGGAAGATGGTGCGCAGCTCCGGCCCGCTCATCACCGTGGCATTGGGGCTGGAATTGACCCTGGAGATGTCCTGGATCGGCACCGGTTCCATGATGTCGATCTCGCCCGACAGCAGCGCGGCGACGCGGGTGGCATCGGAGGCGATCGGCGTGAAGATGATTTCCTTCAGATTATGCTCGGGCTTGCGCCACCAGTTCGGGTTGACCTTGAACACGGTCTTGACGCCCGGCTGATGGCTTTCGATGCTGAAAGCCCCGGTGCCGTTGGCATGCAGCGAGGCGAAGCTCGGGGTCGTCGCGGCGGCCGGCGTGGGCGCAACGGCGTTGTTCTCCTCGGCCCATTTCTTGTCCATGATGTACCAGACGTCCCACTGGGAAATCAGGATCGGATTGGGCGCGGTGAGAACGAAATCGACGGTGTAGTCGTCGATCTTGATGACCTTCGTGTCGTTCGCCACCATGGTCGCGAAATCCGAACCCTTGGCGCGGACGCGGTCGGCGGAGAACACTACGTCATCCGCGGTGAATGGATCGCCGTTCTGGAATTTGACATTCTTGCGCAGATGAAAGCGCCAGCGCGTCGGCTCCGGGGTTTCCCAGCTTTCGGCCAAGCCGGGAACGGTCTGCAAATTCTTGTCGCGTGCGACGAGGCCTTCATAGACCTGGCCATGGTGGGCGATCGTGGTGCTTTCCCGCAGCGTATAGGGATCGAGCGATTTGAGATCGCCTTGGTTGGCGTAACGTAGCGTCTGCGCCGAAGCCGGCGTCAGCGCGGCGGCGATCAAGGATGCAACGGCAGCAAGGCTGCTCAGGCGAATCGACATTCGTAACGCTCTCCATGGCGGTGTATTCGTTGCATCGGTGTCTTCCGAGCCGCGATGGTATTGTCGGCAGAGTTCGTCGATGGCGCAAGCTCGATTTACCGGCGCTCCCCGCCGCAAATCACGGCACATGGCGCGATCTTTGCTTTACGCGGTTTGTGCGTCCGGGACGCGCATCATACCTTCACGACACGGCGCTAACAGAATCGCCACGACGGTCAAGATCTTCGGAGTACGTATGGCGGAACTCAAGGCTGATGTGCTTGTGCTCGGCGCAGGCATGGTCGGCGTTTCGGCGGCGCTGCATCTGCAAGCGCGCGGGCGAAACGTGGTGCTGATCGACAAGCACGAGCGGGCGGGCGAGGAAACCAGTTATGGCAATGCCGGGCTGATCGAATGCGCCTCGGTATTCCCCTATATGTTTCCGCGCGATTTCAGCCAGATCCTGAAATATGCGCTGAATCGCTCACCGGACGTGCATTACCATCTCAACGCGCTGCCTGGCTTCCTGCCATGGATGATCCGCTATTTCCTGAATTCGTCGCCGGCAGGCGCGCTGCGCAGCGCGATGGCGGCATGGCCGCTGATCCAGCGCAGCCTGGCTGAACATGAAGCGCTGATCGCGGAAGCCGGCGTGCCCGAACTGCTGCGCCGCACCGGATGGATCAAATTGTTTCGATCCGAAACCACCATGGAAAATAGCATCAAGGAGCTGGAGCGCGACCGCGCCTACGGCATTACAGGCAACGTGCTCGACGCCGCCGACATCGCGTCGCGTGAACCGAACCTGTCCGGCGATTTCGCCGGCGCGATTCACTGGCCGACGCCGGGCTTCGTTCCCGACCCGGGCGGCCTTGCCAAGGCCTATGCCGCGCTGTTCATCCGCAAGGGCGGGCGCTTCCTTGCCGCCGATGCCCGCACCCTGGCGCAGAGTGACGGCAACTGGCGCGTCGCCGGTCCGAACGGCGCCATCGTCGGCCGCGACGTGGTGGTGGCGCTCGGCCCGTGGTCGGACCAAGTGTTTCGCCCGCTCGGCTACGACATTCCGCTGATGACCAAGCGCGGCTACCACATCCATCTGTCGCCATCAGGCAATGCGGTGCTGCATCACAGATCGGAAGAGCG
>NZ_JAQGJD010000311.1 GCF_028290785.1 Tardiphaga sp. | reverse complement strand
GAACAGCCATCATATCGCCGAATCCTGCTTCAAGGGTCTGGCGCGGGCGCTGCGCACGGCTGTCGCGATCGATCCGCGCAACGCCGGCGAAGTGCCATCCACCAAGGGTCAGCTCGGCGGCTGATCAAGAGGCACTGTCGAATTGGTCGTCATTGCGAGGAGCCCTTGCGACGAAGCAATCCAGTTCTTCCTTGTGGCCTTCTGGATTGCCGCGTCGCTTCGCTCCTCGCAATGACGGGGGATGGGACGGTGCGCCTCGCGGAAACGACTAGAATACGGAGCAGAAATGCCGGTCTACACCATTCACGCGCCCCTGGCCGAAAGCCGGGGCGTCGGCGCCGCGACGGACCGTTTCGTGTTCGTGCGCGACGGCTTTCATTTCTGGGCGTTTGTCGCAGGTCTGATCTGGCTGATCTGGCACCGGCTGTGGTGGGCGCTGCTCGGCTATGTCGTGATTTCGATCGTCGGCGAGGTCGCGCTGTCGATGCTCGGGGCGGGCTCGGGCACGCGGTTGACGGTGATGGTGCTGTTCGCGCTGCTGATGGGTTTTGAAGCCGCCAGCATCCGGCGCTGGACGCTGTCGCGCGGCGATTGGCGGCAGCTCGACATGGTGGTCGCCGACGACGCGGAAATGGCCGAGCAGCGCTTCTTCGACCGCTGGGCGAGGCAGGGTCTTGTCAACGACCAGGCGGCGATCGATCGCGGCGCGCCGCCGCCGACGCGTCATATTCCAGGCCAGCCGTTCTCGCGTCCGCCGTCGGCCGCGACCGAGTCGATCATCGGCCTGTTTCCCCAACCCGGAGCATCGCGTTGAGCGTCGCCATTATCGATTACGGCTCCGGCAACCTGCACTCGGCGGCAAAAGCCTTCGAGCGCGCCGCGCGTGGCATGGAAGTGCCCGAGAAGGTCATTGTCACCCGCGATCCCGAGACGGTGTACCGCGCCGACCGCATCGTGCTGCCCGGCGTCGGCGCCTTCGCCGATTGCCGCAAGGGCCTCGACGCGCTGGACGGCATGGTCGACGCCATGACCGAAGCGGTGCGCAACAAGGCGCGCCCGTTCCTGGGCATCTGCGTCGGCATGCAGTTGATGGCGACCCGCGGCAAGGAGCACGTCACCACCGAGGGGCTGAACTGGATCGAAGGCGACGTGGTCAAGATCACGCCGCGCGAGGAGAACTTCAAGATTCCGCACATGGGCTGGAACACGCTGGACATGGTCCGCGAGCACCCGGTGCTGGAGCGGCTGCCGCTCGGGCCGAAGGGCCGGCACGCGTATTTCGTGCACTCCTATCATCTGAATGCGGTGAACGAAGCCGACGTGCTGGCCTCCGCCGACTACGGCGGCGCGGTCACCGCGATTGTCGGCCGCGACACCATGATCGGCACCCAGTTTCATCCGGAAAAGAGCCAGCGGTTCGGTTTGGCGCTGATCTCGAATTTTCTGAAGTGGAAGCCGTGATGGCTTTGCCTGCTTTCTTTCTTGATACCTCCCCCCTTGCGGGGGAGGTCGGCGCGAAGCGCCGGGAGGGGGGTAAGCCACGGGCACCGTCCTCTTGGCTACCCCCCTCCCCGGCCCTCCCCCGCAAGGGGGGAGGGAGCTATAGCGCTCTCGGCTTCTGGACTACCTCATCATGATCCTCTTCCCCGCTGTCGATCTCAAGAACGGCCAGTGCGTTCGCCTCGAACAGGGCGACATGAACAGAGCCACCGTGTTCAATCTCGATCCCGCCGCGCAGGCGCGCGATTTTGCGGCGCAGGGGTTCGAGTATCTCCACGTCGTCGATCTCGACGGCGCCTTTGCCGGCAAGCCGGTCAATGCAGGTGCTGTTGAGTCGATGCTCAAGGCCGTCACCATGCCGGTGCAGCTCGGCGGCGGCATCCGCGACCTCGCCACCATCGAGGCCTGGCTGGCGAAGGGCATCACCCGCGTCATCATCGGCACCGCCGCGGTGCGCGATCCCGCGCTCGTGAAAGAGGCCGCGAAAAAGTTTCCCGGCCGCGTCGCCGTCGGCCTCGATGCCCGCGACGGCAAGGTCGCCGTGGAAGGCTGGGCCGAGACTTCCACGGTCACCGTGCTGGAGATCGCGCAGCGTTTCGAGGACGCCGGCGTCGCCGCCATCATCTTCACCGACATCGCGCGTGACGGTCTGCTCAAGGGCCTCAACCTCGATGCTACCATTCAACTCGCCGAAGCGATCTCGATCCCCGTGATTGCCTCCGGCGGCTTCGCGTCGATCGACGACGTCAAGGCGATGCTCGAGCCCCGCGCACGAAAACTGGAAGGCGCCATCGCCGGCCGTGCGCTGTATGACGGCCGGCTCGATCCCGCCGCGGCGCTCGCGCTGATCAAATCCGCCCGCGCGGCGGCCTAGGAACCGATATGTTCAAGATGCGCGTCATCCCCTGCCTCGACGTCAAGGACGGCCGCGTCGTCAAGGGCATCAACTTCGTCGATCTCAGAGACGCCGGCGATCCGGTCGAAGCCGCGGTGGCCTATGACGCCGCCGGCGCCGACGAGCTGTGCTTCCTCGACATCAACGCGACCCACGAAAACCGCGGCACCATGATGGACGTGGTCCGCCGCACCGCAGAGGCCTGCTTTATGCCGCTGACGGTGGGCGGTGGCGTTCGCACCATCGATGATATCAAGGCCCTGCTGCGCGCCGGCGCCGACAAGGTCTCGATCAATTCGGCCGCAGTGGCCAATCGCGAATTCGTCAAGCAGGCCGCTGAAAAGTTCGGCGAGCAGTGCATCGTGGTGGCGATCGACGCCAAGCGCGTCAAGCGCGGGGGCGGTGGCGAGCGCTGGGAGATTTTTACCCATGGCGGCCGCAACTCGACCGGCATCGACGCCGTGGAGTTCGCCCAGGAGGTGGTATCATTGGGCGCCGGCGAAATCCTGCTGACCTCGATGGACCGCGACGGCACCCGCTCCGGCTTCGACATCCCGCTGACCCAGGCGGTGGCCGACAGCATCAACGTGCCGGTAATCGCCTCCGGCGGCGTCGGTAATCTCGATCATCTGGTCGAAGGCATCAAAAGCGGCCACGCCACCGCGGTGCTGGCGGCGTCGATTTTTCACTTCGGGGAATTCACCATCCGCGAGGCCAAGGATCACATGGTCCGCGCCGGCCTGCCGATGCGGCTCGACCCGTAGTTCAAACTCTGTCAGGAATTCGCATTCGAGCCGGCAACCGGCTGAACCCAGAAGGCGCCGCATGGCCCGCTTTACGATCCACGACCTCGCCGCCACCATCGACGCCCGCGCCGCGTCTGGTGGCGAGGCGTCCTATACCCGCAAGCTGCTGGACAAGGGCGCCGAGCACTGCGCCAAGAAGTTCGGCGAGGAAGCGGTCGAGACCGTGATTGCTGCCATCGAGAACGACCGCAACCATATCATCAACGAAAGCGCCGACCTGCTGTTTCATCTGCTGGTGCTGCTGAAGTCGCGCAACGTCGCGCTGGAAGAAGTCGAGGCAGCGCTCGGCCTGCGCACCACGATGACCGGACTGGAAGAAAAAGCGGCGCGCAAGCGCGACTGACGCTCCACTCGAACGGGGACTGCTTCATGGATATGCGGGCAGAGCAGCAATACAATCCGTACCGGACGTTTTCGCGCGAGCAGTGGGCGGCCCTGCGCGACGACACCCCGATGACGCTGGAAGCCGGCGAGATCGCCGCGCTGCGTTCGATGTACGACCGGCTCGATCTCAAGGAGGTCGAGGAGATCTACCTGCCGCTGTCGCGGCTGCTGTCGATCTACGTCACGGCGACGCAGCGATTGTACTACGCGCAGCGGAGATTCCTCGGCATCGAGGATCGCAAGATGCCCTACATCATCGGCGTCGCCGGCTCCGTGGCGGTGGGCAAATCGACCACCGCGCGCGTGCTGCAGGCGCTGCTGGCCCGCTGGTCGCCGCGGCCGCGGGTCGATCTCGTTACCACCGACGGCTTCCTGTTTCCCAATGCGGTGCTCGAGCGCGAGGGCATCATGCAGAAGAAGGGCTTTCCGGAAAGCTACGACCTGCCGACGCTTTTGTCGTTCCTCAGCGACATCAAGGCCGGCCGCTCGCCGGTGCGCGCGCCGCTGTATTCGCATCTCACTTACGACGTGCTGCCGAACAAATGGCAGGAGGTCGACCAGCCCGACATCCTGATCGTCGAAGGCGTCAACGTGCTGCAGACCGGCCGGCTGCCGCGCGACGGCCGCGCGGTGCCCGTCGTCTCCGACTTCTTCGACTTCTCGGTGTTCATCGACGCCGACGAGCCGGTGCTGCGCGACTGGTATGTGCGCCGCTTCCTCGCTTTGCGCGACACCGCGTTCCACGACCCGCGCTCCTACTTCAACCGCTACGCGCTATTGTCCGACGAAGAAGCCACCGCCACCGCGCTGGCGATCTGGGAACGCACCAACCTCGCCAACCTCGAAGATAATATTCTGCCGACCCGCCCACGCGCGACGCTGATCCTGAAAAAGGGCGCGGACCACGTGGTGGAGAACGTGGCGTTGCGGAGGCTCTGACCTCTCCTCGCAATGACGGTGGCTCCAGTCGCGCCGCATACTCAGCCGTCGTCCCCGCGAAGGCGGGGACCCATACGCCGTGCAGAAGTGTGGCGCGCGGTAGGGTGCCGTCCAGCTATCGCAGGCTCGGAGGTTATGGGTCCCCGCCTTCGCGGGGACGACTCGCGGGAACTACAGCGATAAACTAAGCCGCTTTCGCGTCCCCGCCAAAATGCTCGATATACTTCGCGCCGATCGCCGCCACCGGCATCACGATCAGCACGTCGGTGGTGCCGAACTGGTGGTCGATCACGGCGCCGTCGCCGATATGCGCGCCGAGCCGGAGATAACCCTTGATCAGCGGCGGCAGCGCGCGCAGCGCGGCCTTGGGGTCGATCGCTTCCTTCGCCATCCGGTTCATCTCGACGTAGCGTGACGGGTGCGCGCAAGCGCGCCAGGCTTCGGGAGCGCGGGCGTGGTGATGCAGGAACGACAGCGGCAGTGCCAGCCGGTCCGGGTCGGTGCCCTCGAAACTGGCGCAGCCGATCATCACGTCAAAACGGTTCTGCTTCACATAGGCCCAGATGCCCTGCCACAGCAGCTCGACGGTGCGCTTGTTGCGGTAGCGCGGCAGCACGCAGGAGCGGCCGAGCTCGAGGAAGCGCAGCCCGGCGTGGCGTTCGATCATCCCGGACAGGTCGAATTCGTTCTCGGTGTAGAAGCCGCCATGCTTCATCGCGGTTTCGTGCTGCAGCAGGCGATAGGTGCCGACCACCGGCTGGCGGCCCGACAGCGTCGGCTTGGCGGCGTGGTCGATCACCATCAGGTGGTCGCAGATCTTGTCGAAGGCGTCCTTGTCGCGCTGCGCCAGCATCGCGGCGGCATCCGCAATGGCGTGGCCGTCCTTGTAGAACACCTTGTAGCGCAGTTTTTGCGCGCGCTTCACATCGCGCTTGTCGTTCGCCAGCCGCACTTCTAGCGGACCCATCCGGCCGAGCGAAACCGGCGCGTGCGGAAAGCGGATGGTCGAGGCGAATTCGAGCGGCGGCTTGAACCAGGTGATCGCGGTATGCGCGGCGGCGCCCATGTTCTGCGGGCGCAGCATCTGCATCAGGCCCGGTTTCGGTCGCGCGGTTTCGTTGCCCTGCATGGCCATCCCCTCGGCCGCCCGGATCGATTCGAATCGATGCGGCCCTGAAAGGATCAGACATCACGCGCGCTCAACAGCCGTGTGACGGTGACATGGAGGGCGTGTGACAGAGATGGTCGCAACTACGCTCCGTCCTCATCCTGAGGAGCGCGCCGCTTGGCGCGCGTCTCGAAGGATGGCGTCCCATCTCATGGTTCGAGACGGCGCCGAAGTGGCGCCTCCTCACCATGAGGACTGAGCTTTACGCCGCCACGTTGCGCGATGCCGCCAGCCCGGCCAGCGCTTCGGCGAGCTTGTCGCGATCCAGCGGCTTGACCAGGAAGCCGTCCATGCCGGCTTCGAAGCAGGCGTAGCGGTCTTCCACCAGCGTGTTGGCGGTGAGCGCCAGGATCGGCGTCCGCCGCACCTTTTGCCCGGCCTCGCGGGCCCGGATCCGCTTTGCGGTCTCGATGCCGTCGAGCTTGGGCATCTGGATGTCCATCAGGACCAGGTCGTAGGGCGTGCCGGCGGAATCCGAGGCGAGCCAGGATTCCAGCGCCTCGGCGCCATTGGTGGTGATCACGGCATGATGTCCGAGCCGCGCCAGCAAGGAACGCATCAATAGCGCGTTGATCTCGTTGTCCTCGGCGACCAGGATCGACAGCCCCGGCGATAGCCCGGGCGTCCCCGCCAGCGGTTTTGGCGGCGCCTGCTCGACGAGGTCATCGGCCATCAGCGATGGCGCAGTGTCGGCCGGCAGCGTCAGCCGCGCCGCAAGGGAAGCCGCGCGCAGCGGCTTGACCAGATAGCCGGTGAAGGCGGTGGCGGCGGCCGGCTGCAATTCGTGCCGCATCATGGGGGTGAACATCACGATGCGCTGCACCGCGTGCGGAATCGCAGCTTGCGCCAGCCGCTCGACCTCGGCCGGGCCGAGCGCGCGGTCGATCAGGATGGCGTGCCAGGCGCGTTCCGCGAGCAGCGCCTGCGCCACCGCGGGATCGGACACGGTGCAGGTCTGCGCGCCCCAGCGCGCCAGCCGTCGCGCGGTCAATGACGCCTCGATGCTCTGCGGCGCCACCAGCATCACCGACTGGCCGGTGAGATCCGGCGCGTCGAACCGCTGGTGCTCGCCGCCATCGCCGTCGCCGGCGGCGAGCGGGATCGCGACTTCGAAGGTCGAGCCGACGCCGGGTTCGCTCGTGAGCGTGATGCGGCCCTTCATGCGCCTGACGATGCGCTCGCTGATGCTCAGGCCCAGGCCCGTGCCGCCATAGTTGCGCGCGGTCGCTTCGTCGGCCTGCTCGAACTCGCGAAAGATGCGCTGCTGCGCTTCCGGCGCGATGCCGATGCCGGTGTCGCGCACCAGGAAGCTGATCTCGTTCGGCGCAGCTCCGGGCTCGACGATCAGCGCCACGCCGCCGGTGGAGGTGAACTTGATGGCGTTGCCGGCGAGGTTGAGCAGCACCTGGCGCAGCCGCGCCGCGTCGCCGATCACCTGCAGCGGCAGCCGCTCGTCCACATAGGCGGCGATCTCCAGATCGCGCGCCTGCGCGCGCGGCGCCAGCAATTCGGTGATGTCCTCGATCAGCGCCGCCAGCGCGAACGGGCGGTGTTCGAGGTCGATCTTGCCGGCCTCGATCTTGGAGTAATCCAGCAGTTCCTCGATCAGCGACAACAGCGCGTCGCCGGAGGTTTTCACCGCCTTGGCATAGGTTGTTTGCTCCGGCGTCAGGGCCGTATCGAGCAGCAGCCCGCTCATGCCCAGGATGCCGTTCAGCGGCGTGCGGATTTCGTGGCTGGCCATCGCCAGGAAACGCGACTTGGCGCGGTTGGCGGCATCGGCGAGGTCGCGCGCCTCGCCGAGCGCGCGTTCGGTCTCGGTGCGATCGGTGACGTCGCGGCCGACGCATTGCAACTCGGCGGGATGCCCGGCATCGGTGCGCACCAGCCCTTCGCGCCAGGCGATCCAGCGCGGCCCGGTGGCGGTGAGGATCTGCTGGTCGTGGATGCTGGTGCCGTTCGACTCGTTGGCGACTTCGCCCTGCTGCAGAATCTCCAGCTCGAAGCGGCTGCCGACCAGCGCTTCGCGCGGCTGGCGCGCCAGCGTGCAATAGGCGTCGTTGACGAAGCTGATGGCGCCATCGGCACTGCGGATCACGATCAGGTCGCCCTGCGCCTCGAACAGGTTGCGGGCGCGCTCCTCGGCCTCCTTCAGCTCCCAGTTGCGATCGACCAGTGCGTCATTGTGCAGCGCCAGCGCGCGCATCCGCTTCGCCATGAAACGCATCCGCATGCTCAACGCCGCGAGCGCCACGCAGGCGATCGCGAACAGCAGGCTGGCGCCGAGCGCGAAGGCATGCGGATCGTAGCCGGAATTCTGCGAGGTGCTGCCCTGGATGAAGCCATAGGCGCCGCCGAACGCGGCCGAGAACATCACGAAAGAGCGGATCGCAAAGTTCAGCCACGGGTGGTGGCGGGCGAAGTGGCGCAAGCGCACCTTGATCCGGAAAATGCTCACCACGCCCACCCCGATAGTGCCCGTCATGCCCGCGACGCGCGGCATGGCTCCGCCGCGACTGGCGCGCGCGGATGCCGCCGAGCATGCGGGGATGTCGTTGCCAAGTGCTTGCCGGTGCGCGACTTGCGAGCTGGCGCTCCGAACGTGGTGAATGAAGCGTTAACGCCGGATCAGAACGCCGCCGCGGCCATGTGGTGGCGGTCGCCGTGGCCGCCGCGGGCGCCGACGATCAACGCGGCGGCATCGCGCGGCGTGAAGTGGCGCGAGCTGACGAAGATCGTGTAGTCGGCATCCCCCTGGTCGGACAGGTAGATCACCGGCTCGCCGGCGGCGGGCACGGTGGAGATGGCGATGAAACGGGTGGCGGCGCTGATCGCGCAGCCGCCGGCGTCCGTGGTGTCGATATCGTCGACCACGGTGAAGTCGGCGGCCTCGGCGCGATCGACGATCTGCACCCGCACCGTCGCCTCCGCGGGATCGTCGGTGAAGCCGACATGCCATTGCGCCTGCCACGGCGTCGCGGCGATCTGCACCGAAGTCTCGCCGATCGCGATACACGGCCGCGCGCCGGAGCCCGATCCGCCGCGCGCCAGCAACGCCACCAGCACCAGCGGAATCGAGGAAGCCAAAATCTTGAAACGCACCATGATACGCACTCGCCCTCTCCCGATACGCGGGATTATGGTGAGCGGAGTGTAAACGATACTGGTTACCGCGGGGTTGACGGGGCAGCGTGGATCGCGCGCGGCGCGCGTAACGCCTACGCCGCGCGGCGGACGTCCTCGGCGAGCGCGCGGTACGACAGCGCTTCGGCGAGGTGCAGCCGGCCGATCTTTTCCGCGCCGTCGAGGTCGGCCAGCGTGCGGGCCACCCGCAGCACGCGGTGATAGCCGCGCGCGGTGAGCTTCATGGTCTCCGCGGCGTCGTGCAGCAGCGCCAGCCCCTGCGCATCCGGCTGCGCCACCACCTCCAATAGTGACGCGGGCGCCGAGGCATTGGTGCGGACGCCGTGCAGCCCCGCCGCGGCGTAGCGCGCGGCCTGGATGTCGCGCGCCGCCGCCACCCGGGCGGCGACTTCCGCCGAGCCCTCCGCCGCCGGCGGCAGGATCAGGTCGGCGGCGGTCACCGCGGGCACCTCGATGCGCAAATCGATGCGGTCCATCAAGGGCCCGGAAATGCGCTCCTGATAGTCCGCGGTGCAGCGGTCGTTGCGGCCGCGCCTGCAGGCGTAGCCGGGCTCATAGGCATGGCCGCAGCGGCACGGATTCATCGCCGCCACCAGCATGAAGCGCGCGGGATAGGTGACGCGGTGGTTGGCGCGCGACACCGCGACCTCGCCATTCTCGAGCGGCGCGCGCAACGAATCCAGCACCCGCGGATCGAACTCCGGCAATTCGTCGAGAAACAGCACGCCCTGATGCGCCAGCGAGATTTCACCGGGGCGGGCGCGGATGCCGCCGCCGGTCAGCGCGGCCATGCTGGCCGAATGATGCGGCGCGCGAAACGGCCGCCGCGCCGTCAGCGCGCCGTCCTTGATCTCGCCGGCCACCGAGGCGATCATCGAGACTTCCAGCAGTTCCGCCGGCGACAGCGGCGGCAGGATCGACGGCAGCCGTGCCGCCAGCATCGATTTGCCCGCGCCCGGCGACCCGGCCATCAAGAGATGATGGCCGCCCGCCGCGGCGATCTCCAGCGCGCGCTTGGCGCTCTCCTGCCCCTTGATGTCGCGCAGGTCGAGCAGCGTCGCCGGCGCTTCGTGCACCCGCGGCCGCGGCCGCGACAGCACCTGCGTGCCCTTGAAGTGGTTGGCGATCTGGATCAGCGAGGTCGCCGCGATGATCTCGATGTCGGGACTGGCCCACGCCGCCTCGGCGCCGCACGCCGCCGGACAGATCAGCCCCTCGTCGCGCGCATTGGCGCCGATCGCCG
>NZ_JAQGJD010000309.1 GCF_028290785.1 Tardiphaga sp. | reverse complement strand
GTCAACAGCCGCTCTGACTGCTCGTTGAGGATTTTGGCGAACGCCTGGTAGCGCTCCAGCGAATTGCCGCGCACGGCATGCTGCAGCGTCGAGACCGATTCGGCGGTCCATGCGTGGTCTTCGCCGCGGGAGCGGTAGGCGTATTCGCCGCCGACGTCGAGCGCGGTCTTGTAGACCTGCGCGTCGCCGAACGCGTCGGCATGGCGGCGGGCGGTTTCCTCGGCGATCTCGGTCAGGCCGACGCCTTCGATGCGGGTGTGGGTGCCGGCGAAATATTTCGAGACGAAATCAGCCTTCAGCCCGACCGCGTCGAAGATCTGCGCGCCGCAATAGGACTGATAGGTCGAGATGCCCATCTTCGACATCACCTTGAGCAGGCCCTTGCCGATCGACTTGATGTAGCGCTTGACGATTTCGTAGTCGTCGAGCTGGGTCGGCAGCTTGTCCTTCATCGCGATGATGGATTCGAAAGCGAGGTAGGGGTTGATCGCTTCCGCGCCGTAGCCGGCCAGGCAGGCGAAGTGGTGCACTTCGCGCGGCTCGCCGGATTCGACCACGAGGCCGACCGAGGTGCGCAGGCCGGTGCGGATCAGGTGATGATGCACGGCGGCGCAGGCCAGCAGCGACGGGATCGGAATCCGGTCCGAGCCGGCCATGCGGTCGGACAGGATGATGATGTTGACGCCTTCGCGCACCGCGCCTTCGGCGCGCGCGCATAATTCATCGAGCACCTGCTCCAGGCCCGACGCGCCGAAGCCGGCGTGGAAGGTGGTGTCGAGCGTGCGCGAGACGAAGTGCGACTCCGCCACATCGGTGATCGAGCGGATCTTTTCCAGGTCGCCGTCGGTGAGGATTGGCTGCTTTACTTCGAGCCGCTTGGTCGAGGCGGTGCCACCCTTGAGATCGAACAGGTTGGGGCGCGGGCCGATGATCGAGACCAGGCTCATCACCAGCTCTTCGCGGATCGGATCGATCGGCGGGTTGGTGACCTGCGCAAAATTCTGCTTGAAATAGGTGAATAGCGGCTTCGGCTTGTCGGACAAAGCCGAGATCGGCGTGTCGGTGCCCATCGAACCCGAGGCTTCCTCGCCCATCGACGCCATCGGCGTCATCAGGATCGAGACGTCTTCCTGGGTGTAGCCGAACGCCTGCTGCCGATCGAGCAGCGGCAGGTTCGAACGCAGTCCCTTGGCCGGCGCGTCGGGCAGTCCTTCCAGCATGATCTGGGTCTTGTTCAGCCACTCGCGGTACGGATGGCAGGACGCCAGCGACGCCTTGATCTCGTCGTCGGGAATCAACCGGCCCTGTTCGAGGTCGACCAGCAGCATCTTGCCGGGCTGCAGCCGCCACTTGGTGATGATGTCTTCTTCGGGAATCTTCAGCACGCCCATCTCGGACGCCATCACGATGCGGTCATCCTTGGTGACGAGATAGCGCGCCGGGCGCAGGCCGTTGCGGTCCAGCGTAGCGCCGATCTGGCGGCCGTCGGTGAAGGCCAGCGCCGCCGGGCCGTCCCACGGCTCCATGATCGCGGCGTGATATTCGTAGAACGCGCGGCGCTGCTCATCCATCAAGGGATTGCCGGCCCAGGCTTCCGGAATCATCATCATCACGGCGTGCGGCAGCGAGTAGCCGCCTTGCACCAGGAATTCGAGACCGTTGTCGAAGCAGGCAGTGTCGGACTGGCCCTCATAGGAGATCGGCCACAGACGGCTGATGTCCTTGCCGTACAGCTTGGAGTGAATCGAGGCCTGTCGCGCCGCCATCCAGTTGGTGTTGCCGCGCAGCGTGTTGATCTCGCCGTTGTGCGCGACCATGCGATAGGGATGCGCCAGCGACCAGGTCGGGAAGGTGTTGGTGGAGAAGCGTTGATGCACCAGTGCCAGCGCGCTCTCGAAATCCGCTTCGTGCAGGTCGGCATAGTAGCTGCCGAGCTGGTCGGCGAGGAACATGCCCTTGTAGATCACCGTGCGGCACGACATCGAGCACGGGTAGTAGCCCGCGAGGCCGCGGTCGCGGCGCTGGTAGATCGCCTGCGAAATCGACTTGCGCAGAATGTACAGCCGGCGCTCGAACTCATCCTCGTCGGCGATCGACGCGGTGCCGCGGCCGATGAACACCTGCATGTTGGCGGGCTCGGTCGGCTTCACGGTTTCGCCGAGCGACGAATTGTCGGTCGGCACCACGCGCCAGCCGAGCAGGGTGAGGCCTTCTTCCTTGATCTGGTCGGCGATGATGCCCTTGATGACCTGGCGCCACGCGGTGTCGCGCGGCATGAACAGGGCGCCCACGGCATATTCGCCGGGCGCCGGCAGCGTGAAGCCAAGCTCGGCGGTCTTGCGAGCAAAGAAGGCGTGCGGAATCTGCACCAGGATACCGGCGCCGTCGCCGAAGCGCGGATCTGCGCCGGTGGCGCCGCGGTGTTCCAGGTTGCACAGGATGTTGATCGCGTCGGCCACGATCTGGTGGGACTTCTTGCCCTTGATGTTGGCGATGAAGCCGACGCCGCAGGCATCTTTCTCCTGCGACGGATCGTACAGACCCAAAGCGGGCGGACGCCAGGTGTGCAGTTCGCGGGCGAATTCTGCGGGTTTGGACGCGGGATCCGCCGACAGCATATCGGTTTCGACCAAGTGGCGCTCGTACTCTGACCCGCTCATGTTCGTCCTCTCAAACCCAACAGGGTTCTGCCATCCTCGTCGGCGCACCTTGGGCGGTCGCGGAACCCTCTGTTGGGCCACCGCTCGCACGCCGCGAGCCTCATTTTCAGAATTCAGGCTGTGGTGCCCATCGTCCCCGGCGGCCACCCCTAGCCTTGTCGTCCTCAGGCGTCGCTTTGTCTTGGCGCCCGTATATGTTGCAAGCCCTGTGCCGGGTTTGCCACCACAAATTGCGACAGTGATGCTGTCCTAACACCCGACTTTGGCAAATTTTTTTCTATCATACAAGCGCGCGCGAGTCCCCGCCGCATTGCAACAATGCGGACGCAAAATGCGACGCCACGCCGCGGCATTGCGGCGGACGGTGCCGCGTTCCGGCCCAAGCACGGCCCAAGGGCTGCCGGAATTACCCATGAGGTTGCGTCTCGTTCGTTGACGCCTCCAGCCAGTACGGAGCGGCGCGAACAAAATCGGCGAGCGTCGGGGTCAGGGACTGACCACGCTCCGGGCGCGGGGGCGCAAAGGAGCATGCGATGAAGTTGTTTATTGGTTGGGTTGCGACGAGCGGCGTGTTGCTGACGGCAGCCGCCGCCGATGCCCAGGTGCTGGTGCCGTACCGGGTCGGTGCTGCGCCGACGGTCGTGTCCGATGTCGGCGGGCCCTATGCGGCATTGCCGCCGGATGATTTTGGTCCGCGTTATGCGCCGGCCGTGCTGCCGCCGCGCGCGATCGACGCCATGGCCCGCCAGATGGGCTTCCAGCCGCTCGGCGCGCCGCAGCAGCGCGGCGTCGTCTACACCCTGTCGGCGATCAACATCGACGGCGAGGATGGCCGGCTGGTGATCGACGCCCGCAGCGGTCGCATTCTTCGCTTCATGCCGGCCTATCGCATGGGCGACCGGATGGGCGAGGAAGTCGTCACCACCTACGGTCCGGCGGGTCCGGTCCCGGAACTCCCGCAATACCGCCGCGCGCCGCAACCCCGCGCCGCGCTGCCGAAGGTCGCCAGCCGAACCCCGAGCGTGCCGCTGCCCAAGGCGCCGCCCGCGCGGGCTGTCGCGACCCCGGCGAAGCCGGTAGCCGCCGCGCCGGTCGCGGTAGCCGTTCCGCCGGCCGCGCCCGCAGCCACCACTCCGGCCGCCCCCGTCGAGCAGCAGGCCGTCGTGCAGCCGAAGCCGGACGAGGCGCGCGTGATTCCGATGACGCCGGCACCGGTCGCTGCTGTCGTTCCGGCGCCCGCCACTCCGACTGTCGCCCCGCCGCCGGTGGAAGCGAAACCCGCCGCACCTGCCGCCGAAGCAACCCCGGCCGCGCCGCCAGTGCAGGGCGTCGAGTAGTTCGAGAAGGCCTACCACGAGTCGTCCCCGCGAAAGCGGGGACCCATAACCTCCGGGTTTGTGGCTGAACTCAGTAGATGCCCAGGACTGCCTTCGCAGCCTTAAATAAAGTCGATAGCGTGTATGGGTCCCCGCTTTCGCGGGGACGACACAGAGTTTGAAGCGGCCGCCGTGCATCCGAAATAAATGCTTAAACAAAAAAGCGCCCCGGTTTCCCGGGGCGCTCGATATGCGGACGCAACTAAGTCCAACGATGTCGCGCTTACGCGGCGACTTTCTCGCTCTGGCCTTCGATCACCTGCGGTGCGGATACCGCACTGGTCGTGCTGATCGGAATGCTGCGCGGCTTCTTGGCTTCGGGGATCTCGCGAACGAGATCGACATGGAGCAGGCCGTTCTCGAGCGAGGCGTTCTTCACCTGGACGAAGTCGGCGAGCTGGAAGGCGCGCTCGAAGGCGCGGGCGGCGATGCCGCGGTAGAGCACTTCGGCCTTGGCGGGGGCGTTCTCGTTGGCGGCCTTCTCGCCCTTGATCGTCAGGGTGTTTTCCTTGGCGACAATGGAGAGTTCATTGGCGGCAAAGCCGGAGACCGCGACGCTGATGCGATAGTCGTTCTCGCCGGTGCGCTCGATGTTGTAGGGCGGATAGCCCGGCGCCCCATCGGCATTCGCCTGGTCGAGCAGCGAGAAGAAGCGGTCGAAGCCAACGGTGGAGCGATAAAACGGGGTGAGATCGTAGGTACGCATGGGATAGTCCTCCAGTGAGCGACTGTTGAATGAACCCGCCCGCCATCGGGCCGGGCTTTCGTCTTCGTGCAGCCTAGATCAGGCCTGCACAGAGGTGATATGGAAGGGGTAAGACTGTCTTCAAGAGCGCCCCTAAAAATTTTTTCTTTCTTCCATCCCCTTGAAATTTCGCTGATTTTGCACCGGTCCCCCGCCATGACGCTCGTCTCGATTCCTGCCAATCCGGTTCCCGACGGCGTCGTATCCGGCACCATCAAGACCCCTGACGGCGCCGAGCTGCGGTTCGCGCGATGGGCGCCGCCGGCCGGCCGCAAGGGCACGGTCTGCGTGTTCAGCGGCCGCGGCGAGTCGATCGAGAAATATTTCGAGACGGTGCGCGACCTGCGCGACCGCGGCTTCGCGGTAGCGATGATCGACTGGCGCGGCCAGGGCCATTCGTCGCGGCGGCTGCGCGATCCGCGCAAGGGCTATGTGCGCGACTTCGCCGATTTTGAGATCGATGTGGAGGCCTTCGTGCAGCAGATCGTGCTGCCGGACTGCTCGCCGCCCTATTTCGCGCTGGCGCACTCCATGGGCGGCGCGGTGATGCTGCGCGTCGCGCACGCCGGCAAGCGCTGGTTCGACCGCATAGTGCTGTCGGCGCCGATGATCGACCTGCCGGGCCGCGCGATGTCGTTTCCGGCGCGCGCTCTGGTCCGGGTGATGCGGCTGACCGGGCAGGGCGGCAACTACGTGCCGGGCGGCAACGGCGCGCTGACCGGCACTACGGCCTTCGTCGGCAACCGGCTGACCAGCGATCCCGTGCGCTACGCGCGCAACGCCGCGATCTACGAGGAAGACCCGACGCTCGGCATCGGCTCGCCGACCGTGGCCTGGGCCGACGCCGCGTTCAAGGCGATGATCGGCTTTCGCGAGGCCAGCTACCCGGTCAAGATCCGGCAGCCGATCCTGATGATGGCGGCGAGCCAGGACCAGGTGGTATCGACCCCGGCGATCGAGGAATTCGCCTATCACCTGCGCGGCGGATCGCATCTGGTGATCGCCGGCGCGCGCCACGAGATCCTGCAGGAGCAGGACCGCTACCGCGGCCAGTTCTGGGCGGCGTTCGATGCGTTCGTGCCAGGCACGCCGCTATTCAAGTAGGAACTCCGTCATTGCGAGCGCAGCGAAGCAATCCAGCGCCACAAGCGAAGTCTGGATTGCTTCGTCGCAAGGGCTCCTCGCAATGACGGCTTCAAACTTCGGTGCTTTTGTTTGAGCTCAAACGTCTGAGGAAACCCCATGCTTGGCATCCACTCGCTCTGGCTGTTCGTGTTGTCCGGCGTGCTGCTCAACGTCACGCCGGGGCCGGACACCGCCTACATCGTCGGGCGCAGCGTGCAGATCGGCTGGCGCGGCGGCGTAGCGGCGGCGCTGGGCATCAGCGCGGGCTGTCTGGTGCACGTGTTCGCCGCGGCGATCGGATTGTCGGCGCTGCTGGCGGCGTCGTCTTTCGCCTTCACGGTCGTGAAGTGGATCGGCGCGGCCTATCTGATCTATGCGGGCATCCGCATGCTGCTCGCGAACTCGCCTTCACCGGCGCCGGACGCCGCCGGTGCGCCGCCCGCGCTGTCGCTGCGGCAGGTGTTCTGGCAGGGCGTGCTGACCAATGCGCTGAATCCGAAAGTGGCGCTGTTCTTCCTGGCGTTCCTGCCGCAATTCGTGGACGCCGAGGCGCCCGGCAAGGCGCTCGCTTTCATCGTGCTCGGACTGATCTTCATCGGCACCGGCACCGTGTGGAATCTGGGCATGGCGGCGTTCGCGGCGAAGGCCGCCGGCCGCCTCCGGAAATCCGGGCGCGCGTTGGTGTGGCTCAACCGCGCGCTCGGCGCCATGTTCGTCACGCTCGGCGTCCGCATGGCGATGCTGCAGGCGAGGTAGCTACTTCAGCACCGCATAGGTCGAGTTGCCGACCAGATACAGGCCGAGCAGCAGCATCGCGATCAGGAACCAGCGGCGGAACGCTTCGGGCTGCATGCGCGTGCGCACCGCCTGTCCTAGAAACATGCCGGCGAAGGCCGACGCCATGCCGACCAGGCCGGGCAATGCAGTGGAAGCGGTGAGCAGGCCGGCGCTGGTCAGGTTGAAGGCCTGCGCCAGCGTCGCGACGGTGAAGAACACGCCGAGCGCCTGCACCAGCTCGTCCTTCTCCATGCCGATCGACTGCATGAAGGGCATTGAGGGGATCACCTGGATGCCGGTGGCCGCGGCGATGGCGCCGGTCACCACGCCGACAATGCCTCCCACCCATTTTTCATGGGCGGGGGCCACGTCGAATTGGAATTTGACCAGGCTGATCACCGCATAGACGACCAGCAGGATGCCGAGCACGATCGGGCCGTAGCGCGCATAGGGGCCGGTCAGCAGCCCGCCGCAGGCCCAGATCGCCACCGCGGTGCCCAGCATCAGCGGCCACAGCCGCCGGATGATGTCGCGCAGATAGGGTCCAACGAAGGTCTGCCAGATGTTGGTGACGATGGCCGGCGCGATGACGATGGTCAGCGCCTGCACCGGCGTCATGGCGACGGCGAGCAGCCCTATTGAGACGGTGGGCAGGCCGAGGCCGATGACGCCCTTGACGAAGCCGGCCAGCGCGAACACCGCGGCGATCAGGATGATGATGGAATCGGGCATGCGGCACATTGACCGATCCATACCGCGGGCACAATCTGGAGGTTCTTGAGCAAGCCTTCGGCGTTGGCGAAGGCAGGGGGCGCGTATGCGGTTCGATCTGGTCGATCTTCACCTGTTCGTCGCCATCG
Organism: Tardiphaga sp.; assembly: GCF_028290785.1. Classification (GTDB taxonomy): domain Bacteria; phylum Pseudomonadota; class Alphaproteobacteria; order Rhizobiales; family Xanthobacteraceae; genus Tardiphaga. The sequence goes on along the minus strand of NZ_JAQGJD010000309.1, from coordinate 13,192 downwards.
CCGAAGCGCGCAGCATCACCCAGGGCGCGACCCGGGCCAATCTGGCGCTGGCCTCCGCCAGCGCGCGCATCAAGGGACTCGAGGCTGCGCTGGGGGTGGCGCTGCTCACCCGCGGCCGCCGCGGCGTGGTGCTGACCCCGGCCGGCGAGGCGCTGCTCGGTCACGCGCGGGTGGTGCTGCATGATGTCGAGACCCTACGCGGCGATCTCGGAACCTATGCGCGCGGCTTGAAAGCCAGCGTCTTCATGCTCGCCAATACGGTCGGGCTGTCTGAACACTTGCCGAAGGCGCTGGCGTCGTTCCTGCGCGAGCATCCCAATATCAGCCTCGCCGTGGAGGAACGCGAAAGCGCCGATATCGCGCAGGCCATCGCCAGCGGCGTGGCCGACATCGGCTTTGCCGCGGACCACACCTTGCCGGATCACCTCGAACGGTTCTCGTTTCGCGAGGACCGCTTCATGCTGGTGACCTCGCCGCGCAGCGCCTTCGCCAACCGCCGCCAGATCGATTTTCAGGAGGTGGTCAACGAAGACTTTGTCGGACTGACCAATTCGACGGCGCTGCAGAGCCATATCGGCAAGTATGCCGCGCGGTTCGGCGCGCGGTTGCGGTTCCGGGCGCAACTGCGGGACTTCGATGCGATGTGTCAGATGGTGGCGGCGGGCGTCGGCGTGGCGATCGTGCCCGAGATCGCCGCGCGGCGCTGCGCCCGGACGATGGCTATCAAGCTGGTCCGGATCCGTGATCCCTGGGCGAGCCGGCGGCTGGCGATCTGCGTCCGCAGTTTCGAGACGCTGTCGCGGCCCGCGCAGCAACTGTTCGAGCATCTGCGAAAAGAAGCCGAGCCGCTCAAGTGAGAGAGCGCCGCCGACGGATCAGGTGAGTGTCGCCGAATGGTCGATCAGGGTCTGGTAGCATTCGCAGGATACCCGCTCCAGGGCCGGGCGATCGACGATCTTGATGATGCCGCGCGAATAGGAAATCACGCCTTCGGCCTGCAGCTTGCCGGCGACCTCGGTCACCGAGGTGCGGCGCACGCCGAGCATCTCGGCCAGCAGTTCCTGGGTCAGGCCGACCACATCATTGCCGGCGCGGTCCGCGGACTGCAGCAGCCAGCGGGCGAAGCGGGCTTCCACCGGATGCAGGGCGTTGCAGGCGGCGGTGATGCGCGCCTGGGTCAGCAGCACCTCGTTGTAGTGGATGCACATGTTGCGCAGCGGCTCGCTGCCGGCCACGACCTTGCGAAAATGGGTCGATGAGATTTTGGTCACCGTTGTCGGCAGTTGGACGACGACGCGGACCATGGATTTGTAGAGGCCAAGCCCGGCCATGGCGCCGACGACGCCTTCGCGGCCCACGGTCGCGGTCTCGATCGCCTTGCCATCCCGCATCACCGCCAGCAGCGACAGCATGCCGTTGTGCGGGAAGTAAATCTGATCGACCTCGTCGCCGGTTTCCAGCAGCACCAGGTTCTGCGGAAAGGTCGCCGTCGTCAGATGCGGCGCCAGCAGGGCAAAATGCTCACGGGGCAATGCAGCAAGTAATTTATTGGCCATGGGATCGAGATGCGAGAAATTCAATGCGTTACCCGCCCGATCGGTCGGGCCATGTGTCCGCAGGGGGTGGGAACGGCGCTCCGAGAGGGCGTTCTGCAGGAGCCCATGATATACGTACCAAAAGGGCGCTTTGTCGGTACGGTACCCGTCTTACGGGCGATTTACCTGACTACGAGAGCTCGATCGTTGCCGGCTGGGCTGCAATGCTTGGCGCGTGCGTGCCAAGAACTCCAAAAAGTTTATTTTGTACGGCAGCGTACTAACGGACAGTTTTTGCGGAGGAAGTCTGGATCAATCGACTGAACTTGCGGTGCGGCGCAGCTCGCCGGGAGCGTGCGAATCCTGAAAGTCCGCCTGGGCTTGATACTCCGACGCGAGCATTTCGAGTCGGGCGCGCGTGGTGGCGTCGCTGACGTCGCGGGCGAGACGGCGACACTTCTCGGCTTGCTCACGAAGATACGAAGTCGGCACCATGGGGATCGCTCGCGCTTGGGGCGGGAGTCCAAACGGGCTCAGTCACCGGCGACTAAAGGTCACAACCGCAATGCCGCGATCATAGACCGGTTATGTTAGGTAGACGACTCTATTGTGCGCGAAGAGTGCCGGTAAACGACAATCAGCCGTTCAGCAGCTTGAGCGCCGCCTCGTGAACGCGCGGATCGCCGGCGGCGACGATGCGGCCGCCGTTCTGCGCTGGCTTGCCTTCCCAGGTGGTGACGACGCCGCCGGCCCCGGCGATGATCGGGATCAGCGCGGCGATGTCGTAGGGCTTCAGCTCGGTCTCGATGACGAGATCGAGATGGCCGGCGGCCAGCATGCAGTAGGAATAGCAATCGCCGCCGTAGCGCGACAGCCGCACATCCTTCTCGACGCGGTGGAAGGCGCCGCGATCGATATCGTTCATCAGCCGCGGGCTCGTGGTGAACATCACCGCTTCCTGCAGCGAGGCGCAGCGCCGCGTCGCGAGCTTGCGCTCGCCGGCCGCGCCCTGGTAGCGCGCCGAACCGCTGTCGCCGCTGAAGCGTTCGCCGATATAGGGCTGGTGCATCATGCCATAGACCGGGGTGCCCCGATGCAGCAGGGCGATCAGCGTGCCCCAGATCGGGAAGCCGGAGATGAAGGACTTGGTGCCGTCGATCGGATCCAGCACCCAGACGTATTCGGCGTCCTCGCGCTCGCTGCCGAATTCCTCTCCGACGATGCCGTGCTGCGGAAAGTTCGACTTGATCAGCCGGCGCATCACCGCCTCGGCGGCGCGGTCGGCTTCAGTGACTGGATCGAAATCGTCGCTGCTCTTGTTGTCGATGCTGAGCGACGTGCGGAAGAATGGCAGGATGGTTTCGCCGGAGGCGGTGGCGAGACGGCCGATGAAGGCTGTGAAATCGATGACCGTCACGGCGAATCCTTGTGCGTGCCCGTTGCGGGCTTGCCGCTTCCTATACAGCGCGGAATCGTTGGCCGCATCTGCGGATCGGTCGATCTTCAGATAATTCCGGGCCACGGACGGCGCTGAATCGGATTACGGTTTCGACCGGCTACCCAATTCCAAGCATTGGAATCGGTCATTTAAGTGAATAAAGATTCATAAATACAATATGCCAAACGCGCTGTCATTTCTTCAAACCATTGAAATTTAACGATAAAAATATGAATACCATGCCTTTTTTAGGGGAAGTCCATGCAAAATTTGCATGCTAATCGCCCGGAAAACTCTTGCGCTTTGTGCGTCGCAGCCGCATATTGTTGCGGTGCGGTAGCGCTTGCGCTATCGCTGCCCTCCTTGGGCGTTTCCTCCCTAGACTTGGGCCGCTTGCCAACGCAAGCGGCCCTTTTTTCTTTTAGGGAGAGCTGGCGGCGACTGTCATCGGCGCGAAGCGCGAATGCTGCCTCAGCATCCGGACGGCCATCGGTTGCGGTCGCAGGCCATTGCGAAGCCAGCCGTTCAGGGGTGAGAACGCCTTTCGCATATCGCCGTGACGCTCCGATTATTTCAACGAGGAACTCAGGTCACCGAACCTGGTGCTGAGCGTTGAGCCGATGCCATTCACGGCGGCGATGATCACCAGCGCGATGCCGGCGGCGATCAGGCCGTATTCGATCGCAGTGGCGCCGGACTGATCCGACCAGAAATTCTCGCATATGCGTTTCATTTGTCCTCCTGCCAGGTGGGCGGATGAGTGCCCGCTTGCGAACCTTGCACTGTAATATCTAAGGTTGCATGAATCCTGGTGGTAAAATGTGCCGCATGGCTCATCTAGAGACATCTAGTTGTTTCCAATGGATATTTATTGATATTCTCTCTTGGAAAAATGCCCCAAGGGGTTGAGTTGAGGTGGGTCGCGGTCTGCGCCGTGCAGACGATCGGGGCGGCGGCGTGCCTATTCGGCCGCGGCCTGGAATGGGCCGAGCGCGCTGAGCGGAATTTCCGCAATGGCGTCGGCCAACACCGCAAAGTCTGCGGCGATCTGGGCAAAGCGCGCGGTGCGTTCGCGCCGCCGCTCGTCCATGTAGATGGCGCGGTTCAGCTCGATCTGGATGGCGTGAAGCCCGCTCGCAGGATTGCCGTAGTGCTCTGTGATGAAGCCGCCGGCATACGGCTTGTTGCGGCCGAGCGAGTAGCCGAGGCTGCTGAAGGTGGTTTCGACCACATCCGCAAGAACCCCGGCGCAACTGGTGCCGTAGCGGTCGCCCACCACGATGTCGGGACGGCGCGGCTCCTCGCGCGAAATCCCGATCGAGGGCATCGAATGGCAATCTACCAGGATCACGGTGCCGAAGTTCTGGTGCGCCTTGTTGATCAGGCGGCGCAGCGCGCGGTGATAGGGCTTGTACAGCGTCTCGATGCGGCCGAGGGCATCATCGACGTCGAGCCGCTCGCGGTAGATCTCCTGGCCATCGCCAACCACGCGGGGAATCGTCCCCAGCCCGCCGGCGACGCGCATAGAGCGGGTATTGGCGAAGCTCGGCAGCCGTCCGGTGAACATCCGCGGATCGAGCTCATAGGGCTCGCGGTTGACGTCCACATAGGAGCGCGGGAAGTGCACGCGCGCCACCGGAAAGCCGCGGTCGCTGAGGCCCGCGATCAACTCGTCCATGAAAGAATCTTCGGAGCGGCGCAGCGCCACCACGTCGATTCGCGATGCTTCGAGGAATTCCGCCGGATAGACCGAGCCTGAATGCGGCGAATTGAAAATGATCGGGGCGCGCCAGGTCGCGGGCTCCACGATGTCGAATGGAGGCGACGTCTCACCGTCAAATGGGGTCATCGTCGGGCGCCGTCCCTGCAGCACGGTTGTTCTGATGGCCCAGTCTGGCAGAAAACCGAAGCAGTGTAAGAACTCATTGTCGGCAACGACAGCCGATCTGCCAAGTAAAAAACTTTTCGAGGTGTCCGTGGTCGGTTGAAACACCCGGCTTTGTTGCGTCCCATGACGTTCCGGCGCACCATCCTGGGACGCTTTCGAGTCTCACGCGCGGTCCACCTTCACCCGAAATTTACCAGACCGGGGTCTAGTGGGCGAACTGGTCCTCTCATTCGGGTTCGACGTCCAACAGTCATGCACAAGATTCTCCTTGCCGAAGACGACAACGACATGCGCCGCTTCCTGGTCAAGGCCTTGGAAAATGCCGGTTTCTCAGTGTCATCCCACGATAACGGGCTTTCCGCGTATCAGCGATTGCGCGAAGAGCCGTTCGAAATGCTTCTGACGGACATCGTGATGCCGGAGATGGACGGGATCGAACTGGCGCGCCGCGCCAGCGAACTCGACCCCGATATCAAGATCATGTTCATCACCGGCTTCGCCGCGGTGGCATTGAATTCCGATTCGGAAGCGCCGAAAAACGCCAAGGTGCTGGCCAAGCCCGTTCACCTGCGGGAATTGGTCAGCGAAGTGAACAAGATGCTGGCCGCCTGAGAACTTTCTACGTTTTATGAAAAGAGGCAAGGTTTGGCCCTCCGCCCGCCTTGCCTGTCTCAACTTGAGCAGTTATACGGTCCGCACCCGTCAAGACTGGACTAAGGGCGCGTAGCTCAGCGGGAGAGCACCTCGTTGACATCGAGGGGGTCACAGGTTCGATCCCTGTCGCGCCCACCATTTAATGTCCCTCCGCACATACCGCCAAACCGCCGACAGGCCTGTAGTTTGGCCGGCTGGTCGGTATCCAATCCAAGCCTTCGGTTCATTGCCGTCGCCTCGTTGCGACGACGCAATCCAGATCTGCTGTGCACAACAGCAGGATTGCATCGCCGTACTCGCCATGACGGCGCGCCCGCCCTATTGTCATGCCCAGGCGTGGAATATTTTACCTGAAAGCGATTCTGAATGACCCGGCCGATAATCGGCGTGATCGGCAACGCGTATCGCGTCGAGAACCGCTTTGCCGTGCAAATGGTCGGCGAAGCTAACCTCCGTGCCATCGCCGAGGTCGCCAACGCGCTGCCGCTGATGTTCGCCGGCGTGCCTGATATCACGGACATCGATGCCTTGCTGAATGTGGTCGATGGAATCGTGCTGACCGGCGCCCGCGCCAACGTCCATCCCGCACGATTCGGGCTCGAGCCAGATGTCCGCCACGAGCCCTATGACAATGCGCGCGATGCGGTGGCGCTGGCGCTTTGCGAGGCCTGCGTCGCCCGCGCCGTGCCGATCTTCGGCATCTGTCGCGGGCTGCAAGAAATGAACGTCGCGTTCGGTGGCTCGCTGCACCCCGAAATCCGCGAGATACCCGGCCGCATCAACCACCGCATGCCGCGGCTCGATAGCGGAGAGATCCATCCGGATCCGGCGGTGGTGTTCGCCGACCGCCATGAGGTTCATCTGACGCCCAACGGCGCCTTCGCGACCCTGCTGGGCCGCAAAACCATCGCGGTGAACTCGCTGCACGGCCAGGGCATCGATACCCCCGGCGCGCGGGTGGTGATTGAGGGCGTCGCCGAAGACGGCACCATCGAGGCGATCCGCATCAAGGACGCCGCCGGCTTTGCGCTCGGCGTTCAGTGGCACGCCGAACACGATCCGCAGCTGAATCCAATCAACCGCGCGCTGTTCCAGGCCTTTGGCGAAGCGGTGCTGACGCACAAGCAGGGCCGTTAACTTCGCGCCCGATCAGGTTGGGCGCCAGGCATGGCGCAACTTTTGCATCGATACTTCCGATCGCCCGCGGCCCAGTACGGCGCAAGCGGGCCCAGCCGGAGGAGCAATTGATGTCGCAGATCAATAGGCGGATGCTACTTGGCGCGGGATCGACCGCGCTGGCTCTCGCAGCGCTCGGCGTTAGAGCCGTCCGAGCAGCCGGTTCGCCAGGGTTGACCACCCATATGCTCGATACGGCCAGCGGCAAGCCGGCCGAAGGCGTCAAGATCGACTTCAGCGTGCTGGAAGGCGGCGCGTATCGGCTGCTCAAGACGGTTTATACCAACGCTGACGGCCGCAATGCCGAGCCGCTGCTGACGCCGGAAACCATGAAGGTCGGCCAGTATGAACTGGTCTTCTATATCGGCCAGTATTTCAGCAAGCTCGGCACCGTGCTGCCCGATCCGCCGTTCCTCGACAAGGCGGTGATCCAGTTTGGCATGGCCGATGCCACGTCGCACTATCATGTGCCGCTGCTGGCCTCACCCTGGAGCTACACGACCTATCGCGGCAGCTGACACATCAATGGGAGTGGTGCGATGTTCGTTCGAAGATCGCTGCGGTGCTTGATCTGCGCTTTGATGCTGGGCGCGTTTGCGGCCTCCTCCGCACAGGCAGGTGAGCCGGACATGGCGCCGATCAACGCGATGGACCGCGCAGCCTTCGTGCAGAAATTCGGCGGCATCTTCGAAAACTCGCCCTGGGTCGCCGAGCAGGCCTGGGAGAGCAGGCCGTTTGCCTCCCTCGACGCCATGCACGCCGCAATGGTGGGCGTGGCGAAGACTGCGCCGGCGGCGACGCAATTGGCGTTGCTGCAGGCGCATCCCGATCTCGCCGGCAAGGAGGCCCAGGCAGGCGCCATGACGGCATCGTCGGTCGCCGAGCAGGCCAGCGCCGGGCTCAGCGCGCTATCAAACGAGGAGATGGCCGACATCTCGGCGCTGAACGCTGCCTACAAGAAGAAGTTCGGCTTTCCCTTCATCATCGCCGTGCGCATGCACACCAAGGAAGGCATCTTCTTCGAGTTCAGGCGCCGCTTGCACAACGACACCCAGACCGAATTCGCGAACGATCTGCAGAATGTCTACGTTATTACGCGGCTGCGGCTGAACAAGCTGCTTGAGGCAAGTTGAGAGAACTCGATCGTGAAATAGCAGTGTAAAAAGGGGAGAGAGCTGATGTCCGGTCATGCGAAACAAGTCCCGGTACTCGTCATCACTGGTGCCCATCCCAAACTGTACAACCACGACCTCGCGCCCACGGCGCCCGAGGGCCGCACCTGGGGCACCTTCAGCCTGTTCGCGATGTGGATGTCGGACGTGCATTCGGTCGGCGGCTACACTTTCGCCGCCAGCCTGTTCTTTCTCGGCCTGGCCGGCTGGCAGGTGCTGCTGTCGATGGTGGTCGGTATCGCCATCGTCAACGTGCTGATGAACCTGATCGGCCGGCCCTCGCAAAAATACGGCATTCCGTTTCCGGTGGTGGCGCGGATGTCGTTCGGGGTGATGGGCGCCAACCTCGCGGCGATGGTGCGCGGCATCGTCGGCATCGTGTGGTACGGCGTGCAGACCTATTTCGCCTCCAAAGCAGTGCAGGTGCTGGTGATCGCGCTGTGGCCGTCGGCAGCGGCGTACACCCATAACGACCTGATGGGGCTGTCGTCGCTGGGCTGGTTCAGCTTCCTGTTCATGTGGTTCTTCCAGCTGGTGATATTCCTGTCCGGCATGGAGACGATCCGCAAGTTCATCGATTTCTGCGGGCCGGTGGTCTATCTGGTGATGTTCATCCTTGCCGGCTGGATGATCTCCAAGACCGGGCTGGACAGTTTTTCGATGCAACTGTCGGACAAGAAGTTCACCGGGCTCGAATCGGTCGGCCTGCAGGCCAACGCCGCGATGCTGATCGTGGCCTATTTCGCCGCGCTATTGCTGAACTTCGGCGACTTCGCGCGCTTCGCCAAGAGCGAGCAGGCGATGAAGGCGGGCAATTTCTGGGGCCTGCCGGTCAACTTCATCTTGTTCGCCATCATCACCGTGATCGTCACCGGCGGCTCCATGAAGGTGTTCGGCGAAGCCATCATGGATCCCGTGCTGATTGTCGAGAAGATCAATAACCCGATCGCCTCGATCGTCGGCTCGATCACCTTCATCGTCGCCACCATGGGCATCAACATCGTCGCCAACTTCGTGTCGCCAGCCTATGACATTGCGAATCTCGCGCCGGACAAGATCAACTTTCGTCTCGGCGGGTTGATCACCTCGATCCTGTCGGTGCTGGTGTGTCCGTGGCTATTCGTCTCCAGCCCGCACGCCATCACGCTGTTCGTCAGCATTTTCGGCGCGGTGCTGGGCCCCATGTTCGGCATCATGGTGGCCGACTACTATCTGGTGAAGAAGCAGGTGGTGAAGCTCGAGGACCTCTACACGATGTCGCCGACCGGCTCGCTGTACTTCGACGGCGGCTGGAACCGGAAGGCGCTGTTTGCGCTGGCGATCTCCGGCGCGCTGTCGATCGGGCTGTCGCTGCTCGGCGCGTTCGGGCTGATGTTCAACGTCGGCGACTGGGGCTGGCTGATCGGCTCGGCGGCGGGGGCGCTGTGCTACGTCGCGGTCAGCCGTGCCGCTGCGTCGGCGGTGACCATGCGAGCAGCGTAGGCTGATGGAGACGGTACGCCAGAAACTCCGGCGCCCGCGACGGTCCTGGCTCTGGGGCAGGAGACAGCAAACCGCCCCCCAAAAAAAATAGCCGGGCTCAAAAGAGCCCGGCTGAGGTATTGGCCACGTGAGGCCGACACAATCACCTTCCAAGAGGGATAACTGAGGCTCCGCACCGCTGGAGGAGGGGGACAATGTGCGGTACGAAGTCTCAGCTTCCCTGAGATATGATCCCCGTTTCCGCCATGCGGCAACGGCTCGCTCGGCATGTCAGACATGCGGGCAGCGGGGGTTCCCATGGAATATTCAGCCCGGCCAGCGCTGCGCCTTGCTGACAATGAAATCGCGAAACACCTGGACGCGGGCCACCGACTTCAATTCTTCGGGATACACAAAGTAGGTATCGAGCTGGATCGAGTCGGACTCGCCGAACAACTGCACCAGCCGGTTGTTTTCCTCGACCAGGTAGTCCGGCAAAGCCGCGATGCCGAGGCCCTGCTGGCAGGCGCGCACCAATCCGAGAATGTTGTTGACCTTGAAGTAGGGCTCGCGCGAGCCGGAGCCGTTGCGGCCGGCTTCGACCAGCCAGTTGCGGTTCTGCAGATGCGGCGCGACGCCGCCGTCGCTCAGCGTGATGATGCGGTGGCCGTCGAGTTCGTCGAGGGTGCGCGGCGTGCCGAAATGCTTGACGTATTCCGGCGCGCAATAGGCGTGGAAGCCCATCGCGAACAGCTTGCGCTGGATCAGGTCGGGCTGGGTCGGCTTGCGGGTGCGGATCGCCACATCGGCCTCGCGCATCGACAGATCGAGCTCCTCGTCGGTGACGATCAGCGAGATGCGGATTTCCGGATACAGTGCGGTGAATTCGCCGAGCCGGGGAATCAGCCAGTTGATGCCGACGCCGGGGGTGGTGGTGACCTTGAGGTCGCCGCTCGGCCGCTCGCGGCTGTCAGTGAGCTTGGCGCGCGCCGCCTGCAACTGCATGAACACGTCATGGGCGGTGCGAAACAGCAGATCGCCCTGTTCGGTGAGGATCAGGCCGCGCGCATGGCGGTGAAACAGCGAGACCGACAGTTCCTGCTCCAGCGCGCTGACCTGGCGCGACACGGCGGACTGCGAAAGCCCCAGTTGCTCGCCCGCATGCGTGAAGCTTCCCGCCTCCGCCGCCGCGTGAAACACCTTCAGCTTGTCCCAGTCCATATCGTTAAATCCATCACGAGAGCGTCCCATGTCTATTCCGCCGCTGCGCGGTCGTGAGCATGGGCCGCAAGATAGCGTTCGGCTTCGAGGGCAGCCATGCAGCCCATACCGGCGGCGGTGACCGCCTGTCGCCAGGTTTCGTCGGCGACGTCGCCGGCGGCGAATACGCCGGGCACGGAGGTCGCGGTGGAATTCGGCGCCACCTCGACATAGCCCGAGGGGCGCAACTTGATCTGGCCTTTGACTAGCTCCGTCGCGGGCGCGTGGCCGATGGCGATGAACACGCCGTCGGCGGGCACCTCCGTGGTGGCGCCGGTCTTGACGTTCTTCAAGCGCACATGGGTGACCTTGGCGGGACCCTCGGTGCCGCAGATCTCGTCGAGCGCGGAGTCCCAAACCACCTTGATCTTGGGATGCTTGAACAGCCGTTCCTGCAGGATGCGTTCGGCGCGGAAATGATCGCGGCGGTGGACGATCGTTACCGTCGAGGCGAAATTGGTCAGGAACAGCGCTTCCTCGACCGCGGTGTTGCCGCCGCCAACCACGATGACTTCCTTGTTGCGATAGAAGAAGCCGTCGCAGGTTGCGCAGGCCGAGACGCCGCCGCCGGCAAATTTCTCTTCCGAGGGAATGCCGAGCCAGCGCGCCTGCGCGCCGGTGGCGAGGATCACGGTTTCGGCGAGATAGATATCGCCGCTGTCGCAGACCAGCCGGAACGGGCGCTGCTTGAGATCGAGTTCGGTAACCAGATCGGTGACGATCTTGGTGCCGACGTGGGTCGCCTGCTTCTCCATCTGCTCCATCAGCCACGGGCCCTGGATCACGTCGGCGTAGCCGGGATAGTTCTCCACGTCGGTGGTGATGGTGAGCTGGCCGCCGGGCTGCATGCCCTGGATCAGGATGGGCTCCAGCATGGCGCGGGCGGCATAGATCGCCGCCGTATAGCCGGCGGGGCCGGAACCGATGATGACAACTTTGGCATGGATGGGGGCGGCCATGGTCGAGTCCCTTTCTGAAGGGAAATTGGTCAGTGCTGAGGCGAAAACGGCCGGCGAAAGCGTCGCAGCGGCGTCGAAAGTGTCAAATGCAAGTCTAGGACATCTGTGGAGCTATGCAAGAATTGCAATCCGTCTCCGCAATTTTTCCCCAGATCGCGCTTAATTTCTGCAGTGCACGCGCAATAAAATTGCGCAAGTCCGCATTCCTGCGGTAAGAGATTCGGAACCTCTTCAAGCTCTAGAACCAGGATCCGCCGCGCGTGCCGAAAAGCCTAGACGAGATCGATCTCAAGATTCTCACCGAGATCCAGGCCGACGGCCGAATCACCAATGTCGAACTGGCCAAGCGGGTCGGAATCTCGCCGCCGCCGTGCCTGCGCCGGGTACGCACCCTGGAAGAGGCCGGCTACATTCAGGGCTATCGCGGGCTGCTCGATCCGCGGCTGCTCGGCTTCGACGTCACCGTGTTCGCCTCGGTGCACCTGTCGAGCCAGGCCGACGCGGATCTCAAGGCGTTCGAGGATTTCGTCCGCAAGGAGCCGCTGGTGCGGGAATGCTGGATGCTGTCGGGCGAGATCGACTTCATTCTGAAATGCGTGGCGCCGGACATGGCCACGTTCCAGGAATTTGTCAGCCAGCTCACCGCCGCGCCGCATGTGCGCAATGTCCGCACCTCGCTGGTGCTGCATAATTCGAAGTATGCGGCGGCCGTGCCGCTGGAGTTAAAGGTCGCGGGCTAGCTTCGTTTCCCTCCCCCAAGCAGCGAAGCTGCGCAGTGGGGAGGGTGGCCGCGCGAAGCGCGGTCGGGTGGGGGTGATGCTCCAAGATCAATCGCGCATGGGACGCCCCCACCCGTCACGTTTGTTCGCTTCGCTCTCAAACGCGCCACCCTCCCCACGCGAAGATGCGGGGGAGGGAAAGCAACTCAGCTCTTTTTGCGCAGGATCGCGTCGAGGCTGATCGGGCCACCGCCAGAGGTCGCCAGATACAGACAGGCGAAGCAGAACAGGATGGCGGCGGTGCCGCCGTTCAGCAGCGGCAGGAACACCGGGTCGGCACCCTTGAACATGTGACCCATGAAGTAGGCGAACGCCATTTCGCCCGCGAGGATGAACGCCACCGGGCGCGTGAACAGGCCGAGCAGCAGCAGCGCGCCGCCAACGAGTTCGAGGGCGCCGGCAAAAGTAATCAGCGGCGGGATGTTGGCGAAATACGGCAGTACCGGAAATTTGAAGATTTTCGCGATGCCATACTGCAGCAGCAGCAGGCCGGTGATGAAGCGAAACAGGCTGAGTGCGGTCGGCTGGAATTTGGCTAGTGTCTGGTCCATGTCATTAGTCCCCCTGTGATGACGTATCGCTCATAGCATTATTGCAGTGCGAAATGGCGGTCACTCTCGTGTGAGAAACACGTGATCTGCGGAATTATTCCAGACTCGATCGTGTCGCACATCGGCGGTACCATCGCCCAGCAAAAAGCCGCGCACGGGGCGCGGCTTGTTAATTCAGAGACGCGCGCCGTATCAGCGCCACTCGACCTTGGTGATTTCGTACGCCTTGGCGCCGCCGGGGGCGACGACTTCGACCGTGGCGCCCTTGGCCTTGCCGATCAGCGCACGGGCCATCGGCGAGGTGATCGAGATACGGCCC
>NZ_JAQGJD010000413.1 GCF_028290785.1 Tardiphaga sp. | reverse complement strand
CGTCGTATGGCACGTGTGGCATGGCCACATCATTGTCTGGAAGCAATTAGGCGACCCCAAATCGGCCTTCTTGTTTCTTCCCATGTGCATCGGCGTTGGGCTCGTCATCGGAGCGCTACCAGCCAATCGCTTCTGGATCTCGATCTGGTGCGTATTATTCGTTCTGATCGTGATGTCAGCCGAACGTAAGGCGCTGGTGCCGTTTCTGGCGGTCACGCTTGCGGTATTTCTGAATGTTAGAAACATCGGCGCCCTTGTTCTTGCGGCAGCCGCGGGCATGTTAGCGATCGTGGTCGCGGACGCCATCACAGGAGGTCAGATCTCCCAGCGAGTCGGCAGCATCTTCGTCGAACAAGACAGAAACGAAATCTGGTACGCCATCGAGGGCGGTCTGCCCTCCTCCATCAGCGATACCGCACGCAAGTTAGGCAGCGACGTCGCTTGGACCATGTTCTTTCAGAATCCGTTTCTGGGCGCTGGAACCGATGCAACGGGAAACTTTGCAAGAACCTATTTTGCGAACTATCCGCCATATTTGAGGGCGGCCGTGCACAACGAGTTTCTTCGCATGTTGGCCGAGAACGGTCTCCTCGGGGCCGGCATTGTATTCACTGCCCTGGCTCGCTCCATGATTCTCAGCGTGCGTGACGCTATCTGGATGCGAAGACGCTTTGGCGATTATTCCTACATCCGGGCGCTCCTCATTCTGTTTATCCCGGTCCTGACCTACATGTGGTATGAAGGATCCGGCACAGAAATGTTCGTCGTCATTGTCCTGATTACACTGGTCCCTGACCTATTACCGCAAATCGTGACACGCGTGAGAGTTGATAACGAACTACGGGCGGCTAGCATACGGCGTCGTGGGCATTTTTCTGTCAGCCGCAACAGAAGGTACCAATATGCGAATTAAGATAGCGTTTGAGTCGGCGGATAGCGCGATCTCCAAACGAAGATATGAAGTCGCGATGATTTGACCGTCAAGTAAAGGGCGTATCTCCATGGGCGTTGCCGTCATCATCACGTGTTTCAACGAGGGGCGGTTTTTGAATGCCGCCGTTGACAGTGTCATCGGCCAGAGCCGCGCGGACGTGATAGATTGCATCATTATCTGTGATGACGGATCCGACCCGGAAACACTGGATGTTCTTCGAGAACTTCCGTTGCGGGATCCTCGTATCTCGGTATTACCCGCCGCGGCTGACAAAATTCCAGGCACTCGTGGTGTCTCACTCAATCGAAATCGCGGCGTCTCCGTAACGGACAGCTCGTTTATCGCATTTCTCGATGCGGACGATTTGTGGCACTCGAACAAGCTTGAAGAGCAACTTTTTCTCTTTAATGCCCAACCGGAAACGGCGCTGGTCTATACGGGGTTTCGGCTGTTTTGGTCGGACGATCGCAAGCCGAGCGAAGTTGCACCTTTGCACGATCTGACTGGCCAACCGGATCAATCACTCGCCTATTTTATGGACGATCCGCCTATCGTACCTTCGACGGCTTTAATGCGACGTCAGCTGTGGAATCAACTTGGCGGCTTCGACGAGAAACTCCAAGTGTTCGAAGACACAGAGTTCTTCTTTCGTTGCACCAAGCACGGCCTTGCTGCCGCCGTGGATGCACCGCTGGTTGACAAACGCCTTCACGAGTCTGCGGTGACTTCTAGCCGTAGCCAACTGATGAAGCATCACGCTTATGTGGCATTCCAAATTGCAGCCCAGGACCCGCGGCTGCTTCCCTACGTCGCAAAGCGACTTTCCGAGCGAGCCCGAAAGCTTGGCAATCTTGAGGCGCTCGACGGCCGCAGCGAAAGCGCGGCCAATCTTCTGACCGCCGCAATTTCACTTAATCCATTTAATCTGAGAGCATGGCTGACACTTGTGTTGCACTATTTTGGCGGCGCATCGGCTATGAGGGTCGTCAAACTGACGCTTGCGCGGGCAAACCGCTCATGACGGAACAGCGACGCGTCATTTATTTCATCAATGGCTTGACACGGGGCGGCGCCGAGATCGGTCTCCGCAGCCTGCTGGAAAATGGCCTCTTCGATGGGCACGATTTCCGGGTCATTATCTTGCACAGAGGGTCTCCCGATCTTAGGCGCGAGGTCGGTCTTTTAACCGGCGAAGACCGTATTATCGAAGCCAGCGAATCTTCCCGATTGACGATGCGCGGATGCTTCGTGGGGACCTATCTCCTGCTTCGAACGATCATCACATTTCGTCCGGACTCGATTATCCTTTCGCTCAAGCAGGCCAACATTATAGGCAGGCTGGTGCTATATGCTTTCCCAAAGGTAAAATGCATCGCCTTCGAGCACATTGCCGAGCTGGAACGTGGACCAGCCGTTGCGTTGTATACTCATCTGCTGAGATGGACGTCTTCGCGCGTTGACAGCGTCTGGGCCGATTGCACGACGACTTTGACGGCGACGCGGACCTACTTCAAGCCTCGCCAGCGAGAGGAGGAGGTCGTACCGCTCTTTCTCGCCAGTGATGATGTACCGTTGAAGAACTGCTACGAGCTTTCCGGGCCGGCGCGGATCGTGACCGCCGGGCGCCTGGTAAGCCGCAAGCGCATCGATCTTCTGCTACACGCCATTCGGATCCTCACTGATCGAGGTCGGCCGACGGTTCTGACCATCTATGGTGAAGGTCCTATGAGATCCGCGTTTCAACATCTGTCAGAGACGCTTGGCATTGGTAGACAGGTCAAATTCGCCGGCTTCAAACATAGATGGTACTCCGACGCGAAGGAGCATGACCTCTTTATCCATATGAGCGACGAGGAGGGTTTCTGCATCGTCGTTGCGGAGGCCATGATGGTCGGCCTCCCCGTCGTCGCAAACGCGGTCGGCGGCATTCGAGATTATTCTAACGATGGCACCACCGCGATCCACCTGTCTTCGATGGATCCGGAGCACGTCGCGGACGTCATCGGCCGATGTCTGGATTGCGAAAGCAACAGGCATTCCCTGGGGCTTTGCGCCGCACAAGGTATAAAATCTACGTATCGGCGAGACCGAGTGAAGGAGCTATACAGAAGCGTCGAGTTCTGATCGTGAATTCAGCCCGAGAATAAGTGGATTAGAAGGACGACCTTTGTTCAGACCGGCGCGTTCGCAATTGCTGCGGCCCTGTATTTGAAGTTGTTCCGGCTTCCGGGCGATCGCATCTGAGACTACAGCACGACATCGAATATCTAGAAGCATTTTTTCTCCTCCGAACGTCGCCCAGATGATTGCTGGTCGATTTACTGCGTGATCATGACGACGTCGTCGAACGGGGCTTGCACTTCCTCGCCCTTGGCGCTGAACGTCCACTCGCAGGCCGCCTTGAGACAGCGGATGTTCGCTTCGTTCCACGAGATCTTGCTGGCTATCGGACGCGAGCCTCCGACTGGTGAACCGTGAACCTACGAGTTGACCCTCAACGGTCTTCATCTCCTACCCGCGCTCGGTCGCAGCGCGCGGCAGCTTTCGTTCCGCAGCAAAATACACCCGGTCGCCAGCACGATACTCTCCAACAGCTTAGACGTAATTCGGTGCTCCTAATTTATTCATGCTGATAGCATTTTGACCACCAATTCGGTGGCGGTCGTCTCGACCAGATGCTAAAATAATTCAGCCTTACTGCTGGAAGCTCTCGACGTGGAAAACCGAGTAACGACGCAATCCTTGCAGTATAGATTGAGGGTCGCCGCGATTTGCTACCAAGCAGATCTAAGCGATGACGTGGATGTCATGGCAAGCCTGCTTCTACATGCCGTTTTTTGGATGGAGCTCGCAGAGATTGAAGAACTCATATCGAATACTAATCAGAAATCAGATGTAGATCTAAGCAACTAAGCGGCCATTGATTTTTCCCAGATCTGGGCAACGTTTGTTGACTTGAGAATTTTTGAAATCAGACTTCGCGGCGACTTTTTTTTGCAGGAACGCTTACGTCGGACGGTAGGTTGCGTAGCAAGCTTATTGACCGCTATCTGTTGACGCATCCGCACCAGTAAACACGGCACTGATAACAGCGCATTCGTACTGGTTGGCTGCGGCCGATATCAGGGTCATGCCGAGAAGTCACGACGGGCGTCAATACGAGCCAGTCGCTCACCGAATTTCGCAATCCGGCATATGAACTGGTGCTTTCGCAGCGCTATTCGCCAGGCTGGGTGTCACGCTCTGCAAACACCCGGTTGGGTCCGGGCCTCGCGAACATCAATCAAGGCAAAGCGACCGCACAATCACCCGTCTGGGTATGGGAGATTAATCATCACAGTGACCATCGAGGCCCTTTGCGATCGCCCGAATCCTGTCCCTGTAGATTCGCATCGCAAGAGTCGGATCGCGCACCGCGCAGGCGGCAGGCCGCCTGGATCGTTCGGAACCCCGGAGAAACTGAGATGATCGACCACAAGGCGTTCTTTTCTGGAATCCGTCAGGCGCCTTTCTCGGGGAAGTTTTCCGTTGGACAGGTTTTAGGAACGTTGGTGATCCTAGATGAATTGAAGCGGCGGCCTGAGCGACCTGCACTGGCTGGCCTAATCTTGGCACTGCGAAGTGCGAGGCAAACCATACCAATGCAGCCGCGCGCCGGCGTGGGGGACTCAATACCGCGACCTCGCCTTCTCATCCGCCGAACAGGGCGCGCCATCGAAGGCGCCGCGGACAGGAGCAAGCGCTTGGCAGAAAGGCCGCCGGCAAGCGATTGCGCCGCGGGCGTGCTGGAACCCGACGAGGAATCGCGGGGCATGTCTACAGGCCATAAGCGGGTTCATTAGCGGGGCCTGCCCTCGACTAGATCTCGGTCACCGACTACCTCGCTCACGACACGGCGACGACGGGCAGCATCGTGTTGGTCTGGGTAGCGGAGATTAGCGACCGCACTGGGCGGAGATCACCACCGCGATCTGCTGAAACTGGCTTATTCGGATCGCCGGCCGCCTTGCGGCCTGTTGACAAAAATGCGCTGCGGTCACGACAGGCACCGGGGCATTTTGTTTAGAAAATTGGTCGTCGTTAGACCGCGGCGTGGGTGAAAAGCGTGGGCTGCTAACTACTTATTCGAAAAAAACTACGTTGCTACAACGAGTTAAGGCTCTCACAACGCGGACACCCCTTCCGCCAGATCGCATTAGAACCGATTATTTTCCAGCGATTCTTCAAGGAGCTCAACGGATCGGATCAATGTCGTCTCCGTCTCGGCCCCCTCACGCGAGCTCGAAGTGATCCGCGAGGCGGGTCCGATCTTGTGAAAAATGCTGTCCTTCCTGGGAGCGCGCCTTAGCTTGCCCCTGCCCCCAAGGTGCGATTGGATGCGTTGAAAGTCTGGAAAGGCTGCCGACCCGGATGAATTCACAGCCGAGAATTCTCGAATTAGGATCATGGCATTACTGCAAGGATATTTATCCTGACAGTACCGACACGCTTTGGACAAGCGACCGTCCGATCCCGGGCGGTCGTCAGAACCCCAAGGGGTTCGCCGTCTGCACGCCATGGCGTTTCGTTCGGGCTATGCGGGACGTTCGTCAGGGCAAGTATGATCTTATCGTCGTCTATATGCCGCTGCGGCCGGCCTGGCACCCGCGCTATTGGCTACGGGCGCTTCTCCGCCAGCCGACGCGGCCACTCGCCGCCCTTTCGGTGTTCGGCGTGTCCTGGCTGCGCTGGTTCAAGCTCCCTGTTCCGGTTGCCGTTCTCGACATGAACGACGCCTTTATCATCGGAGCGCACAACTTCTTTCTTTTAGACAAGGCCACGGTAGCGTTCAAACGCGAACTGCCCGTCGATCGATGGCACATACTCTGCCATTCGGCGCATCCGGCGCTGCCTACACGGCGGATCCGGCGAAATTCGCGGTGGAACCGTCGTCTTGCAAAGATCCAACCAATATCGCTGCCGGCGACGCTAATCAGCACCGAGGCATTGTGGCAAGGCGAGCAGCCCGAAAAGACTTCGGATGTTTTCTTTGTCGGAGAGGTTGCCGAGAATTCCTGGGTGCGGCGCGTCGGCTTGGCAGAATTGGAAGCACTTCGAGTGAAAGGGCTTAGGATCGATATTCCTACCGAGCGCCTGCCGCATGCCGAATTCCTGGAGCGCCTGTCGAAGGCTTGGCTGGCGTGGTCGCCGTCCGGCTACAGTTGGGAATGCTATCGCACCGCGGAGGCGGCACAATGTCTGACGGTCCCGGTTCTCAACTATCCTACGGTGGAGCGTCATGCCCCGTTGCGAGAGAATGAGCATGTCGTGCTTTACGATGTCACGCCGGGCAGCCTGACATCGGCGATCGAGCGCGCCCTTGCAGACAAGTTGCGACTCCGACAGATGGCATTGGCTGTTCGCGACCACGTCCGCCAACATCACCTGCAGCACGCGATGGTCGATTACGTCATCGAGGAAACTCTGCGGTGTGCACAGGCGACCCGGACAAACGATAACGTTCTATGCACGGCCACAGCCTTTGGCGCCCGCCCCGCGAAACCTTCCTGAAACACAATTCTCCAAAACCGCCGTGAACGCGTTTCGCGCACGCTGCGACTGATGGGCAGGGACACAGCAACGGCCTTCGCGCCCCATCAATGGAGAATACGATGTTTCGCAAACTGACCCTCGGACTGATCGCTGCGGCTTCGCTCGGTGCGGCCGCCCTCGCCCCCAGCGCGGCTTCTGCCCATGGCTTCGGCTGGCACGGGGGCTGGCACGGGGGCTTTGGCCATCACGGCTTCTATGGCGGCCCGACACTGTACGTCGGGGGCCTCAATGACGACTGCATGCAGCGCCGTGTGATCGAGACCCGTCGCGGGACCCGCGTGCGCTGGGTCAACGTCTGCGCCTTCTGATTGCTCATACCCTGTTAAGCTAAAACCCCGGTCGCTGGTGCGGCCGGGGTTTTTGACCGTCAAACCGGCCAATCGAGGCGGTGCTGTGGCCATGCGGTGACAGCCACACCGGGCAAACCCCGGTAAGAAGGTCAGACTCGCCGGAATAGCCCGGCCACAGGCCTTGTTGATGAAATCCCTTGTTCTTGCCGCGGTCCTCGCTGCATCGGGCGCGGCTTCTGCCGCCGCTGCCGATCTGCCGACGCGCGACTGGACCAAGGCGCCTGCCGTGGCCGAAGCGAACATTAACTGGGGCGGCTGGTACGTCGGCGGCAATGCCGGCGGCGCCTGGGGCCGTTCTGATGCGTCCAACGCCTTTATCAACGGCACCGCGCCGATCGCCAACCAGCAGGCGGTGTCCGCCGCCTCCCCCCGGCTCGATCCCGATGGTTTCACCGGCGGCGGCCAGGTCGGCTACAATCACCAGGTCGATCGCTGGCTGTTCGGCGTCGAGGCGGATGCCAGTTATTTGGGCCTGAAGCAAAGCCGCAGCGTCACCGCGCCATCACCGATCGGCATCAGCAGCTTCACCACGAGCAATTCGGTGACTACCGACTGGATGGTCACGCTGCGGCCGCGCGTCGGCTATGCCGTCGATCGCACGCTGTTCTACGCCACCGGCGGCCTCGCGCTGACCGAGGTCAAGTTCGGCTCCAGTTTCACCGACTCCACCGGCCAGAACGAAGCCGCCAGCTTCTCCAAGACCGTGGCAGGCTGGACCGCCGGCGCCGGCGTCGAGCATGCCTTCACCAAGAACTGGTCGGCGAAGGTTGAGTACCTTTATTCGGACTTCGGCAAGCAGTCGGGCAACGGCCCGGTTTTCGCCGGACAGGCATCGACCACCAGCATCATCGCCCACGACATCGACCTGAAGACCAATACGGTACGCGGCGGCCTGAACTACCATTTTGGCGGCCCCTCGGTGGCGCGCTACTGACCGCATCGCGGCGATCGCTGAACGCAAAAAGCCCCCGCATGCGGGGGCTTTGCGTCTTTGACGCGCGAAATACTCAGTCGGCCATCGCAAGTGCCGTTTCCTGCGCCGACTGCTGCGCAATGGTAATGGTCCATTGCAGCGGCCAGCAGGTCAGTTCCGGTCGAATGGCCTGGATGTAGCCGCTGATCAGAACGCCGCCGTCGTCGTTCTTGAAATGCTCGTCCACCCGCCGGCCATAGAGGTGCGCCATCCGGCATCGGCGCATCTGGGCGTAGTCGGTGGTCTCATACTTCGCCAACATCAGTCTCCGCGGTTAACGATCCTACCCGCGAAGTGTCGGTCATTCACGGTTAACAAACCCTCAACCGAAACTATGGCGAGAGCGCGTTAGCGCGCAGCGGAAAATATCGCAGAAACGCCTGATTTTACGCGACCGGATTCACTTTCGCTTCAAGAATCCGGAACAGATTCGCCGCATATTATGCGGAGCGCTCTCATGTTTATGATCGCCGTTATTTTATGGATCTCGGCCGGCCTTTTCTACGTCGCCAGCATCAACTCAGCCGGATGGGCG
>NZ_JAQGJD010000272.1 GCF_028290785.1 Tardiphaga sp. | reverse complement strand
GAGAAGGTCGATGGCATCGACTTCGCCCACAAGGTCGAGATGGGCATCCGCAAGGACCGCTACAAAGCCATGGTGCCGCAGGTGATCGCGCCATTGCAGCTCAAGGGCCGCGTCCACGCCTTCGAGGCGCAGGCCGCGCGCGCACACACGAAGAACAAGCTGAAGTTCACCCTGCCCGGCCCGATGACCATCATCGACACCCTGTCGGACAGCTACTACGGCGACCGCGTCAAGATGGCGTTCGCCTTCGCCGAACTGCTCAACCAGGAAGCCCTCGCGCTGCAGGCCGATGGCGTCGACATGATCCAGTTCGACGAGCCGGCCTTCAACGTCTTCATGGACGAGGCCGCCGACTGGGGCGTCAAGGCGCTGGAGCGCGCGGCCCAAGGCCTGACCTGCGCCACCGCGGTGCACATCTGCTACGGCTACGGAATCAAGGCCAACACCGACTGGAAGGAAACCCTGGGCGGCGAGTGGCGGCAATACGAGCAGATCTTTCCGGCGATCGATGCCAGCCCGATCCAGCAGGTCGCCATCGAATGCCGCAATTCCCGGGTGCCGCTGGAATTGCTCGGGCTGCTGAAGGGCAAGATCGTTCAGGCGGGGGTGATCGACGTCGCGAGTGACGAGATCGAGACGCCGGAAGACGTTCTGGCCACCATCGAGGCGGTGATGAAGCACGTGCCGAAGGCCAACATCGTCGCCACCACGAATTGCGGCATGGCGCCGATGCATCGCGATATCGCCGAAGCGAAGCTGCGCGCGCTGGGCGCGGGGGCGAGACTGGCAAGGGAGCGGCTGGCGTAACACCGGCCTCTCCACCGTCATTGCGAGGAGCGAAGCGACGTGGCAATCCAGTGCTACAAGAGCTGGATTGCTTCGTCGCAAGGGCTCCTCGCAATGACGGCTGAGGGGTTTATCGCGATGGCGCACCTGCATGCAGCGTGGGCCGGTAACCCGCACGTAGTGCTTTCACCGTCGAAGGCGGCGTGAGCAACGCTACGTCGTAAAACGTCATCTCCACCTCATGATATCCCGCGAACGACCACCGCATCGCCCTGCCCTGCACGATCACAAAGCTCTCCCCTCCCGCCGCCACCATCGTGCCGTCAGGTAGTTCGTCCATCGCACACGGCAGCGCGTGCAATCGCTTGGCACGTCCCTCCAGCCGCTCACGGTGCAGCACTGCGTCGATCTCCGTCGCACGCGTGCGCGAGACGCCGTTGCCCTCTTCCCATGCTGCCCGAAAACGATTGGCGTCGTCGCGGCGACAATAGAAGCACGGGCGATGGCCCGCCGCGAGCGCGGTGGCTTCGTCGAGGAAGAACAGTTCGGTCCAGCTACGCGTCGCCATCACGTCGCGGCGCCGGCCGCGGAATTCGCAGACGCAAATGAGCCAGGCCGGATTGCTCCAGCGCTTGTTCAACAGCGTCCTGGTCAGGGGATCGTGGATGATGCCGCGGTTGCCGGTGAACAGGCCGCGCGCGGGCGTCGCGATGATATCGCCGAACGGTGTGACGCGGTTCTGCAGCGGCATGGTGATGCTCCTGCTATCCCAACGCGACGTCGCTCCCCTCCCCCCGCGCGAAGCGGAGCTTCGCTAGGCGGGGAGGGGTCGGGGGTGGGGGTGCCACAAGCTCAGTCGCCCGCGGCTACCCCCCACCCCGGCCCTCCCCCGCAAGGGGGGAGGGAGCATGAGCAGTGTCCCGTGTGAAAGGTACTACGCCGCGCCGTCGCGCATCGGCGGCTGGAACGACAGGCCGAGATCCCACGGGAAGAAGATCCAGGTGTCCTGCGACACTTCGGTGATGAAGGTATCGACCAGCGGCCGGCCCATCGGCTTGGCGTAGACGGTGGCAAAATGCGCGTCGGGCAGCATGTCGCGCACCATGCGCGCGGTCTTGCCGGTGTCGACGAGATCGTCGACGATCAGGAGGCCCTTGCCGGTGCCGCCGCCGAGCCGGGCGGCATCCTCGGACACGCCCTTCAACACCTGCAACTCGCCCCGCTTGTTGTGGTCGTAGCTGGCGATGCAGACGGTATCGATGACGCGAACGCCGAGTTCACGCGCCACGATCGCCGCCGGCACCAGCCCGCCCCGGGTGATGGCGATGATCGCATGAAACGGGCCGGCGTTGCTCAGGCGCCAGGTCAGCGCGCGGCAGTCGCGGTGGAACTGGTCCCACGACACCGGAAATGCCTTGCCGGCGCGCTCCTGTGCGCTCATTTCCGGATGTTCTGCCATGTCGATCTCCTGGTTGGTCGGGCGGCGCGTGCCGTATCTACTTCGGCGCGTGCAGCACGGCCAGCATCTCTTTCACCGCCGCCATGGCCGCGTTGAGCTTGTCCTGGTCGCGCGAGCGCACCACCAGATTGACGTTCGGCTTCTGCGCGTCGTCGAGGAACGGGTAGCTGCCGATGATGGCGTCGGGATGCGCCTCGGCGATCGCCCGCAGGGGTCCCCCGATGTCGCCCTCGCGGGCGTCGGCGCGGACCGTCTCGGACAGCATCCGCACGCCGGACCGAAGCTTCGGCGACACGATGTCCATCATCGCCTGCATGATCGAGGGCACGCCGGCCATCACGATGACATTGCCGAGCTTGAAGCCCGGCGCCAGGATGGTGGCGCTCTGGATCAGGTCGGCGCCGTCCGGGATCCGCGCCATCCGCAGCCGGGCTTCGTTGAGGTCGGCCCCGAACCGCTCCTTGAACCGGGCGACGACGTCGGGATGGTGATCGATGGCCACGCCAAAGGCCTTGGCCACCGCGTCGGCGGTGATGTCGTCATGGGTCGGGCCGATGCCGCCGGTGGTAAAGACGTAGTCGTAACGGCCGCGCAGCGCGTCGAGTGCGGCAATGATCTCCGGCTCGTCGTCGGAGACCACGCGGACCTCCTTGAGGTCGATACCGATATTGGTGAGGTATTCGGCGATGAAGCCGATGTTCTTGTCCTTGGTCCGGCCGGAGAGAATCTCGTCGCCGATTACCAGGATGCCTGCCGTTACGATGTCGCTCATCAGTCTTTCCTCGCCGTTATCAGCGACCATGCGCAGGCAAAGCCTTGATGTCACGGGCTTTTGCTGCCGAAACGAGCAGCGTCCCGCCGTTTTTTCAGGCACGTTAGCGGTGCCCCCATACGAAATGCTCGTACTGAATGCATATCGCGCTGGCCCGGCCCTTGCTACCATCCTGTTTAGTCGTGCAATCTCCGCACGGTCTCGAAAAACAGTCAGGATTCATGGCAGTTGCGTTCGACGAAATGAATGGGCCTCTGGGCGAGCTTCGCCCGGCCTATGAAGAGCTCTCCCGCTGGCTCAAGGAGACGCCGCCAGACGCTTTGGAATACCGTCGCCAGGAGGCGGAGCTGCTGTTCCGCCGCATCGGCATCACCTTTGCGGTCTACGGCGATTCCGAATCCACTGAACGGCTGATCCCGTTCGACGTGATCCCGCGGATCATCTCCGGCAAGGAATGGACGCTGCTGGAAAAGGGCCTTAAGCAGCGGGTCCGCGCCATCAACATGTTTTTGCGCGATATCTACCATGGGCGCGACATCCTGCGCGCCGGGCTGATCCCGGACGACCTGATCTTCCAGAACCCGGTATTCCGCCCGGAGATGAACGGCCAGCAGGTCCCGCACGACGTCTACGTCCATATCGCCGGGATCGACATCGTCCGCACCAATCCGGACGAGTTCTTCGTGCTGGAGGACAATGCGCGCACCCCGTCCGGCGTGTCCTACATGCTGGAAAACCGCGAAATCATGATGCGGCTGTTCCCGGACCTGTTCGCCCGGCACCGCGTGGCGCCGGTCGAGAAATACCCGGACGAGCTGTTGTCCTGCCTGCGTTCGGTGGCGCCGCACAGCGCCAATTCGGAACCCACCGTCGCGCTGATGACGCCCGGCGTCTACAACTCCGCCTATTACGAGCACTCGTTCCTGGCCGACAAGCTCGGCGACGAGCTGGTCGAGGGCCGCGACCTGATCGTCAAGAACGACGAAGTGTTCATGCGCACCACCGAGGGCCTCAAGCGCGTCGATGTGATCTATCGCCGCGTCGATGACGACTTCCTCGATCCGCTCTCGTTCCGGCCGGACTCCGCGCTCGGCGTGCCCGGCCTGATGTCGGCCTACATGGCCGGCAATGTCACGCTGGCCAATGCGGTCGGCACGGGGATCGCCGACGACAAGGCGGTCTACAGCTACATGCCGGAGATCGTGAAATTCTATCTCGGTGAAGAGCCGATCCTGAAGAACGTGCCGACCTGGCGCTGCCGCGAGCCGAAGGATCTGGCCTACGTGCTGGATAATCTGGCCGATCTCGTGGTCAAGGAAGTCCACGGCTCCGGCGGCTACGGCATGCTGATCGGCCCGGCATCGAGCAAGGCGACCATCGAAGCGTTCCGCGACAAGCTGAAGCGCGAGCCGGAAGGCTTCATCGCCCAGCCGACGCTGGCGCTATCGACGTGCCCGACCTGCACCGAGTCCGGCCTCGCGCCGCGCCACGTCGATCTGCGGCCGTTCGTGCTGACCGGCCGCGAAAACGTCACCATCGTGCCGGGCGGGCTGACCCGCGTGGCGCTGAAGGAAGGCTCGCTGGTGGTCAATTCCAGCCAGGGCGGCGGGACCAAGGATACGTGGATATTGGATGAGTAGGATGATGCCATGCCACGCGTATCGCTCTGTTCGTCATTCCGGAGCGCGGCCGGCTCTTGCCGGACGCGAATCCGGAATCCCGACATGTGAATCTCATTTCGAGATTCCGGGTTCGTGCGCGCTATCGCGCACACGCCCCGGAATGACGACCTTCAGGTAACATTCATGCTTTCGCGCACCGCTGAAAATCTTTACTGGCTAGCCCGCTACGTCGAACGCGCCGAATATCTGGCGCGCACCATCGAGGCGACGCTGCGCGTCACCGCGCTGCCCAATACCTATACCGGCCAGACCAACGAATGGGATTCGGCGCTGCTGACAGCCGGCGTCTCGGCGGCGTTCTACGAAATCTATGAGGAAGCCGACGAGAAGAACGTCGTCGAATATCTGTCGTTCTCCACCGCCAACCCGTCCTCGATCCGCAACTGCATCGAGAACGCGCGGTTGAATTCGCGCTCGGTGCGCACCGCGCTGACCGGCGAAATGTGGGACACCATCAACGGCGCCTGGATCGAGCTGCAGGAAGTCTGGAGCGGCGGCGCCAAGACCCGCGAGCAACTGGCGCGCTTCCTGCGCTTCGTGCAGGAGACCTCGCTACGCTTCGACGGTTCGGCCTACCGCACCATGCTGCGCAACGATGCCTACTGGTTCTCGCGGCTCGGCCTGCATCTGGAACGCGCCGACAACACCGCACGCATTCTCGACGTCAAATACCATCTGCTGCTGCCCGAAGACGAGCATGTCGGCGGCCCGCTGGATTACTACCAGTGGACCTCGATCCTGCGTTCGGTGTCGGCGCTGACGGCGTATCACTGGGTGTATCGCGAAACGCTGAAACCCTGGCTGATCGCCGATCTGCTGATTCTCAACGACACGCTGCCGCGCTCGCTCGCCAGTTGCTACGGCAACCTGGTGCGCAATCTTGACCAGATCGGCGTCTCCTACGGCCGCCAGGGCGCCGCCCAGCGCCACGCCCGCGGCGTCCGCAACCGCCTCGAACACAGCAACATGCAAGACATCTTCCAACACGGACTGCATGAATTCATCCAGGAATTCATTGCGGATAACAGCCGGCTCGGCGAAATCATCGCCAAACAGTACCTGATATGATTAGACTGTCATTCCGGGGCGCAAGCGGCGACAGCCGAATGCGACCCTCAGCCACTCCACCGAAGTGGCGGGAAATCTAATCAAATTGAATCGATGGAGATTTCGGGTTCGCGCGCGCTTCGCGCTCTCGCCCCGGAATGACGGGTAATAACCATGCGCCTGCGGATCGCCCATACGACCAGCTATCGCTACGAGCCGCCGGCCTCTGGCGTGATCCAGATCCTGCGCATGACGCCGGGCAGCCATGACGGCCAGTACGTCGCCAACTGGCAGATCGACGTTTCCACCGATTCGCGACTCGATCTGCACGAGGATGCGTTCGGCAACGTCACCCACGTGCTGACCCACGGGCCGATCTCCGACCTCACCATCAATGTCGAGGGGCTGATCGAGACCCAGGATACCGGCGGCGTGCTGAAGGGCACGGACGAGCGTTTCCCGCCGAGCCTGTTCCTGCGCCAGACCCCGCTGACCGAGACCAATCCGGCCATGGTGGCTTTCGCGCGGGATCTCGATCCCACCGCCGAGACCGACGTGCTGGGCTTCCTGCACGCGCTGATGATGGCGATCAACGAGCACATGACCTTCGACGGCGACCCCACCAATACCGGCACCTCGGCGATCGAGGCATTTGCTGGCAAGCGCGGCGTCTGCCAGGACTATGCCCATATCTTCATTGCCTGCGCCCGCTCGTGCGGCGTGCCGGCGCGCTTCGTCGCCGGGCATTTTCTGCGCGCCGACGGCATGGTTCACCAGCAGGCCGGCCACGCCTGGGCGGAGGCCTTCGTGCCGAATCTCGGCTGGGTCGGCTTCGACCCGGCCAACGCGATCTGCACCACCGACGCCCACGCCCGCGTCGCCATCGGCCTCGATTACCTCGGCGCCGCCCCGGTCCGCGGCACCCGCTACGGCGGCGGCATGGAGACCCTGACGGTGTCGGTCAAGGTCGATCAGGCCGGCCGGCAGCCGCCGCAGGGACAGTCGCAATCGCAATCCTGACCACGGCGCGCCATGGTTGCCGCGGCACGGTCGAGCGCGTAAGACGCTTCCCTGATTAAGGGACTGTTGGATGACCTATTGTTGCGGAATTCTGGTGCGCGAAGGGCTGGTGATGATCGCGGACACGCGCACCAATGCCGGACTCGACAACGTCTCGACCTTCCGCAAGCTGCACGTCTTCAACCAGCCCGGCGACCGCGTCATGGCGGTGGCCTCGGCGGGCAACCTGGCCATCAGCCAGTCGGTGCTCTCTACCCTGGCCGAAGGTTTCGAGGACCCCAAGACCGGCGCCCGCGAGACGCTGCTGAACGCGCCGACCATGTTCCAGGCGGCGCAGCGGATCGGCCGCGCCATCCGGCACATCAACGCCACCGAAGGCGAGGCGCTGGAATCCGAGGACATCAACTTCAACGTCTCGTTCCTGTTCGGCGGTCAGATCAAGGACGGCAAGATGCGGCTGTTCATGATCTATCCGGCCGGCAATTTCATCGAATGCACCACCGACACCCCCTATCTGCAGATCGGCGAGCACAAATACGGCAAGCCGGTGCTCGACCGCGCCATCCACTTTGATGTCGAACTCTACGAGGCGCTGAAGACCGGATTGATCTCGATGGATTCCACCATGCGTTCGAACATCGGCGTCGGCCTGCCGATCGACGTGCTGGTGGTGCGCACCGATGTCTGCGACGCCGACCTCAACCACCGCATCGAAGCCGGCGAGCCGTATTTCCACGACCTGCGCTCGCGCTGGTCGGCCGCCCTGCGCGCGGCGCACCAGAACATTCCGCGGCCGCCGTACAAGAAAGAAAATTGAGCGCCAACGCGATGACCGGGGAGCCGCTGAACTGGCGCGTCATGACGGTGGCCGACCTGCCCGCGGTGAAGGCGCTCGCCGATGCCATCCATCCGCGCTTTCCCGAAGACGAAGCCGTATTCGCCAACCGGCTGGCGCTGCATCCATGCGGCTGCGGCGTGCTGCAAGGCGAACGCGCCATCGCCGGCTATGTCGTCGGCCATCCCTGGCACTTCAAGCAGCCGCCGGCGCTGAACGAATTGCTTGCGCCGCCGACCACGCCGCCATCCACCTTCTACATTCACGATCTCGCGCTATTGCCCGAAACCCGAAAATCCGGTGCGGGCGCGGTCGTCGTCGAAATGCTGGCCGCACGTGCGCGGCTCATGCAACTGCCCAACATGACGCTTGTTGCCGTCAACAATTCAGTTCATTTTTGGCGCCGGCAGGGGTTCGACATTGTCGTCGACCCCACCCTCGACCGGCAGCTGCGAAGTTACGACGAACACGCCAGCTATATGCGTCGCGAACTAACTTAAAAACGACAGGGAAGAAACAGATGACCACCAAGATTGCACTCGTCACCGGCGCCGGCACCGGCGTGGGCCGCGCCGCTTCGCTCGCTTTGATGAAGGCCGGCTTCACCGTCGTGCTGGCCGGGCGCCGCATCGAGATGCTGCAGGAGACCCAGAAGCTCGGCGAGGCCGAAGGCGGCAAGAGCCTGCCGGTTTCCGCCGACATGGCCGACCCCGCCTCGATCGCCGCGCTGTTCGCCAAGACGATGGAGAGCTACGGCCGGCTCGACGTGCTGTTCAACAATGCCGGCATGGGCGCGCCCCCGGTGCCGTTCGAGGATCTCGGCCTCGCGCAGTGGCAGGCGGTGGTCAACACCAACCTCACCGCGCCGTTCCTGTGCACCCAGCACGCGTTCCGCATCATGAAGGACCAGACCCCGCGCGGCGGCCGCATCATCAACAACGGCTCGATCTCGGCGCATGCGCCGCGGCCGTTCTCCGCCGCCTACACCTCGACCAAGCATGCCATCACCGGTCTGACCAAGGCCAGCAACCTCGACGGCCGCGCCTACGACATCGCCGTCGGCCAGGTCGATATCGGCAATGCCGCGACGCCGATGACCGACCGCATGGTCAACGGGCCCGGTGTGATGCAGCCGGATGGCACCATGAGCCAGGAGCCGCGCATGGACGCCAAGGCGGTCGGCGACGCCGTCGCCTACATGGCCGGCCTGCCGCTCGACGCCAACGTGCTGTTCATGACGGTGATGGCCACAAAGATGCCGTTCGTCGGGCGGGGGTAAATTCTCGCGCGGCCGCGCGCCGTCTCATGCCCCGGACGCGATGCGATACAAAGTATCGCTTCGCAGATCCGGGGCCGTCCCAAACGACGGCGTTCGCAGCGGTCCCGGCTGCGGAGCGGCACAAGCGTGCCGCACCGCGTCCGGGACACAGATTGACCAATATCGAAAAGTATCCTAAAGGATACATGTATGCTTGAGTTGCAATCAAGCGCTGAGTTTGACCGTTGGATCGACTCACTGCGGGACAGGCGCGGTCGAGCTAAAATTTATTTGCGAATACAGCGGCTCCAACTCGGCAATCCCGGCGACGTAAAGCCTGTGGGCGAAGGCATCAGCGAGATGAGGATCGATTTCGGTCCGGGGTATCGCGTCTACTACATGCTCAAAGGCCAAACGATCGTTCTGCTTCTGTGCGGCGGCGACAAGTCGACACAGGACAAGGATATCCGACGGGCGGCGCAAATTGCCGCCGAATGGTGAAGGGGGACAGATGGCGAAATTTTCAAAGTTTGATGTAGCAGACCATCTCGACAGCCCCGAGATGATCGCTGCCTACCTCACCGAAGCTTTCGAGACCAATGACCCCGCTTTCATCTCGCTCGCGATCGGCACCGCTGCGCGCGCCAAAGGCATGGCGCAGGTCGCCGGCGAAGCCGGGCTTTCGCGCGAAAGCCTGTACAAATCTCTCAACGGCCAGGCCAAGCCGGAATTCGACACCGTGCGCAAGGTGCTTGGCACGCTCGGCGTCAAGCTGGTTGCCGAACCGATCATTGACCCCAAGGCGGCGTAGACGCACGGCACCGACATTGCATGACCGCCCCTGCCCCGGCATCATTGCCGCGGCCCGGGGGATTCATGCTGCAACTGCAATCGGCGTTCGGTGTGTTCGCGCTGCTCGGCATCGCCTGGGCGCTCGGCGAAAACCGCCGCCTGGCGTCGCTGAAACAAGCCGCCATCGGGCTGGCCGTCACGCTGCTGACCGCCATCGTGCTGCTCAAGCTGCCCGTGGTGGCGCATGCCTTTGGCGCCATCAATGACGCCGTGAGCGTGATCGCTGCGGCGTCGCGCGCCGGCACCTCGTTCGTGTTCGGCTATCTCGGCGGCGGCGCGCTGCCGTTCGATCTCAAGGCGCCCGGCGCCGATTTCGTGCTGGCGCTACAGGCGCTGCCGGTGGTGCTGATCATCAGCGTGCTGACCACCCTGCTGTTCTACTGGCGCATCCTGCCGCCGATCGTGCGCGGCATGGCGTGGATCCTGGAGCGCACGCTGGGCGTCGGCGGCGCCGTCGGGCTGTCCACCGCCGCCAACATCTTTCTCGGCATGGTCGAGGCGCCGCTGTTCATCCGGCCCTACCTGAAGCAGTTGACGCGCAGCGAGCTGTTCCTAGTGATGACCGGCGGCATGGCAGGCATCGCCGGCACCGTGCTGGTGCTGTACGCGACCTTCCTGTCACCGGTCATCCCCGACGCCTCCGCGCATTTCGTGATCGCGTCGGTGCTGTCGGCGCCTGCCGCGATCCTGGTCAGCCTGATCATGGTGCCGGAGACCGAGCCGCGCCGCACCGGCGGCGCACTAGCCGAGCCGGAAATGGCGGCGTCGAGCACCATGGACGCCATCGTCAAGGGCACCACCGCGGGCATCGAACTGCTGGTCAATATCGTGGCGCTGCTGCTGGTGCTGGTGGCGCTGATGTATCTGATCAACGCCGTGCTCGGCCTGTTGCCGATGATGAACGGCGTCGCGATTTCGGTGCAGCGCCTGCTCGGCTACGTCATGGCGCCGATCTGCTGGCTGATGGGCCTGCCGTGGGACCAGGCGCTGACCGCCGGCGCGCTGATGGGCGTCAAGACCGTGCTCAACGAGCTGATCGCCTATCTGCAGTTCGCCAAGCTCGACCCCGACGCACTCGATCCGCGCGCGCGCCTGATCATGCTCTACGCGCTGTGCGGCTTCGCCAACTTCGCCAGCCTGGGCATCATGATCGGCGGCCTTGGCACCATGGCGCCGGAGCGCCGCGACGAGATCAACGCGCTCGGCCTGAAGTCGATCGTGTCGGGCACGCTGACGACCTGCCTGATGGGCGCGATCGTGGGCCTGCTTACGCCTTGACCTCGATCGTCCGAAACTCCGCCGGCAACACCACTTCCAGCAGTTCGCAATTGTCGGAGTAGCTGCGGATCAGGTGTTTGACGCGCGGCGGCTGGGTCCAGCTTGAGCCCTGCTTCATGGTCACCTCGCCCTCGCCTTCGAAGTAGATGCTCACCGTGCCGTTCAGCACGTAGACCAGTTGAAATTCGGCGTCGTGATAATGCAGCTTCGAGACTTCGGCAGGAACGCAGGGGCCGATCAGCCGGATCACATGCGCCTGCGCCTGGCCGCCGCTGGCGGCGGCAATTCCAAGGTCGCGATAGCGGGCGTAAGCGCGCAGCCCGTCGGCGACAAAATCCTGTTCGCGATAATGGCTGATGGCGACCCGCTGCCGGCGCCGCGGGGCCTTTGCGGCCGGCGCCGCGGCGGCCTTGGTCGATGCAGATTTGGCCGGTGCAGACTTGGCCGCTGCAGACTTGCGCGACTTCCCGGCCCCGCGCGCGGACTTCTTCGGCGCGGCGGTTTTACCGCCAAGCTTCGAGGCCACCTGTCGCTTCGCCATGCGCTGATTCCCATTCGACAACGCAGCGCCGAAAGGCGGGCCGCGCAAGCGAAGGAACCTAGCTGCAGTCTTGTACTGCGGCAATTCCTCCAGCGCGTTGAGTGAGTCCGCTCAATGCAACCGGAATACGCCGTCCACGGCCCGCAGCTCGGCCGGCTTGATCAGCTTGGAGTGGGCGACGGTGACCGAGAACAGCGGACCGTCCAGCGACTGCTGCCAGAATTCCAGAAAGTCCTTCAGCGCCGGAAATTTCGGAAACAGGTCGTAGTTCTGCCAGACATAGGTCTGCAGCAGCGAGGGGTGATCCGGCATCCGGTACAGGATCTGCGCCGTCGTCAATCCGTAGCCAAGCACCTGCTTCCTGAAATCGTCAGAAACTGCACTTCTCGAGACCATGCCAACCTCCATGGACAGAGCGCATTCGGCACAAGTGGCTTACGGTCGATGTCGAATTCGCTCTTCGCTCCTTTAGACCGCGCCGTCTGCCGCGAACCGGATTCCACTTCGCCATGACAGCGCGATGCATGAATTGTGACGCAAGCAACCCGCTCATCACAAGCTTAAAAGTTTAATAATGTGTTGAAAGCCTGAGTGTTAGCAGCGACTTACCGCGACTGCTAACGGCACCCACTACCGCCGTTAACGATGCTGCGCCGAATTGGCAGCCGTCACATTTGAGTGCTAAAATTTCTGCTAGAAGGCCTTGCCGAGCTTCCGCGTTCGGCCTATGTCCGGGGCAGTCGTGCTGGCACTTGTCGGCCCCGACTGCCAAAATTTCGAAATACTGAACATCTTCAGAAACTTAGGAGGACTGCATGAAATTCCGTCCGCTTCACGATCGCGTTGTGGTCAAGCGTATCGACGCCGAAGAGAAGTCCGCTGGCGGCATCATCATCCCGGATAGCGCCAAAGAGAAGCCCTCTCAGGGCGAGATCGTCTCCGTCGGTCCCGGCGGCCGTGACGAAGCCGGCAAGCTGATCCCGATCGACCTCAAGGTCGGCGAGCGCGTCCTGTTCGGCAAGTGGTCCGGCACCGAGGTCAAGATCGATGGCCAGGACCTGCTGATCATGAAGGAAAGCGACATCATGGGCGTCCTCACCGACCTGCCCGCAGCCAAGAAGAAGGCCGCTTAAGCGCCTTTCTCTTCTCCCGTAATTTTCAAGGAAGCAAAACATGTCAGCTAAAGAAGTCAAATTCGGCGTTGATGCCCGCGACAAGATGCTGCGCGGCGTCGACATCCTCGCCAACGCCGTCAAGGTGACGCTCGGCCCGAAGGGCCGCAACGTCGTGCTCGACAAGTCGTTCGGCGCGCCCCGCATCACCAAGGACGGCGTCACCGTCGCCAAGGAAATCGAGCTTGAAGACAAGTTCGAGAACATGGGCGCCCAGATGGTCCGTGAAGTCGCGTCGAAGTCGGCCGACCTCGCCGGCGACGGCACCACCACCGCGACCGTGCTGGCCCAGGCCATCGTCAAGGAAGGCGCCAAGTCGGTTGCCGCCGGCATGAACCCGATGGATCTGAAGCGCGGCATCGACCTGGCTGTGGAAGCCGTAGTCGCCGACCTCGTCAAGAACTCCAAGAAGGTCACGTCGAACGACGAGATCGCCCAGGTCGGCACCATCTCCGCCAACGGCGATGCCGAAATCGGCAAGTTCCTCGCCGACGCCATGAAGAAGGTCGGCAACGAGGGCGTCATCACGGTTGAAGAAGCCAAGTCGCTCGAGACCGAACTCGACGTCGTCGAAGGCATGCAGTTCGACCGCGGCTACATCTCGCCCTACTTCGTCACCAACGCCGACAAGATGCGCGTCGAATTCGATGACGCCTACATCCTGATCAACGAGAAGAAGCTCTCCAACCTCAACGAGATGCTGCCGCTGCTCGAAGCCGTCGTGCAGACCGGCAAGCCGCTGGTCATCGTCGCCGAAGACGTCGAAGGCGAAGCCCTCGCCACCCTCGTCGTCAACCGTCTGCGTGGCGGCCTCAAGGTTGCCGCCGTCAAGGCGCCGGGTTTTGGCGATCGCCGCAAGGCGATGCTGCAGGACATCGCCG
>NZ_JAQGJD010000134.1 GCF_028290785.1 Tardiphaga sp. | reverse complement strand
CTCATCCGGGCTACGCCCCCTCATCAACCGAAGAAATCCACCACCAGCTTGATGTTCAGCGCGATGATGATCACCGCGGTGAGCGCCGCCAGCGCCGTCACCCAGCGCGGCGCCACGAACGGGCCCATCTTGCTCTTGCTCGCGGTGAACAGCACCAGCGGCACCACCGCGAACGGCAACTGCAAACTCAGCACCACCTGACTGAGGATCAGCAACTGCCCGGTGGCCTTCTCGCCGTACCACAGCGTCACCAGCACCGCCGGCACGATGGCGATCGTCCGGGTGATCATGCGGCGCAGCCACGGCGCCACGCGCAGGTTGATAAACCCCTCCATCACGATCTGGCCGGCCAGCGTCGCGGTGACGGTGGAGTTCAAGCCGCAGCACAGCAGCGCCACGGCAAACAAGGTCGGCGCCAGCGACGAGCCGAGCAGCGGCGCCAGGAAGGCGTGCGCCTGGTCGAGTTCGGCGACGTCGGTCTTGCCCGTCTTGTGGAAGGTCGCGGCGGCGAGGATCAGGATCGAGGCGTTGATGGTCAGCGCCAGGCACAGCGCGATCGTGGAATCGATCGTCGCCAGCTTGATCGCCTCTTTCTTCTCGGGAACGCTGTCGCCATAGCCGCGGGTCTGCACCAGCCCGGAATGCAGATACAGATTATGCGGCATCACGGTGGCGCCGAGAATGCCGAGCGCGAGGTACAGCATCTCGCGGTTCATCAGAATGTCGGTGGTCGGCGCGAAGCCGCGGATCACCGCGCCCCAGTCCGGATCGGCCATCGCGATCTGCACCGCGAAGCACGCCGCGATCACACCAAGCATCGCCACCACGAAGGCCTCGATCCAGCGAAAGCCGAACGCCTGCAGCGCCAGGATCAGGAACACGTCGGCGGCGGTGATGATGACGCCGATCTCCAAGGGAATGCCGAACAGCAAATTGAGCCCGATGGCGGTGCCGATCACTTCGGCCAGGTCCGTCGCGGTGATGGCGATCTCCGCCGACAGCCACAGCGCCCACGATACCGTGCGCGGAAACGCATCGCGGCAGGCCTGCGCGAGGTCGCGCCCGGCGCCGACGCCGAGTCGCGCGCACAGCGACTGCAGCACGATGGCCATCAGGTTGGACAACAGCGCCACCGTCAGCAGCGCGTAGCCGAACTTGGAGCCGCCGGCCAGCGAGGTCGCCCAGTTGCCGGGATCCATGTAGCCGACCGCGACCAGGTAGCCGGGACCTAGAAACGCCAGCAGCTTGCGCCAGAACGAGCCGTTCTTGACCACCCGGATCGAGCCGAACATGCCGAGCAGCGACGGATCCCCCCGCGCCGTGCGCCAGCCCCCGGGCTGGCCGACCAGCTCGGGCAATTGGGGATCAAGGGGATCGGCGGAAATCACAGGTGTTTTGGCATCCATGCCGGGAACATGGCCGATAATCTTGCTTATTGCAACTCATTTGCAAGTGCATGTGGGGTGGCTTGGGACGCATGGCTCGTTGGTAAGCGAATGTGTCGGCGCGCATCCGCCGACAGTTCCAGAACTGGCGTCTTCCGCTTACTGTACACCCATATATTTGACATCCGCAATTTCTGGGTGTACGAAAATGGATAACGAAGATCGGTTCGATCCGGAAAAGGACAGGATTAACAAAACCCAGCACGGCATTTCGCTGGCGCGCGCATTCGATCTTGAAGTCTCCCACTTCATCGTAGACGAGCGGTTCGATTACGGAGAGGTCCGTTACCGTGCGTGGGGGATACATCGACGGCAGGCCGCACTACCTCGCCTACACCCTGCGCGGCCGCACGGTCCGTCCGATCAGCCTGCGCCGCGCGCACGCCAAGGAGATGAAGCGCCATGTCAAAGAAGCCTAAATTCGACCCCGCGATCCACGACGAAAACCCCGAGTGGACGGCAGAGGACTTTGCCAAGGCGAGGCCAGCCTCCGAACTGCCCGCTGACATTCTCGCCCAATTCAGGAACGCAGTTGGCCGTCCCCGCATCGAGAACCCCAAGGTGCCGGTAAAGCTGCGGCTCGACAGCGTCGTCGTCGATGCGCTGCGCGCAACGGGACCGGGATGGCAGACCCGGATCAACGACATGCTGAAATCGAAGATCAGCCGGGGCAAGGTGAAGTTCGAGACGCCGGCACCCGTCAAGCGCAAGCGGGCGTAAGGCCGCTGGATCGCTGACCACAAGCTGCTAGAACGTCCGCTGGATGATTTGGAGAGTGCAATGAGCGGCAAGACGTATCGGGCGAAGCGGTCCCTGACGATCGATCTGGACTACGACTCGGCATTCCCCGTCACCGCGGGCGCGACCTATACCGACGACGGCACCACGGTGTTCAACGACTACGTCTGCGACGAACTGTTCGAAGCGGCCAGCCCCGATGCCGGCACGATCGTCATCAGCCATCCCGAAGCGCGGCGATCGCGAAAGAACTAGCGCTTTTTTTCTTTGAGATGAATCGCGTCAGCCGCAACCGTCATTGCGAGGAGCGAAGCGACGCGGCAATCCAGAAAACCGCAAACACCGAAAAGTCTGGATTGCTTCGTCGCAAACGCTCCTCGCAATGACGGCTGAGGGCGCGTCGTCGATCGTCGACGTCGTTATCGCGGCGCGGTCCCCGCGCGTTCGTCAAAGAGACCCCGCGCCCGATCGACGTCTTCGTGGTGCTCCAGGGTCCAGCGGTACCTTGCCGCAAATGGCTCGCCCAGGGTCCGGCCGAGCGGCGTCACCGAATATTCGACGGCCACGGGCGAACCGGTGAGCACCCGCCGGCCGACGATCCCGCTGCGTTCCAGCCGGCGCAGCGCATCGAC
>NZ_JAQGJD010000212.1 GCF_028290785.1 Tardiphaga sp. | reverse complement strand
ATTACGACCGCGACAAGTACAAGCCCGAACTCGCCGAGGACATGCAGATCGGCGACATGTCGGCGACCTTCAAGCTGCGCAAGAACGCCAAATTCCACGATGGCACACCGGTGACGGCGAAGGACGTGAAATGGTCGCTGGACCGGTCGGTCAGCGTCGGCGGTTTCCCCACCTTCCAGATGAGCGCGGGCTCGCTGAAGAAGCCCGAGCAATTCGTCATTGTCGATGACCACACAGTGCGCGTTGATTTTGCCACCAAGGACCGGCTGACGATACCCGATCTCGCCGTCATCGTGCCGTGCGTGATCAATTCCGAACTGGTGAAGAAGAACGCCACGGAGAAGGATCCGTGGGGTCTCGAATACACCAAGATGCAGACCGCCGGTGGCGGCGCCTACAAGGTCACCAAGTGGACCGCCGGCACCGAAGTGATCATGGAGCGCAATGACGACTGGGTGTCCGGCCCGATGCCGAAGATCAAGCGCGTGATCTGGCGCATGGTGCCGCAGGCGGGCAATCGCCGCGCGCTGCTGGAGCGCGGCGACGCCGACATGTCCTACGAACTGCCTTACAAGGATTTCCAGGAGATCAAGGCCAACGGCAAGCTCGACGTGATCTCGCTGCCGTTCTCCAACGGCATCCAGTACATCGGCATGAACGTCACCAAGGCGCCGTTCGACAATCCGAAGGTCCGCCAGGCGGTGGCCTATGCGATCCCGTACCAGAAGATCATCGACGTGGTGCTGTTCGGCCTCGCCAATCCGATGTTCGGCGCATCCGCCGACAAACCCACCGAAGTCGCCTGGCCGCAGCCGACCAAGTACAACACCGACATCGCCAAGGCCAAGGCGCTGCTCGCCGAGGCCGGCTATCCCAACGGCTTCGAGACCACGATCTCGTTCGATCTCGGCTTTGCCGTGGTCAACGAGCCGCTCTGCGTGCTGGTGCAGGAAAGCCTCGGCCAGATCGGCATCAAGACTACCATCAACAAAATTCCTGGCGCCAACTGGCGCACCGAGCTGAACAAGAAGGAGATGCCGCTCTACACCAACGTGTTCTCCGGTTGGCTCGATTACCCCGAATACTTCTTCTACTGGTGCTATCACGGCGACAATTCGGTGTTCAATACCATGAACTACAAGTCGCCTGAAATGGACAAGCTCATCAACGGCGCGCGTGCGGCCGCGGCGACCGGCGACAAAGCGACTTACGACACCGACGTCAAGGGTTTCGTGGATCTCGCCTTCGCGGATGTGCCGCGAATTCCGCTGTACCAGCCCTATGTCAACGTCGCGATGCAGAAGAACATCTCGGGCTATCAGTACTGGTTCCATCGTCGGCTGGACTATCGTGCGCTTGTGAAGGCGTAAGGGAAATGGGCGGGGCAGGGGGCACTTTCTTCCTTCCCTCTCCCCTTGTGGGAGAGGGTGGTCGCGCGACAGCGCGGCCGGGTGAGGGGACAGGCTCTCGTTCCGCGCCGACCCCTCACCCGTCTCGAACGCGCGTCGCGCGTTCGATCCACCCTCTCCCACAAGGGGAGAGGGAACAAAGGAGTGGATCGTCATGCTCTCCCTGATCGGCAAGCGCCTGATGTTCGCGATCCCCTCGCTGATCGGCGTCATCATCGTGACGTTCCTGCTGACCCGCGCGCTACCCGGCGATCCCGCGGCGTATTTTGCGGGCCCCTCGGCCGACAAGAACGCCATCGAGGAAATCCGCAAGAAGCTCGGTCTCGACAAGCCGCTGATCGAGCAGTTCTTCCGCTACACCGCCGATCTCGCCCATGGCGATTTCGGCAACTCACTGACCACCGGCCAACCAGTCGCCACGGAAATTCGCAACCGCCTGCCGGCGTCGGCCGAACTGACGCTGCTCGGGCTGATCGTGTCGATCGTGATCGCGATTCCGCTCGGCATTCTCGCCGCGACGCGGCCGGGCTCGTGGATCGACCATCTCTGTCGCATCACCACCACGGCCGGCGTCTCGCTGCCGGTGTTCTTCACCGGGCTGGTGCTGGTCTATGTGTTCTATTTCCGGCTCGGCTGGTCGCCAGCCCCGCTCGGGCGGCTCGACGTGTTCGCCACCACGCCGCCGTCGGTCACCAACTTCTATTTGATCGACAGTCTGCTTGCGCGTGACTGGGAAGCGTTTCGCTCCTCGTTCAACCAGTTGATCCTGCCCACCGCGACGCTGGCGATCTTCTCGCTGGCGCCGATTGCGCGCATGACACGCGCCTCGATGCTGGCGATCCTGTCGTCCGATTTCGTGCGCACCGCACGCGCCTCCGGCCTGTCGCCGCGCACCGTGATCGTGACCTATGCCTTCCGCAACGCCATGCTGCCGGTCATCACCACGCTGTCGATGACGTTTTCATTTTTGCTCGGCGCCAATGTGCTGGTGGAGAAGGTGTTCGCCTGGCCGGGCATCGGCTCCTATGCGGTGGAAGCGCTGATCTCGTCGGATTTCGCGCCGGTGCAAGGCTTCGTGCTGACCATGGCGGTGATGTACGTCATGATCAATCTGATCATCGACATTCTTTACGGCGTTATCGATCCTCGCGTCAGGCTGGAAGGGTAGCAAGATGAGCACCGTCGCGCCCACCGTCGAACCCGTTCCCGCCGCGCGAACCTCGGCGCTGGCTGCGACGCTGCAGCATACGCGCTATATCCTCGGCGAGAACCGCGTCACCGCCTTCGCCTTCGGCCTGCTGGTGCTGATCGTGTTCGCCGCGGTGTTCGGCCCCTATATCGTGCCGTGGGATCCGCTGGCCTCTGACACCGCGCAGGCCCTGAAGGCGCCCTCGGCGTCGCACTGGTTCGGCACCGACCAGCTCGGCCGTGACATTTTCAGCCGCGTCATCGTCGCCACGCGACTCGACTTCTTCATCGCCATCGCCTCGGTGCTGCTGGTGTTTGCCATGGGCGGCCTGGCCGGCATCGCGTCCGGCTATTTCGGCGGCTGGACCGACCGCATCGTCGGCCGCATCGCCGATACCATCATGGCGTTTCCGCTGTTCGT
The DNA here is from genome assembly GCF_028290785.1 of Tardiphaga sp. Classification (GTDB taxonomy): domain Bacteria; phylum Pseudomonadota; class Alphaproteobacteria; order Rhizobiales; family Xanthobacteraceae; genus Tardiphaga. Next base: position 9,736 of record NZ_JAQGJD010000212.1, on the reverse strand, counting down.
GCTGGCGATGGGCATTGTCGCGGCACTCGGCAACACCGTGCAGAACATCATCATTGCCACCGCCATCGTGAACTTCCCGCTCTATGCCCGCGTCGCCCGCGCCGAAGCCAATGTGCGGCGCGATGCCGGCTTCGTGCAGGCCGCTCGCCTCTCGGGCAACAGCGAGATGCGCATCCTGCTGGTGCATATATTGCCGAACATCATGCCGATCATGATCGTGCAGATGTCGCTGACCATGGGCTACGCCATTCTCAACGCGGCCGGCCTGTCCTTCATCGGCCTCGGCGTGCGACCGCCCACCGCCGAATGGGGCATCATGGTCGCCGAGGGCGCGTCCTTCATGGTGTCCGGCGAATGGTGGATCGCGCTGTTTCCAGGCCTCGCGCTGATGATCGCGGTGTTCTGCTTCAACCTGCTCGGCGACGGCCTGCGGGACATCGTCGATCCGCAGAGGAGGACGTGAGGATGGGACGCTCGACCTCTCCGCTTTCGCGGGGACGACGTGGTGAGACTGTGGAGTTTCTGTCATGACCGTGCAGCCCCTCCTCGACGTCACCGACCTCACCGTCGAATTCGCCACCCGCCGCGGCATCGTGAAAGCCGTGCAACACGTCAATATCTCGGTCGCCAAGGGCGAGACGCTAGGCATCGTGGGAGAATCCGGCTCCGGCAAGTCGGTCACGTCCTATGCGGTGATGCGGATTCTCGACCGCGCCGGCAAGATCGCGGAGGGCTCCGTCAGCTTCTCCGGCATCGACATCAAGGGCGCCACCGAAAACCAGATGCGCGACCTGCGCGGCCGCGAAATCTCGATGGTCTTCCAGAATCCGCGCGCGGCGCTGAACCCGATCCGCAAGGTCGGCGACCAGATCGAGGATGTGCTGCGCCAGCATGTCCAATCGGCCGGCAGCGACCGTGGCGAGAAGGCGATCGAGGCGCTGGAAGCGGTCAAGATCGCGCGGCCGCGCGAGCGCTATCACGCCTATCCGTTCGAGCTGTCCGGCGGCATGTGCCAGCGCGTGGTGATCGCGCTGGCGCTGGCCTGCAATCCGCAACTTCTCATCGCCGACGAGCCGACCACCGGCCTCGACGTCACTACCCAGAAGGCGGTGATGGATCTGATCGTCGAACTGACCCGCAGCCGTGGCATGTCGACGATCCTGATCACCCACGATCTTGGCCTTGCCGCCGCCTATTGCGACCGCGTCGTAGTGATGGAGAAGGGCAGGGTCGTGGAGACCGCGCTCTCGGCCGACATTTTCGCTAATCCGCAGCATCCCTACACGAAGAAGCTGATGCAGGCGACGCCGCGGCTAGGCGTGTCGTTGCGCGATCTGCTGCCCGCGGAAGAGCGCGCCGCAATGCCGGTGCAGACCGCCACGGCGGTAGCCGCGGCGAGTAGCGAGCAGCCGCTGCTGCGCGTCGACAACCTCGTCAAGGAATACGCCCGCCAGGGCGCCACGGCGACATTGGCCAAGCTGTTCTCGCGCTCGCCGCCCGCCGAGCCCGACAAATTCCGCGCCGTCGATGGCATCAGTTTCTCGATCGGCCATGGCGAGAGCGTCGGCCTGGTCGGCGAATCCGGCTGCGGCAAGTCGACGACGTCGATGATGGTGATGCGGCTGATCGACAAGACTTCCGGCAGCATCCTGTTCGATGGCGACGATATCGGCGCCATGCCGCCGAACACCTTCGCCCGACTGCCGTTGCGAAAAAGCATCCAGATGGTGTTCCAGGATCCGACCGACAGCCTCAACCCGCGCTTCACTGCGGCCCGCGCCATCGCCGATCCGATCATGCAACTCGGCGATATCAAGGGCGGCGACGCGCTACGCGCGAAATGCGAGGATCTGGCCCGCCAGGTCGGGCTGCCGCTGGAATTGCTGGATCGTTTCCCGCACCAGATGTCCGGCGGCCAAAAGGCCCGCGTCGGCATCGCGCGCGCCATCGCGCTGCAGCCCAAGCTGATCATCCTGGACGAGCCGACCGCGGCGCTCGACGTCTCGGTGCAGGCTGTGGTGCTCAACCTGCTGCAGGACCTCAAGCAATCCATGGGGATGAGCTATCTTTTCGTCTCGCACGATTTGAATGTGGTGCGGCTGTTGTGCGATCGTGTCATCGTGATGCGCACCGGGCGAATCGTCGAGGAGGGCCAGACCGAGGCCGTGCTCGACGCCCCGCAAGACGACTATACGAAGGAACTGCTGTCGGCGATCCCGCATCCGCCGCTGCCGGTTCATTGATAGGCTAGACGAGAAGGAATGCCGTGGCCGATCCGCTGAATGACTACATCGATGCCGTCGCGAAAGTTCTGGGCCTGCCGGTCGAAGCCGCCTGGAAACCGACCATATCGGCCAATCTCGCGGTGACGCTGAAGATGGCGCGATCCGTCGAGGAATTTGCGCTGCCGGATGAAACCGAACCGGCCAGCATCTATGCAGCCTGATCCCGTGATGAATGCCCATGGCGAATGGCGGCCCGCTTCCGAGATCGCGCAGGCGGTGGCCGGGAAGCAGATTTCCGCGCTCAGCGTCACCGAAGCGGCGCTGGCCCGGATCGCACAACATGATCCGCTGCTGAACGCCTTCACCGATGTGACCGCCGAACGCGCCCGCGCCAAGGCCAGGGCGGTGGATGCCGCGATTGCCGCGGGCGAGGCCGTCGGCCCGCTCGCCGGCGTGCCGTTCGCGGTGAAGAACCTGTTCGACGTCGCGGGCCTGCCGACCCGCGCCGGCTCCAAGATCAACCGCGAGCGACCGGTCTCGCTGCGCGATGCCACGCTGGTCGAACGCATGGAAGCCGCCGGCGCCGTGCTGGTTGGCGCGCTCAACATGGGCGAATACGCCTACGACTTCACCGGCGAGAACGTCCACGATGGTGCGTCGCGCAATCCGCACGACACTACGCGAATGTCCGGCGGTTCGTCGGGCGGCTCCGGCAGTGCGGTGGGCGGCGGGCTGGTGCCGCTGGCGCTGGGCTCCGACACCAACGGTTCTATCCGGGTGCCGTCGTCGTTCTGCGGAATTTTTGGCCTGAAGCCGACCTATGGCCGACTGTCGCGGGCGCGTTCGTTTCCGTTCGTCGCCAGCTTCGATCATCTCGGTCCGTTCGCGCGTTCGGTGGAAGATCTGGCGTTGTCCTACGATGCCATGCAGGGACCCGACGCCGAAGACGCGGCGTGTTCGACCCGCGCCATCGAGCCGGTGACAGCCTTGCTGGGGCAGGATATCGGCGGGCTCCGCATCGCCCTCGCCGGCGGCTATTTCAAGAAAAACCTGTTTCCGGAAGCGCAGGAAGGCGTAGCCATCGTCGCCAAGGCGCTGGGCGTGGCCCGCGAAGTCGAGTTGCCGGAAGTCGCGCGCGCCCGCGCCGCGGCCTATGTGATCTCGACGGTGGAGGGCGCCTCGCTGCATCTCGACCGGCTGCGCACGCGGCCGAACGATTTCGATCCGGCGACGCGAGACCGTCTGCTCGCTGGCGCCATGATGCCGGCGCCTTTGGTCGATCGCGCGCAGAAATTTCGCCGCTGGTACCGCGCCGGGGTCCTGGAGCTGTTCAAGGACGTCGATGTGATCGTTGCGCCGGCGACGCCGTGCATCGCGCCGAAACTGGGCCAGCAGACCTTCGTGCTCGACGGCGTCGAATTGCCGGTGCGCGCCAATATCGGTATCCACACCCAGCCGATCTCCTTCATCGGCCTGCCGGTGGTGGCGGTGCCGGTGCCGCTGGATCCGATGCCGATCGGCGTCCAGATCATCGCCGCGCCGTGGCGGGAAGACATCGCGTTGCGCGTCGCTTACGCGCTGGAGCGTGCTGGCGTCGTCGCCGCCCCGCGCCCGAAAGGATTCTGACCATGGATATCGATCTTCCCGACGTGCTCGCCGAGGTGAGCGCCGCTTTTGCGCGCTATGAAGCGGCCCTCGTCAGCAACGATACCGCCGTGCTTGGCGAGCTGTTCCGCAACGATCCCCGCACGCTGCGATATGGCATGGGGGAGAATCTGTACGGCTATGACGAGATCCAGGCTTTTCGCGGCGCACGCTCGCCGGTCGGATTGATGCGTCGCACCGAACGGACGGTGATCACTTCCTATGGCCGCGACACTGCGGTCGCCTCGACGCTATTTTATCGCGACAGCGCTCCGGGTAGGGTGGGCCGGCAGATGCAGACATGGGTTCGATTCGCCGAGGGCTGGCGGATCGTCGCCGCCTCTGTCAGCATGATCGATGAGCCCAAGGAAGTGTCCAAGGACAACGCATGAGTTTCGACGATGTGCTGGTCGAGCCGGAATCCGACAAGCCACGCCGCAGGGCCGGCGCCGGACCGGTCAGCCGCGTCGATCGCGCGGGGATCATTACCGGAAAGGTGACCCGCGCCGAGGAGCTTCGGCTGCAACTGGCGGACGACATCGTGCGCGGCGTGCTGCCGCCTGGCGCATCGCTCGATGAGACTGAAATCGCGCTGCGCTTCAACGTCTCGCGCACGCCGGTGCGCGAAGCATTGCGTCAGCTCGCCGCCAGCGGCCTAGTGGATTCACGCGCCCATCGCGGCGCGGTCGTGGCGCAGCCGTCGCTCGATCGCTTGACCGGCATGTTCGAGGCGATGGCAGAGCTGGAAGCCCTGTGCGCCGGGCTCGCCGCCGAACGGATGCCGGCAGTGGAGCGCCACGCGCTGGAGGCTGTGCATGAGGAATTGCGCGTGCTCAGCTATGACGGCAATCCGGATCGCTTTCACGAGGTCAATGAGCGCTTTCACAACGCGATCTACGCCGGCTCGCAGAACGACTATATCGCCGAGATCACATTGGCGACAAGGGTACGGGTGCAGCCGTTCCGCCGCGCCCAGTTCCGCAACCTTGGCCGTCTCGCCAAATCTCAGGCCGAGCACGACCGCGTCGTGGTCGCGATCATGCGGGGCGACAAAGCGGGCGCCGCCGCGGCGATGCGCGCCCATATCGAACTGGTTCGCGGCGAATACGAGCACTACGCGGTGTCGCTGTAGACTCCGCAGGGTCACCAGATCCCGTGGTCGTCATTGCGAGGAGCCGTTGCGACGAAGCAATCCAGTTCTTCGTCGCAGGTGGCCTCTGGATTGCCGCGTCGCTCCGCTCCTCGCAATGACGGCTGATGGGCCGTTCTCCAATTAATCCGGAACCGATGCGCCATCCGTGGGTTAACTCATTGTGGAGCCCGCGCCGCAAGGCGCCGGGCGTTTCGTCTTGTAATCGGTCAAGTTGCCGCGCCCCCGCCGGGGGCATCCAGAAATGCTCCGGAGCGAGGCGGCATGGCCATTCTGAGCGGCACCGAATTTCAAACTCCACCTGTTCCGACCGCCCGCGTGATCGAAACCGATATCCCTTCACGGCTCGATGCCCTGGTCTGGAGCGGCTTTCATACCCGCGTTGTGCTCGCCCTCGGCATCACCTGGATTCTCGACGGCCTTGAAGTGACGCTGGCCGGCGCGTTGTCTGGCGCGCTGAAGGAAGATCCGATGCTGAAGTTTTCGAACTTCGATGTCGGCCTTGCCAATTCAGCCTACCTCGCCGGCGCGGTTATCGGCGCGCTCGGCTTCGGCTGGCTGACCGACCGGATCGGCCGCAAGAAATTGTTTTTCATCACGTTGGCGCTTTATCTGACGGCCACGGCGGCGACTGCGCTGTCGTGGAATCTGGCGAGCTACGTGCTGTTTCGCTTTCTCACCGGAGCCGGCATCGGCGGCGAATACACCGCGATCAATTCCACCATCCAGGAGCTGGTGCCGGCCAAATATCGCGGCTGGACCGATCTGGTAATCAACGGCAGCTTCTGGCTCGGCGCCGCGCTCGGCGCGGTGTGCGCCATCGTGTTGCTCGATCCGGCCACCGTCTCGCAAGCCTATGGCTGGCGGCTGGCCTATTTCACCGGCGCCATTCTCGGCCTGGTAGTGTTGTTCATGCGGTTGTGGATTCCAGAAAGTCCGCGCTGGCTGATGATCCATGGCCAGCCCGAGCGCGCCGAAAAGATCGTCGCCGAGATCGAGACGTCCGCGCATCAGGAAGCGAAGCCTTCGGCGCTGAAGCTGCTGCCGAAGATCAAGCTGACCATGCGAAGTCACACGCCCTTGCGCGAAGTCGCAACCACGCTGTTCGTGCTGTATCGCCAGCGCTCGATGGTCGGCCTCGCGCTGATGGCGGCGCAGGCGTTCTTTTACAACGCGATCTTTTTTACCTACGCGCTGGTGCTGACGGATTTCTTCGGCATCGCCTCGAACCAGGTCGGCTGGTACATTCTGCCATTCGCGGCCGGTAATTTTCTCGGGCCGCTGCTGCTCGGCCGGCTGTTCGATACGCTCGGCCGCCGGCTGATGATCGCGATCACCTACGGCGTCTCGGGCGTATTGCTGGCGATCTCCGGCTACCTGTTCTCGATCGACGTACTGAGCGCGCAGACCCAGACCATCGCCTGGATGGTGATTTTCTTCTTTGCCTCGCCGGCGGCCAGCGCGGCCTATCTGACCGTCAGCGAAACCTTCCCGATCGAGGTCCGCGCGCTGGCGATCGCCGTGTTCTATGCCATCGGTACTGCGATCGGCGGCGTCGCCGGACCGGCGCTGTTCGGCGTGCTGATCGATACCGGCTCGCGCCGGAGCGTGTTCGCAGGATACCTTCTTGGCGCTTTTCTGATGGTCGCCGCCGCGATCATCGGCTGGCGCTATGCCATCGCGGCGGAACGCCAGCCGCTTGAATCCGTTGCACGGCCGTTGGCCGTAGTGGAGTAGAATGCCGACATGACCCAGACCCTTGCCAATACCGATACCGCTGCTGAAGCCAAATCGCCTACCTATGAGCGGACGCCCACTGAATTGATGCCGGCGCTTGGCGATTGCGCGCTGCTGCTCGACATCGACGGCACGCTGCTCGACATGGCGCCGACGCCCCGCGAAGTCTGGGTGCCGCCGGAACTGGCGACCGCGCTCGGCCGTCTGCTGCAGCTTACCAACGGCGCACTGGCGCTGGTGTCGGGGCGCTCCATCAACGACATCGATCTGATCTTCGCGCCGATGCAGTTTCCGGCGGTGGGTGGCCATGGCGCAGAAATGCGGCTGACGCCGGACAATGAGTCGGTCGCGTCCCATGCGCCGCCGCTGGACAAGGAATTGAAACGCCGGCTGGCGGCGATTGCCAAGCTCAGCCCCGGCATTCTGCTCGAAGACAAAGGCTACTCGCTGGCGCTGCATTACCGACTCGCGCCGCATGCCGAGAAGGCCATCTACGACGCGGTATCGGCGATTCGCGCCGACCTGCCCAATGCGCCGATCGAGGTGCTGCCCGGCAAGTTCGTCTGCGAGATCAAGCATGCCGGCTTCACCAAGGCGACCGGCGTCATCGAACTGATGACGCACGCCCCGTTCACGGGACGGCGTCCGGTATTCCTCGGCGACGATGTCACCGATGAATCCGTGTTCGCGATCATGCCGGGTATGAAGGGGTTGGCTTTTTCAGTCGGTCGCCATGCGCTCGGTGTCGATGGTCACTTCAGCGACCCCGACGAAGTGCGCGCCTGGTTGGTAAAACTGGTGGCCGGCGTCAAGTCTTAAAGATCCGAGGCGAGCGTAAAGTGGAACCCAGGGAACAGCGGGTTCCATCGCCGGTGCCCAAGTTTGGTGTCAATTGGGTCGAATGGTGACCAGGAACCATATTGATGAACAGTCGTTTATAAACGAACGCATCTCCAGGAGGGGACCCTGTGAATCTCGTCGTCGTTTCCAACCGCGTATCGCGCGCTTCGGCCAATGAGCCGATGACGGGAGGACTGGCAGCCGCCTTGCTGCCAGTGGTCGAGAAATCCGGTGCTATATGGGTAGGTTCCAGCGGCCGCGTCCGCGACGGCGCACAGAAGGAACCGTTTGCGGAAATCGAGGCGCTCGGCGCCGGCGCGCTGGCGATGCTGGATCTGCCCGCCGCGCATTATGCCGGCTACTACGAAGGCTTCGCCAATTCGGCCCTGTGGCCGGCGCTGCATTCCCGTACCGATCTGATTCGCTCCTCCCACGACGATTACCAGTCCTACCGTGAAGTGAATTCCTTCATGGCGCGCGCGCTGTTGCGTTTCCGCAAGCTGGAAACGGTGTTCTGGATTCAGGATTACCATTTCCTGGCGCTCGGCGCGGAATTGCGCGATCTCGGCGTCACCCATCCAATCGGTTTCTTTTTGCACACGCCATGGCCGACGAGGGCGATCTTCAGCGGCGTGCCGCATCATCGCGAACTGGTCGAGGCGATGCTGGCCTACGATCTGATCGGATTCCAGACCGATGACGATCGCGACAACTTTCTGTCTTACGTGGAGTCCGAGCTTGGCCTCGAGATTACCGGCGGCATCGTGGCGTCGCGGTTCGGACACTCGCGCTGCGCGGTGTTCCCGATTGGAATCGATCCCGCGAAATTCGCGGCGCACGCGGCGAAGGCGGCTTCGCACCCCGACGTGTCGCGGCTGCGTCGCAGTCTCAACGGCGAGAAGCTGGCGATCGGCGTCGATCGCGTCGATTATTCCAAAGGCCTGGTCAACCGCATCGAGGCGTTCGACCGCATGCTGACGCTGCAGCCGCAGCTCAAGCGCGCCGTGTCGTTACTGCAGATCGCGACTTTGTCGCGTGGCACTATCGAGGCCTACGGCGACCTGCAGGATCAGCTCGCGAAGCTGGTTAGCGACGTCAACGGCCGCCATGGCGAGGTCGACTGGACGCCGATCCGCTATCTCAACAAGGGCTTTAGCCAGACGGTGTTGGCAGGCCTGTACCGCACCGCGCAGGTCGGCCTGGTTACGCCGCTGCATGACGGCATGAACCTGGTTGCCAAGGAATATGTGGCTGCACAAAATCCGGTCGATCCCGGCGTACTGGTGCTGTCGAAATTCGCCGGCGCTGCGCAGGAACTCGACACCGCGCTGCTGGTCAATCCGCATGACATCGACGGCATGGCGCGGACCATCGCCATGGCGTTCTCGATGCCGCTGCTGGAGCGCCGGATGCGCTGGGAGGCGATGATGGCGAAGCTGCGCGCCGGCACCATCCAGGACTGGTTCGCGGATTTTGTCGATGCCCTGCAGGACGCCCATGCCGCCAATGACAAGGCGGCAGCGCTGACGTTGGCCGGCGATCCGGCGGTGGTCTGGCCGCTGCGGTCGTATAGTGCACCCGGCGGCAGCCGCTACCACTGACGGGTCAATGGCAGTACGAAACGCCGTCCAGGACCGCGCAACGGGTTTTGTTGGGGGCGTTGGGATCGTCGAGCGGCACCGATCCGCTCCCCTTGCCGACCAGCACGCCGGGCCCGATTCGCACCGATGATTTCTGCCCGATAATGACGCTGGGATGCGGCGAAGCGCTGGATCGTGTACCGTCCGCCCAGACGATGGCATCTCCGGACAAGATTCCACGCCGTCCATCGTCGCACCCCACCACCGGCCCGTCATGTCGGCAATTCTGGGCCTGTGCTGGCGCCAGCGCGCCGGCCAGCGCAGCGGCGCCGATCGCCCAGCCGATCCAGCGATATTTGTTCATGTCGCTTCCCCGGTGATGTGCCATCAGACAGTCGCGTGCCACCCGGCTTGGGTTCACCGCCTGCCTGCGCCCCTCTCGGTGGGCGCTTTCCGAGCAAAATAGCCCATATCCCTCAATTGCTTGCGAAAAACGCCGTCGCGAGGGCCGGCATCCCTTGCAAATTGCCTCCCGCCCCGTCATGAGAAGGCGCGCGGGG
>NZ_JAQGJD010000205.1 GCF_028290785.1 Tardiphaga sp. | reverse complement strand
TACCAGGCTACGTGGTCGCAGCGCTCAATCTGCTGTACCAGCCGGAATGGACCCGGCTGGTGGGCACGGATTTCATCGACCGGGAATCGACGGTGGGCGTGGCGGCGGCGGTGATGGCCCAGGTCCGCCCCGGTGTCTTTCTCGGCGGCGAGGCGCGTTACCTGCGCCGCTATGAGGGGATCGGCCTGCAGGAGTTTTCAGGCGACGCGCTATTCCTGGGGCCGACGGCCTATCTGCAGCTTTCCGAGCGTTCGCGGCTGACCGCGGCGTGGAGCATCCAAGCCTGGGGACACCGGCCAGGCGATAGCGGTCCGCTCAATCTCGCCGGATTCGAGCGTCATCAGGCGCGGCTGATCTACGGCGTCAATTTTTGAGACGGTAGTTAGCTGCCCCCGGAGCGGTATCGCACGGCCATTTTGAGCCGTGTTGAAACTTCGCCGCAGCGAATCCGTGTCTTCTTATGTTATGTTGGCGACAGAGCAAGGAGCGTGGCATGAATCCCATTGACCTGATCGTGACAGTCTGCGCCGTGCTGTCGCCGAGCACCTGCGAGGAAACTCATCTGATGTTTTCATCGCAGGTATCGCTGCAGCAGTGCACCATGGCAGCGCAGCCCTATATCGCGCAATGGGTGGGTGAGCACCCGAAGTGGCAGGCGGTGAAGTGGCGCTGCGAATATCCGCACACCAACGACAAGGCCGATGCCGCCGCTGGGAGCAAAGCCGGCTAACGCTATTTGCTGCAGTCCTTGAGATCCTTGTCGGCGATGGAAAACACCGTGCCGGCCTTGATGTCGATGTCGCGTACCGTGCAGGACCGCGCATCGCGATAGCCGACCTTGGCGTCATAGCGCCCCGGCGCCACGTCGGTGATCCGCAGGCGTTCGTCGTGATCGACTTCCTTGTCCTTGTCATTCAGGGTCTGGTTCGGCCCCCAGGCGTTCTGTCCCGGTGCCGACAATTGGAAACTCGAGATCGTTTCCGTGGTCAGGTTCCAGAGCCGAATGCCCTTGCCTTGCGCCAGAAGCGGGCCGGAGCCGAGTATCAGCGACGCGGCGGCGAGAATGACAATGCGCACGACAGGTGCCTCCCGGGGAAATTTTTCCAGATTGCTATCACGCCGACCGCATATCGTGCCAGCGAAGCCTGCGTTGCATTGCAGCAAGCTGCGTGGTTTTAACCTTTGATGGTTATAGTAGGGTAGCGGCCATAGACCTGGCGGGAGTGATGAGATGGCGATTGCCGTATGGCGAAAGGCCGCGTTGGCCGCGTATCTGCTGGCGATCGTTCCGGCAGCCCCGGCGGAGGCCGCCGATTTCAACGATTACCCCACCGCCGCCCGGTCCGACTACGTATTCGGCTGCATGAAGGCCAATGGCGAAAATCGGCAGTCGCTGGAACAATGTTCCTGCTCGATCGACGTGGTAGCGTCGCTGCTGCCTTATGATAGCTACGTCACCGCTGAGACCGTGCTGAACATGGCGCAGGTGCAGGGCAATCTCGGCGGACAGTTCCGTTCGTCGCCGCAGGCCAACACTGCCCTTAACGATCTACGTCGCGCACAGGCGGAAGCCGAGGTGCGGTGTTTCTGAGGTCGGCGACGCGCTACATTCCCGAAGTCTCGGCCTTCCACTCGCCCTGGAAGATGTGGCCTTCGGTGTCTTTGGCCTCGACGCGATAGCGCTTCGCGCCTTGCGGCAGGTAGGAGAAGCGGATGTTGGGGTCTTCCGAAATTGAGATTCCGCCTTCCACCGCGAACAGCAGGCTGTCGTCTTGCCATACCCGCATTTCATTGATGAAGAACGGCGGCACATAGAGGTGCGTGACCTGATCCATTTGCAGCCCGGAATTATTCGGGTGCCCGATCATCACCTGCGCTTCGCGCAAGCCGCTGGAGGCGCTGTCGCCGGCTTTCGCGAACTGGCGAAACCGGATCTGGCCGAGCTTGCCTTTGGCTTCCTCGGCGTTCTTGGCGGCCGGCGCTGAACAGCCGCCTGAGGCTTTGACGAAGATCTTGCTCATATAGAGCTGCCCATCGCTAAGTTCCGCAACGGCATGCACGTCCGTATAGCTGTTGACCCGCACCCGGGTGGATATTTCAGACACGGTGGATTCCGGGCCGAGTTCGAACCGGCCGGCCATCGGCGCCGGATTCTGGTCGATCACCAGCGTGATGGCGCGAACCCGGCGGCCATCGCCGGGCGGCAACGTGGTGCGCAGCGTCACCGGAACGATGGCGGCATCTTCCGCGCGAACTGGCATCTCGATCGCAATGATGCCGGCGCCGTCGAGCATCGGGCGGCTGTTGAAGATGTCCTGCACCAACCCGGGCCAGGGATCATACGGCTCCGGCGCGGCGGCCATCGCTGCGGGCACTCCGACTTGAACGGCTGCAGCGAGCGCAATAACGCGCATCAACGTCAAAACGGTCATAGCGATCTCCTGACCGACCGAAGGACCAGTCAGCGAGCATAGCTCGGGAAGCGATCTATTCCCATTCAATTTCCGAGTAGGCCGCGGTTGCGTTGCGGGCGTTGTAGTCGTCGAATAATTGCCAGCGCGATTTCTCAGCCGCGCCGGCGGTTTCGGTGGCTGACTTCAGCGGGGCGCCGCGGGAAACCGAGGTGCGGACGTCTGCCGAAAGGGTCTGCAGATAGCGTCGCTCGTCGTCGAGCGCGCCGGGCCACGCCCCGATGGGGCCGTGCCCCGGGACCACCTGCCGGGCGGGCAGGGCCGCGAGCGGATCGAGCATCGTCAGCCACCGACGCAGGCTGCCATCAATGATGGGAATATGCCCGGAAAAGACGAGATCGCCGCCGAACAGCGTGCCGGTCGTACCGTCCAGCACGGTCAGGTCGCTGTCGCTGTGAGCCGTCGGCCATGCCTTCAGCGTCAGGGTTCTTCCGCCGAGATCGAGCGTCATTTCGTTATCGACCAGCACCGTGGGTTCGATGAGCCGGACTTCCGCCATCAGCTCGTCTCCGATCAGACGGCGGAACGATTCGAGATAGAACGGCCCGCGCGTGGCGAGCGCCTGCGGCAAATTCTTGTGGCCGACGAACGTCGCCGCGTAGCTGCCGAATGCTGCGTTGCCGAAAACATGATCCGGGTGGCCGTGGGTATTGATCACGTAGCGGACCGGCCGGTCGGTGCGGCTGCGGATCGCCTGCAGCAGCCGGCGCCCTTCGCGTACGCTGCCTCCGGTGTCGATCGCCGCTACGGCGTCGTTGCCGATGATAAATCCGATGTTGGCGATGCCGCCTTCGTTGCTACGCGTCATCAGTTCCACAGCGCCAAAATGGACATAGACGCCCGGGGCGATTTCGCTGACGGGAAGCGGCGGATCGCTTTGCTGCGCTTGCACAGTCGATGCAATAGAGAGCACGGCGAAGATAGCTCGTAGCATCCTGGCGATCATGCGTAAGTATCCATGACATATTCAGCGCGTTGAGCGGTGCAGAAAATTCTGCGACGCAACAAGCGATTTCCATCGGTCCACTATTAGTTCGACCGAATTTGTATTGCGCGCTCCAGTCGACCGGATTACCATTTCTTTGTTTTCGACTTCAACAGGACTTCGGTTCGTTGGGATAGCCAAGGTCTTTCGGGAGCTGCGGCAATACGAAACGATCAATGTCGTTCGTCGGTCGGAGCTTGATATGCTGGCGAAAATGTATCCCAGAGACTATCGGTGCTGAGCGCATGCGTCTCGGGCCTAATGCAGTGATGTAACAACAACAAAATATCTCGTGGGAGGATTCGACATGCACAAGGTGCTATTCGCGGCCTGTCTCGGCGCTGTAGCGGCCTTCGCCGCAGGCGCGGCAAATGCCAATGACGAACTGATCAAGATGCAGCAGAACCCGAAAGACTGGGTGATGCCGGCCGGCAATTATGCCAACCAGCGCTATTCCGAACTCAAGCAGATCACGGCAGCGAATGTGGGCAAGCTGCAGGTGGCTTGGACATTCTCGACCGGCGTGCTGCGCGGCCACGAAGGCGGTCCGCTGGTAATCGGCAACATGATGTACGTCCACACCCCGTTCCCCAATATCGTCTACGCGCTCGATCTCGCCAACGAAAACAAGATCGTATGGAAATACGAGCCCAAGCAGGATCCTAACGTGATTCCGGTGATGTGCTGCGACACGGTCAATCGCGGCGTGGCCTATGCCGACGGCAAGATCTTCCTGCACCAGGCGGACACCACGCTGGTCGCGCTCGATGCCAAGACCGGCAAGGTGGAATGGTCGGTGAAGAACGGCGATCCCGGCAAGGGCGGCACCGGCACGTCGGCGCCGCTGGTGGTGAAGGACAAGGTGCTGGTCGGCATTTCCGGCGGCGAGTTCGGGGTGCAGTGCCACGTCACGGCCTACGATCTCAAGTCGGGCAAGCAGGTCTGGCGTGCCTTCTCCGAAGGGCCGGACGACCAGATCATGGTCGATCCCGTCAAGACCACCGAACTCGGCAAGCCGGTCGGCAAGGATTCCAGCATCAAGACCTGGCAGGGCGACCAGTGGAAGATCGGCGGCGGCTGCACATGGGGCTGGCTGTCCTACGATCCGGCGCTGAACATGGTGTATTATGGTTCCGGCAATCCCTCGACCTGGAATCCCAAGCAGCGCCCGGGCGACAACAAGTGGTCGATGACCATTTTCGCGCGCAATCCGGATACGGGCATGGCCAACTGGGTCTACCAGATGACGCCCCATGACGAATGGGACTATGACGGCGTCAACGAGATGATCCTCAGCGATCAGGACATGGGCGGTCAGGCTCGCAAGCTGCTGACGCATTTCGACCGTAACGGCCTCGGCTATACGCTCGATCGCGCCACCGGCGAATTGCTGGTCGCCGAAAAGTACGATCCGAAGGTGAACTGGACCTCCGGTGTCGATATGAACAAGAGCTCGCCGACCTATGGTCGTCCGAAAGTGGTGGCGCAATATTCCACCGAAAGCGGCGGCGAGGACCATAACAGCAAGGGCATCTGCCCGGCCGCGCTCGGCACCAAGGATGAGCAGCCGGCCGCGTACTCGCCGGACACCAAGCTGTTCTACGTACCGACCAACCACGTCTGCATGGACTACGAGCCCTTCAAGGTGAGCTACACTGCCGGCCAGCCCTATGTCGGGGCCACGCTGTCGATGTATCCCCCTCCGGGCGACAGCCACATGGGCAACTTCATTGCCTGGGACAACACAACCGGCAAGATCGCCTGGTCCAACAAGGAGCAGTTCTCCGTGTGGTCCGGGGCGCTCGCTACCGCCGGCGGCGTGGTGTTCTACGGAACGCTGGAAGGGTACATCAAGGCGGTTGACGCCAAGACGGGCAAGGAACTCTACAAGTTCAAGACTCCGTCCGGCATCATCGGCAACGTCACCACCTATGAGCAGGGCGGCCGGCAATATATCGCCGTGCTGTCCGGCGTTGGTGGCTGGGCGGGCATCGGCCTTGCAGCCGGCCTGACCGATCCGACGGCGGGTCTCGGTGCCGTCGGCGGCTATGCGGCATTGACGAACTACACCGCGCTCGGCGGAGCGCTGACGGTGTTCGCCCTGCCGCAATAGGCAGAGACACGAATTTTCGGCGCGTGGAGCGATTCACGCGCCGAAGTTTCGCCCGTTCTCAAGCCAAAACATGACCTCACAATAAGAAAACTCAAGGAAATGCTCGTGCGTTCAATCTCGTGTGTGGCGGCTTTGATGGTCGCCGTGATGTTCGGCTCTCATGCTTTCGCCGATGGTCCTGGCGATCCCGCTGCAGTAAAAAACGAGGATGGCAAGTACTTCGACAAGGAAGGCAACCCGACCTTCAAGGTTACCGACGGCAGCGTCGATTGGTACACCTATTCCGGCTATCGCCGCTACCATTCGGAATGCCATGTCTGCCACGGCCCCGACGGCGAAGGATCGAGCTACGCGCCGGCGCTGAAGCACTCCGTCGAGAGCATGGATTACGGCCACTTCTTGGAGGTTGTCGCCAGCGGTCGCAAAAACGTCAATGCGTCGCAGAACAATGTGATGCCGGCGTTCGGCGATAACCCGAACGTCTCCTGCTACCTCGACGATCTCTATGTCTACCTCCGCGCGCGCTCAGTAGATGCGGTCGGCCGCGTCAGGCCGGCCAAACATGATGACAAGCCGCCGGCCGCACAGCAGGCCGAGGATTCCTGCATGGGCAAGAAGTGATCGGCGGCAGACGTTTCCGGGGGCGCGACTGTCGATCGAAGGAGAAGACGGCGATGATCCATGCCGTACGGTCAAGGCACCTATTGGCGGTTTTTTGTATTGCCTCCATGGGGATATTCGCTGGCGCTCCCGCCCAGGCGCAGACGTCGGAAGGCACTGACCTTTCGATTGAACTGGTCGATCCGCAGGTGCTGCGGGTTTGCGCCGACCCGCGAAGCCTGCCTCTGTCTAACGACAAAGGCGAAGGCTACGAGAACAAGCTCGCGGAACTCCTTGCGGCCAAGCTGCAAAAGCGGCTGGCCTACACCTATTTCCCGCAAGCGACCGGCTTCTTCCGCATGACGCTCGGCGCGCATCGCTGCGACGTGGTGATGGGCTATCCGCAGGGCGACGACCTGGTACAGGGCACCAATCCCTATCTTCGGACGGCCTATGCGCTGGTCGCCAAAACCGGCGGCGGTCTCGACGAGGTCACAACGCTCGGCGATCCCCGCCTCAAGGACAAGCACATCGGCATCGTCGCCGGCACCCCGCCGGCCACCAACATGGCGGCCAACGGCCTCATGGCGAACGCCAGGCCATACGCGTTGATGATCGATACAAGGATCGATTCTTCGGCCGAAGCGATGATCAAGGACATCAATGCCGGCACCATCGATGCCGGCATTCTGTGGGGACCGATGGCCGGCTACTACGCCAAAGAGGCCAACCCACCGCTGCACGTCACGCCGCTGGTCAGGGAAACCACCGGCCCGCGGCTCGCCTACCGTATCGGCATGGGCGTTCGTGCCGCGGACCAGAACTGGAAGCGGTTGCTGAATCGCTTCATCCAGGAGAACCAAAGCGAGATCAACGCCATTCTCCTCAGCTTCGGCGTGCCGCTGCTCGACGACAACGACCAACCGATTGTCGCGCGGGCGCCGGCCAAGTCGCCGTGATGCGGCGCCATGCCTGCGTGGCGGCGGTTGCGATATTGTTCGCAGCCGGCGCAGTCGCGCAGGACATGGCACCCGAGCCGGACAGCTACCGCACCGAGAATTATCGCGCGCCGGTGCCGCTGACGCTGAAGGGCGCGCAGGTGCTGGATACCGCTGCGGCCGAAGCGATCTGGCGCGCCGGTGCGGCGGCGTTTATCGACGTACTGCCGCATCCGCCGAAGCCGCCGAATCTGCCCGCCGGCACCATATGGCGCGAGGCGCCGCGCCCGCATCTTCCCGGCAGCATCTGGCTGCCCGACACCGGCTACGGTGAACTAGCCGAGGTCACTGAGACCTATTTCAAGCAGGGCCTGGCGCGCGCCAGCGGCGGTGATCGCGGCAAGCAACTGGTGTTCTATTGCCAGGCCAATTGCTGGATGTCGTGGAATGCCGCGAAGCGCGCGCTGACCTACGGCTATGTCAACGTCGCCTGGTATCCCGAGGGCACCGATGGCTGGCGCAAGGCGGACCTGCCGATGGTCGATGCAAAGGCGGAACCGCGGGCGGGGGAATAACTACTGATACCTGCATTACTCCATGCCCTGCTGGATGATGCGCCCCAGCGCGAACAGCCGCTGATCGATCGCCACCGGCACTTCGCAGACGAATTTGATGACGCGGCGGCGGTCCTCGAAGATGCGGGTCTGCCACAGCAACTGGTTGCCGGTCTGCTCGATCTTCGCAGGGTCGGGCGTCGCTGCATCCTGCAGCGCATGCATCGATAGCGTCTCGGCGCGGATCGCGTCGGCGGCCTCGCGTTGCTTGCGGGTGATGCGCTCCAGTCCGCTCATCACGGACCCCCGCTGCGCGTTGAGGGTTTCGAACAGGCCGGCAAACAGCAATTTGCCGCGCTCCTCTTTCCTGGCCGGAGAATCCGAGAGAAATTCCGCAATGGCCTTCTCAGCCTCATCAAGCGGCGTGCGCCGCGCCGCCAGCCGCGGCACCAGCGCACTGACGGTGGCATTGTCTTTCCATTTGTTCGCGACGTCGTCGAGATCCGGCCCGGCCCAGACTGCAGCGAGAGAGACTTCCGGCACCTTGGCTTGCGCGCAGGGCCAGTCCGGATAGCGTGGATCGGCTGCCCGGCCCAGGCCGGTCATGCCAAGCAGGGCAAACAACGCCGCGACCGGAACACGCGATCTCATGTTTCGCCTCCCGCCGGCCCGCGTCGGCCGATGCCGCGCGACGGATCATAGGCGATCGCCGCGCCGACCATGAACACCACCGCGCATCCGCCGACCACGGCCAGCGAGAGCCCGTTCAGCCGGCCGTATAGCGCGAAGCGAATCAACTCCACCGCATGCGTGAAGGGATTGAGCTGGCAGAGATAGGCCAGCATCGGACTGCCCTCCTGCACGCGCCACAGCGGATACAGCGCCGACGAGGCAAAGAACATCGGGAAGATCACGAAGTTCATCACCCCGGCGAAATTCTCCAGTTGCTGGATGCCCGACGAGATCAGCATGCCCAGCGCGCCGAGCATCAGCCCGGACAGTAGCAGCGCCGGCAGCACGGTGAGATAACCGAGATGCGGCGGCTCGATGTCCCAGAACCACGCCACCAGCAGGAAGGCGTAGACCTGCAGCACGGAGACCGCGGTGCCGGCGAGCAGCTTGCAGAACAGCAGATACCAGCGCGGCAGCGGGCTCACCAGCAGGGTGCGCATGTTGCCCGTCTCGCGGTCGTAGACCATCGACAGCGATGACTGCATGCCGTTGAATAGCTGGATCATCGCAATCAATCCCGGTGTGATGTAGACCTCGTAGAGGATATAGGTCTCGTAGGGCGGGATGATGGATATTCCCAGCACCTGGCGAAACCCGGCGGCGAAGATGAACAACCACACCAGCGGCCGCACCAGCGCGGAGACGAAGCGCTCGCGCTGGTGCAAAAAGCGCAATGCTTCGCGCCAGACGATGCCGTTCATGCATATGGCGTATTGCGCGAGCGTGAATCCGGTTTTTTGCGTGAGCACGTCGGTTGTCATGGCGCCGGTCCCCCCATCTCCGCGGCGGTTCCGGTCAGCCGCATGAAGGCGGCATGCAGGTCGCGCGCGCCGCTTTGAGCGAGAACATCGGGCAGCGGCCCGCGCGCCAGCACGCGGCCCTGATGCAGCACGACGAGATCGTCGCTTTCCGCAATCTCGTCGAACAGATGGGTCGCGAACAGCACGGCGATGCCCTGTTCGCGCACCAATGCTCTGACATGGTCCAACATGTCATCGCGGGCCTGGACGTCGAGACCGACGGTGGGCTCATCGAGCAGCAGCAGACGCGGTCGGTGCAGCAGCGCGCGCGCAATCTCCAGTCGTCGCATCTGGCCGCCGGAGAGATCACGCACCTTGCTGCCGCTGCGGTCGGACAGATGGATCTGCGCGAGGACTTCCCCGGCCCGCGTCCTCGCATGGCCGCGCCCGATGCCGTGCAGGGCGGCGTGATACAGCAGGTTCTGCGTCACCGTAAGGTCGAGATCGAGTGTGCGCGGCTGGAACACGACGCCGAGTACCCGCAGCGCCTCGCCGGGGGCGCGGCCGATGTCGTGCCCGAAAATCCGGATGTGGCCGCGCTGCACGCCGAACAGCCGGGTGATCAGCGAGAACAGCGTGCTCTTGCCGGCACCGTTGAGGCCGAGCAGCGCGGTGAAGGTGCCCGGCGCAACGTCGAGGCTGACGTCGTCAAGCGCCAGCCGCGGTCCGTAACAATGGCTGACGCGATCGATCGACAGCGCAGCGATGGCCGCCGCGGCCGGGCGTCGCTCGGGACTTGCAGGACTGTCGATGGGCATTTGGCTCTGCATCATGGCGGCGCCATTGCAATGCCCCAGGGCAGTTCGCCGACCTGGATGGTCTTGATCACTTTGAGCGCGGCGACGTCGATCACCGAGACGTCATTGGAAACGCCGTTGGTGGTCAGCAGATATTTTTCATCTGGCGTGAAGGCCAGATGCCAGACCCGCTGCCCAACCAGCAGATATTTCGTCACCTGATGGGTCATGGCATCCACCACCGCGACGCGGTTGGCGGGACCCAATGCGACAAAGGCGGTCTTGCCGTCTTTGGTCATGCCGATGCCCACCGGCTGGATCGCCTCGCGCCGCAGCCCGGGGATCGCGAAACTGATCTTCCCGGTAGCCTCGCGCTTCACGGGATCGATGACGGTGACGGTGCCGCCGATCTCCGCCGACACCCACAGCTCGGAATTGTCGCGCTTGAACTCCGCGAAACGCGGCCGGGCATCCACCAGGACATTGGCCACGATCTGCCGCGTAGCGGTATCGATGAAATGCGCCATGTTGGTGGTCTCGGAAGTATTGATCAGGATTTTTCCGTCCGGGCTGATCGCCATCCCCTCCGGTTCGACGCCGACCTGCACCTCGCCGAGCCGCCCGCGCCGGGCAATGTCGATGATCGTCACCGTGTTGTCGTTCTCGTTGGCGACGTAGAGCAGCTTGCCGGCGGCATCCTGCACGAACAGTTCCGGATCGGGGCCGGAAGGCAGGGTGTCCACGACTTCCTGCTTGGCCACATCGATCACCTCGATGGTGTCGTCGTCGCCGACCGCGACCAGCACCGACTTGCCGTCATGGGTGAATTCGATGCCGCGCGGGCGCTGGCCAACCTTGATCGTCCTGGTCACGGTCCAGCTATCAGTGTCGATCACCGAGACCGTGTTGCTCTTCTCGTTGGAGACATAGGCCATCGTGGCGCTCGCCGGCACTGCGCACGCCAGCCAGATGGCTACTGCGTAAAACATCTGTCGCGACATCCGCAACCTCTCCATCATGGCCATTTACACTTCGTCTCCGGCCGGTCGATGCCGAGCGTATCGAGTTCCGATACCTGGTGCAGAAAACCTTCCTGTGGCGACACCGAGACCACCATGCGCCCGTCGGCGAGCAGGATCGGTTGGCGCAGCTGCCCGTTCCAGTCGCGCAGCGTCAGGCGCTGGCCCTTGAAGGCGGCGATGGAGAAGTCCGGGCTCTTGATGAACGCGGTGATCGCTTTCGGATCGCCGGACTTTGTTCGCGCCGCGGCTTCGCCGATCATCCGCGTTGCCGTCCAGGCCTGCATGTCGCGCGCGCTCATGCGGCGGGCGTTGAGCTTCACAAAGCGGTTCTGCAATTGCACCGCGCCCCATTGGTCATGCGCCGCGTCCCAACTGGTCGGCACCAGGCCGGCAGAGCCGGCAATCGGCCGCGGGTCCCACGTGCGGTAGGGCAGGTAGGAGGCGAACACCTCGCTCTCGTCGGCGGCCACCAGAACGTCGTAGGCCGGCGCTCCCTGCGTGAATACCGGCATTTGCCGCTGGATCAGCGTGACGCCGCTGTCGGTGCGCCGCGCGCCGCCGGTGTCCTCGAAGGTGCGCTCCTGCACGATTTTGGCGCCGAAGCGCGTTGCCGCTCGACGCAGCGCGTCGGCGTACAGTTTGTCTTCGGGATGCGAGCCTGCCACCAGCAGCCAGCGCTTCCATTGCTTCCAGACCAGGTATTGCGCGAGCGCATCGGCCAGCATCGAGCGCGTCGGCGCGACATGGATTACATTGCTGCGGCAGTCCTGTTCGCGCAGCCGGTCGTCGATGGCGCCGGCGTTCAGCAGCAGAGTGCCGCGGTCGCGGATGGCGTCGGCCGCCTTCAGCAGCGCATCCGCGGGTAGGTCGGCGATGATGAAGCCGACGTTGCGCCCAGCCAAGCTCTGCGCCGCGGTGCCGGCATCGTCGCTGTCCTTCAACCGGATCTCGTCGAGCGCAAAACGCTGGTCCGTGAACCGACCGGTGGTGTTGTTGTCCTCGATGGCGAGGCGGGCTCCGGCGACGCCATCATTCTCGGCGGGTTGTTCGACCAGCGACAGGCTCGGCCGAATGCCGGCAGGGCCGAGATAGCCGATCCTGATTTCCACCGGCTCGGCCTTGAGCGCGGCCGAACCCAGCACGCAACACACGATCGCCCAAAAAAGCCGGGCCAAGGACGCCTCCCCATTCGAGCCCCCTTCGACAGATACTGCCGATCAGAAGACTTCCTGCTTGAAACATGGCTGATCCGTCCTAAGTTGCAACGAACATTTTGGTGTGGCGGGTTCCGGTCGGGAAACTTTCATGCGCGAGATTGGATTTGTCGTTCTGGCGGTGCTGGCGGGGTCGGTTGCCGCGCGCGCCGACGGGCCGAGGGCTGCGGTGTTCGATTTCGAGCTGATCGACACCAGCCTGCAGGGCGAGAAGGACGGCCAGCGCGCCGATGAGCAGGCCCGCCTGCTGCGGGCCGGCGATCAACTGCGCAAGGGGTTGGAAGAATCCGGAAAATATGTGCTCGTCGATATCGCGCCGGTGCGCGTCGAGGCGCACAACAGCAACCTGCAGGCCTGCGGCGGCTGCGACGTGCAGTTTGCCCAGCAACTCGGCGCCGACCTCGCCATCACCGGCACGGTGCAGAAGGTCTCGAACCTGATCCTCAACATGAACGTCTATATCCGCAACGCGCGGACCGGGCATCTGGTGACGGCGATGAGCGCGGATTTCCGCAGCAACACGGACGAGTCCTGGTCGCGCACGGTGAGCTACCTGCTGCGCAACCGGCTGCTGGCGCCGAATTACGGCGCGCCGCAGTAGACTGAGCGACGGCAGCGTGCTCCGCAATGGGGAGAGTTGAGGCTACGTCACCCTTTCAGCCGCGCGGCGTGCCAGCGCAGATGATCTTCCATGAAGGTGGAGATGAAATAGTAGCTGTGATCGTAACCCGAGGGCCGGCGCAGCGTCAGTTCGATGCCGGCATCGGCGCACGCGTTCTCCAGCAGCCCCGGCCGTAATTGTTCAGCGAGAAACGGATCGGCGTCGCCGACATCGACCAGGAATTCCGGAAATCGTGCGCCGTCCTCGATCAGCGCCACGGCGTCGTGCCGGCGCCAGATCTTGCGGTCGTCGCCGAGATAGCCTGACAGCGCCTTGACGCCCCATGGCACCTGCGACGGCGCCGATATCGGTGAGAACGCGCTGGCGGCGCGGTAACGCTCCGGGTGGCGCAGCGCGATCGTCAGGGCGCCATGGCCGCCCATGGAATGGCCCATAATCGATTGCTGCGTCATGTCCGCGGGGAAATTCGCACCGATCACTGCAGGCAACTCCTCAGTGACGTAGCTCCACATCCGGTAGTTCTTCGCGAACGGCGGCTGCGTGGCATCGACATAGAAGCCAGCGCCGAGACCGAAGTCATAGGCGTTGGCGGGATCGCCGGGCACGCCGTCGCCGCGCGGACTGGTATCGGGTGCGACAAAGATCAGGCCGAGATCGGCGCAGGCGCGGCGATACTCGCCCTTCTCGGTCACATTGGCGTGGGTGCAGGTGAGGCCGGACAGATACCAGACGACCGGGCAGGGTTTTTCGCGCGCCGCCGGCGGCACGAACACTGAGAACGTCATAGTGGTGCCAGTCTCCCGGCTGGCATGCTTGTAGACGCCCTGGGTGCCGTCATGCGACCGGTTCAGCGAAACAGTTTCGATCGTCATGAGTCGGTTACTCCGGCGGCGGGACGACGGCAGACCGCAGGCGTCAACGCTGGCGATGGTTATGCCACCGCCAGCGCGGACGGATCAAGCTGGCCGCGTCGGGCTGCCGCTATGCTGCTTTGGCGCGGGACTTCGAGACGTGCGCCGCAAGCGCATCCATCAATCCCGGCGACAGGCAATCGTACGGCTCCAAACCCAGCTCCTTGAGCCGCGCGCGGATGCCATCCATCTCCGACGGATCGACGCCGGTCTCGATCACAGACGACACGAAGGCCGCGAAGCCCGGAGCCGCCGAGCCGCCTTCCTGGAACAGTTCCGGGTGAATGAAGTCGAGGCCGTAGAACGCATGATCCTTGTTTTCGATGCGCCCGTACATATGCGTGCCGCACACCTTGCAGGCATGGCGCTGGATTGTCGCCGAGGCATCGACGATATGAAGCTTGTCGCCATTTTCCAGTACCGAGACGTTGTCGCGCGGCACCACGGCGATTACTGCGAAGGTCGCGCCATCTGGCTTCCAGCATTTGCTGCAGCCGCAGGCGTGGTTGTGCAGCACGTCGCCGCGGACACCGACCTTGACGGGGCGGTCCTGGCATTTGCAGACCAGCGTGCCGCCGGTGAAATGGCCGGAGCCCTGTTTGACTCCATTATCGACTGAGGGGTGGATATGAACGGTCATGGGATCAATCCTCCTGTTTGATTTTTGGTTGGTGGTTCAGAACACGACGACCGAGCGGATCGACTTGCCCTCGTGCATCAGATCGAAGCCCTTGTTGATGTCCTCGAGCTTGAGGACGTGGGTGATCATCGGGTCGATCTCGATCTTGCCGTTCATGTACCAGTCGACGATCTTCGGCACGTCGGTACGGCCGCGCGCGCCGCCGAACGCGGTGCCCTTCCAGACCCGGCCGGTGACCAGCTGGAACGGGCGGGTGGCGATCTCCTTGCCGGATTCCGCGACGCCGATCACCACCGAGACGCCCCAGCCGCGATGGCAGGCTTCCAGCGCCTGCCGCATCACGGTGGTGTTGCCGGTGCAATCGAAGGTGTAGTCGGCACCGCCGTCCGTGAGCCCGACCAGATGCGCGACGATGTCGCCGTCGATCTTCTTCGGGTTGACGAAATGCGTCATGCCGAATTTGCGGCCCCACTCTTCCTTGTCGTCGTTGACATCGACCCCGATGATTTTGTCGGCACCGACCATGCGCGCGCCCTGGATCACGTTGAGGCCGATGCCGCCAAGTCCGAACACCACCACATTGGATCCCGGCGTGACCTTGGCGGTGTTGACCACCGCACCGACGCCGGTAGTGACGCCGCAGCCGATATAGCAACTGCTCTGGAACGGCGCATCGTCGCGAATTTTCGCCACGGCGATCTCCGGCAGAACCGTGAAATTGGAGAACGTCGAGCAGCCCATGTAGTGATACACCGGCGCGCCCTTGTAGCTAAAGCGCGAGGTGCCGTCGGGCATGACGCCCTTGCCCTGCGTCGCGCGGATCGCCGTGCACAGGTTGGTCTTCTGGCTGAGGCAGCTTTTGCATTGCCGGCATTCCGGCGTGTACAGCGGAATCACATGATCGCCCGGCTTCACCGAGGTGACGCCGGGCCCGATCTCGCGCACGATGCCCGCGCCTTCGTGGCCGAGAATGGAGGGGAAAATGCCCTCGCTGTCGAGACCGTCCAGCGTATAGGCGTCGGTATGGCATATGCCGGTGGCTTTGATCTCGACCAGGACCTCGCCGTGCTTGGGGCCTTCCAGATCGAGCTCGACGATCTCAAGGGGCTTCTTGGCCTGAAAGGCAACGGCGGCGCGGGTCTTCATAAGGTGACTCCCAGTCATGGCGCGCAGGATTCAAACCGTGCTGACCCGCCGGTTTCTCCCACTGCTGTTCTTGAGCGGACATACGCCGTGGTTCACGCGACAGGCGCGTCGATCCGCTCCGGTGTTGGTAGAAATCATTGCACGCTGGTGCGCAAGGTCAAGGACGGTAAATTAAAACGGCGAATTATTTTTGGAAGCGCTGTGTGCGCTGCGAAACTGTTCGCGTTTGCATCATCGCAGTTGCGATGAACTGATCGATCAGGTCAGTTTCATCTCGCGCATAATCCGGAACCGCGAGCGGTCATCGTCTTGCCGGAACAATGCGATGCGGTCGATGCGCAGCGACGTCAGATCCAGCGCGGCGAAGCGCGCCTGTAGCATAGCGAGCACCTGCGTGTTGCGCTCGGGCGAGAGCCGGCCGGTCAGCGTCATATGGAAGCGAAAGTCGTCGCGCACATAGGGATAGCCGAAGCGGTCGAGTTGCTCGACCTGCCGCGCCGTAAGCGCGCCGGGATTGCGCCGTGCGCGGTCTTCGGCGCTCATTGGCGCCCGAAACCGGTCGAAGGTTTCGACGCAATCCTGCGCCAGCGCGTTGAGATCGGGGGATGGCGTGTCAGGCACCACGGCGATAAAGCCGCTGATGGCGCGCACCACCGGCGTGATCATGGGAATGGTGCGCGCAGCGGCGGCGAAGATCTCGCAGGCGGCGACGAGTTCAGCCTCGGTCTTGCCCGGCGCCAGCGGGAACGGTGCCTTCAGGGTGCCATGAAAACCGTATTTGCGCGGATCACCGGTCAGGGCAGCCCAGTCCGGCGCTTCAGCGAGAACTTCAGCCGGGAACGGAACATCGCTGACGGCGAAGGCATCGTAGCCCAACAGCCCCGTGCCGAAGCGATGCAGATCGCTGTCGGCGGCGGGCGTGTAGTAGATGGCGTAACGGGGGAAGGTGGTCATGACGTCCGACCATAGAGACCGGTCACGCCGCCGCAACCGCCTTGCGCGGTGCGACGGCTGTGTGCAGCAGGCGACTCGCATCCGTGAGGTGGACCAGCCGGCCGTTGGCGATGACCGCGACAATGCGCGGCCGCAACGCCGCGGTGTCGTCGATCAGCAGCATGTCGGCGCGGCGGCCGGCAGCGAGCACGCCGCGGTCGGTGAGCCCGGCAGCCGCGGCCGGCGCCGACGAGACCAGCGCCCAGGCTTTCGCCAATGGCAGAATCCCCTCGGCAACCAGGCGAAATGCCGCCAGCAACTGCGCGGGGTAATAGTAATCGGAGGCGAGTACCGAACATAGCCCCTTGGCGATCATGTCCGAAGCCTTGGTCCAGCCGGTATGGCTGCCGCCGCGCACCACATTGGGCGCACCGAACACGATGAAGTCGCCGGCGGCCGCCGCGGCGATGGCGGTTTCTTCGTTGATGGGGAATTCCGCGATCGCGACGCCGAGTTGGCGGAACTCGCTGCGCATCGCCGGGGTCTCGTCGTCATGGGACAAAGTCGGCACACCGGCCGCCTTCGCCGCGAGAGCCAACCGTGCGATGGAGCCCGGCACTTCGTCGGCGCGCGAAATCACCCGCTGCACGAGCTGGTCGAAAGCCTCACCTGTCAGCCCGGTGCGCTCGGCCATGCGGGCACGCTTCTCCGGCTTTTCCGGATTGTGCAGGCTGGTGTGGATATGGTCGTTGAAGGCCAGCAGGTCGATGCGGCCTTGCGCAAGCCACTGCAGGATCTCGGCTTCGGCCTCGAGATTGTAGGTTTCCTGGCGCAGATGGAAGCGGGTGTCGGCAGCGAGTTGCGGCCGCTGCGTTTCAATCGCATTCAGCAGTTTGCGCGCATTCTCCGCGCCGCGCAGGCCGGGCTCCCACGACCACGTGGTGCCGTGAAACACCGTGGTGATGCCATTGGCGATCGCCTGACGGTCGCTGTCGACCAGCGCGACATCGACCGGGAAGTCGACGCCGGGCCGCGGCATCAACTGCCGCTCGAAGGCATCGCCATGCAAATCGACGATTCCCGGCAGCACCAGCAAGCCGCCGGCATCGAGACCGAGCGCGCCATGCACGGCATCGGCGCCGATCGCCGAAATGTTGCCGTTGCCGATCCGCAGCGAAGTCTCGACGACTTCGCCGTCAACAAGGGTGCGTCCGCCGTCGATCAAGATATCCGTCATGTCTCTGCCATCTGCTTCGCGGCGGCTGCCGCACCGGACTGGTATTTGCTCAAAAAGTCTTCCACCGCAAGCTTGCGAAAATCCGGCAGCGCCAGCCGCAGCGCCTCGTGGTCCCAGTCCCACCACGCCAGCTCGGCGAGTTGCGCGGCGACGTCTTCTGGAAAGCGGCGGCGGATGACACGAGCCGGATTGCCGGCGACGATAGTATAGGCCGGCACGTCCTTGGTGACGATCGCGCCGGCGGCGATCACCGCGCCGGTGCCGATGTTGCGGCCGGGCAGCACCACGGCGCCGTGACCGATCCAGACGTCATGACCTATCGTGACATGATGTTCGCGGCGCCAGTTGAAGAACTCGGCGTCCTCCGCCTCGCCAGGAAAATACGCGCTGGCGCGATAGGTGAAATGCGCCTGGGTGGCGCGGTGCATCGGGTGGTTGCCGGGATTGATTCGCGCCATCGCGGCGATCGAGCAGAATTTTCCGATCGTCGTATAGGTGATCTGGGCGTCGTTCACGACATATGAATAGTCGCCCATGGTGACTTCCTGAAGAATGGTGCGAGCACCGACCTCGCAATAGGCGCCCAGTGTGGCATCCTTGAGCGTAGCGCTCGGATCGATAGAGGGATCGAGCGACAAAGTTTTTCCGGCCATTGGACTCTCACATGATCTGACGGCGTCAGCCATGACGCGCGGCCTCTCTTCGATTCCTTTCATGACGGCGTCGTGACGATCGTATGACTTTGCGCGGTACGGCTGGGATGCGGGGACAACGCGCTCGCGCGGACCGCCTGTCACATCACTGTCAAGGCCCAGCGCTACCGGTGGCATCGTCTATGGTTACTGGAGTGCCCCATGCTGGTGGTTGAAAATCTGACGTGCCGATTCGGCGCCAAAGCGGCTGTCGATAACGCATCCTTCGCGATTCAGCCCGGCGCTTTCGTCGGCGTCATCGGGCGCTCCGGCGCCGGCAAGTCGACCATGCTGCGCATGATCAACCGGCTGGCAGAGCCGACCTCGGGCCGGATCTCGTATGATGGCGTCGATGTCACCGCGCTGCGCGGCCGCGACCTCAGGCAGTGGCGGGCGCGCTCGGCGATGATCTTCCAGCAGTTCAACTTGGTCGGCCGTCTCGATGTCCTGACCAACGTTCTGATGGGCCGCCTCTCCGGGATGCCGCAGTGGCGTTCGCTGACGCAGATGTGGCCCGAGGAGGACCGCGCGCTGGCGATGTCTGCGCTGGAGCAGTTCGACATGGCGTCGTTGGCCGCGCAGCGTGCCGATCAGCTCTCCGGCGGCCAGCAGCAGCGCGTCGCCATCGCCCGCGCCCTCATGCAGAACCCGGAGATCCTGCTCGCCGACGAGCCTGTCGCCTCGCTCGATCCCGAGTCGAGCGCGCAGGTGATGGCGCTCATCCGCCAGATCGCCTCCGACGAGCAGCTCACCGTCGTGTGCAGCCTGCACCAGGTCGACCTCGCGCTCGCCTGGGCCGACCGCATCGTCGGTCTCCGGCACGGCCGGGTGGTACTCGACGTCAGTACCGAGGGGCTCACCAAGAGCCAGGTCATGGAGATCTACGGCCGGGTCGCGACGTCGACCGACCAGTTCGACGCGCTGCCGGCCCGACTCGTCGAGGC
>NZ_JAQGJD010000179.1 GCF_028290785.1 Tardiphaga sp. | reverse complement strand
CGAGTTCTTCATGAAGGACGGCTATTCGTTCGATATCGACGAAGCCGCAGCACTGCGCACCTATAACCGGATGTTCGTCGCCTATCTCAGGACCTTCGCCCGCATGGGCATCAAGGCGATCCCGATGCGCGCCGAGACCGGCCCGATCGGCGGCGACCACAGCCACGAATTCATCTTGCTGGCGGAGACCGGCGAGTCAGCGGTGTACTGCAACAGCGACGTGCTAAATCTGCCGGTGCCATCAGATGACATCGACTACGACGCTGACCTCACCGACATCATCAAGCAGTGGACCACCGTCTACGCCGCCACCGAAGACGTCCACGACGCAGAGCGCTACGCACGCGAAGTGCCGGCCGAAAAACAGGTCCACACCCGCGGCATCGAAGTCGGCCAGATCTTCTATTTCGGCACCAAGTATTCCGACGCCATGAAGGCGCTGGTGGCCGGCCCTGACGGCGCCGAGCAGGCGGTCCATGGCGGCTCCTACGGCGTCGGCGTTTCGCGCCTGGTGGGCGCGATCATCGAGGCCTGCCATGACGAGAACGGCATCAAGTGGCCGGAGGCGGTGGCGCCGTTCCGCGCCGTGATCCTCAACCTGAAGCAGGGCTCGCCCGACACCGACGCGGCCTGCGAGGCGCTGTACGCCGAACTCTCCGCCAAGGGCGTGGAGGTGCTCTACGACGACACCGACCAGCGGGCCGGCGCCAAGTTCGCAGCCGCCGACCTGATCGGCGTGCCCTGGCAGATTCTCGTCGGTCCGAAGGGGCTGGCGGAAGGCAAGGTCGAATTGAAGCGGCGCAGCGACGGTTCGCGCGAGAACATCAGCGCGGCCGACGCCGTCGCAAAGTTGACTTCCTGACGACTTATCCACTGTGCGGTCACCGCATCGCCCATGATGCAGCTAGAATGAGCCCGATTCGTATGGGAATCGGGCGATGGATGATGCCATGAGCGAGCCAGTTCGAACCCCACCCTTCGCCGCCTTCGAATGGCTGCTGTCCGGTCGCTACTTGCGCGCGCGCCGCAAGGAGGGCTTCATTTCCGTCATCGCCGGGTTTTCGTTTCTCGGCATCATGCTCGGCGTCGCCACGCTGATCATCGTGATGGCCGTCATGAACGGCTTCCGCAAGGAACTGCTCGACAAGATCCTGGGATTGAACGGCCATCTGCTGGTGCAGCCGCTGGAGAGCCCGCTGACCGACTGGAAGGACGTCGCCGACCGCATCAGCGGTGTCAAGGGCATCCGGCTCGCAGCCCCGGTGGTCGATGGCCAGGCTCTGGCGTCGTCGCCGTTCAACGCCTCCGGCGTATTCGTGCGCGGCATCCGCTCGGCGGACCTCAACAACCTCACCTCCATCGCCAAGAACATCAAGCAGGGCACGCTGGAGAATTTTGACGAGGGGCAGGGCGTCGCGATCGGCCGAAGGCTCGCCGACCAGCTCTCGGTGCATGCCGGCGACAACATCACCTTGGTGGCGCCGCGCGGCGCAGTGACCCCGATGGGCACCACCCCGCGCATCAAGCCGTACCGGATCGCCGCGGTGTTCGAGATCGGCATGTCGGAATATGACGGCACCTTCGTGTTCATGCCGCTGGCCGAGGCGCAGGCCTATTTCAACCGCGCTTCCGATGTCACCTCGATCGAGGTCTACACCACCAATCCCGACAAGATCGACGAATACCGCAAGAGCGTCACCGAAGCCGCGGGCCGGCCGATCTTCATCGTCGACTGGCGGCAGCGCAATTCGACGTTCTTCAATGCGCTGCAGGTCGAGCGCAACGTCATGTTCATGATCCTGACCTTGATCGTGCTGGTGGCGGCGCTGAACATCGTTTCCGGCCTGATCATGCTGGTGAAGGACAAGGGCAGCGACATCGCCATCCTGCGCACCATGGGCGCCTCGCAGGGCTCGATCATGCGAATCTTCCTGATCACGGGCGCCGCGATCGGCGTGGTCGGCACGCTGACCGGCTTTGTCGTCGGCCTCGTGGTCTGCCTCAATATCGAATCGATCCGGCAGTTCATCTCCTGGATGACCTCCACCGAGCTGTTCTCGCCGGAACTGTATTTCCTCTCCAAGCTGCCCGCCGACGTCGATGTCGGTGAGACCAGCGCGGTGGTGATCATGGCGCTGACGCTGTCGTTCCTCGCCACGCTGTATCCGTCGTGGCGCGCCGCGCGCCTCGATCCCGTCGAAGCGCTAAGGTACGAGTAGAGATGACCGACATGGCGCAGCCCGGCGAAGAAGTCCCGGTGGTTTATCTCCACGACATCAAGCGGCAATACACCCAGGGCGAGACCGTTCTGAGCATTCTCGACGGCGCCAAGCTGGCGCTGTGGGCCGGGCAGTCGGTGGCGCTGGTGGCGCCGTCAGGCTCCGGCAAGTCGACGCTGTTGCATATCGCAGGCCTGCTGGAGAGCCCGGACGAGGGCGAAGTCTATGTCGGCGGCACCGCGACTTCGGGCCTGTCGGACACCGAGCGCACGCAGATCCGCCGCACCGACATCGGCTTCGTCTACCAGTCGCACCGTCTGCTGCCGGAATTCACCGCGCTGGAAAACGTCATGATGCCGCAGATGATCCGCGGCCTGAAGCGTTCCGAGACCGTGGTTCGCGCCAAGGAGATTCTGGCCTATCTCGGTCTCGGTGATCGCATCACCCACCGGCCGTCGGAACTGTCAGGCGGCGAGCAGCAGCGCGTGGCGATCGCCCGTGCCGTCGCTAACGCACCACGCGTGCTGTTCGCCGACGAGCCGACCGGCAATCTCGATCCGCACACCGCGGATCACGTCTTCAAGGCGCTGATGCAGCTAGTGAAGGCGACAAGGGTGGCGATGCTGATCGCGACCCACAACATGGAACTGGCCGGCCGCATGGACCGCCGGGTGTCGCTGCAAAACGGCAAGGTGATCGAGCTGGCGTAATCCGTCAGCTCGACGTCGCGCCTCAATCGGCGCGGTAGTGGCGATGACGGCGGCGCGGCGCCGGCTGCTCGTCGTAATATTGCTGATTGTAGGCAAGCGCCGGATTGGCGAAGCAGGTGGTGCCGAGCCCGTTCGCGGTCGCCGCGCACTGTTGATACGTATAATAGCTGCACTGGTCTGTGTCGTAGCGCGTGCGCATGCAGAACGGATAGTCGCGCGCTTCGGCGGGGGCGATATCGAGGGCCGAAACCGCGCCGACGGCGAGTAGGGCAAACAGGGCTGCACGCATGATATTCTCCTGCCGACTCGGGCGCCGGCGCATGTGATTTCGCTGCGGTAGAAAGCCGGGCGGACCGGCATTCGTCAACTCACATCGTCGCGCAATGTTTCCGATCACCTGTGGACCGGCAATCCCCGAAACCAATTGTTAAGCCTCGTCGCGAAGTGCTCCGGGTAGCCGTTGACTTAAGAACAGAATGAGAACAATGTTCTTCATATGTTCCTTATGATTCCGGAGGCTGAAATGTTGAAGACATTCGTTGAGGAAGCTGCGGCATTGGCGTCGATCGTGCTGTTCATCGGCATGATTGCGGTTTGGGCGCAGGTGATCCCGCAGCTCTGAGGCGGTCCGGCGTGAGCTTTGCCGGGATAATGGGGACGCTTTCCCCGTGGCGCCGGTTTCGCGTGGACAGCCCGGGGCCCAGCCATCACGATAGGTCTGCGAGTCGGCCGTGCGGCCGCCGCCACCCTCTAGTCGATGATCGCCCAGCCCATGAACCAAAAGCCCGCAGCCGTGTCCAATGCCGGTTTCGTCCACCTGCACACGCATTCGGCCTATTCGCTGCTGAAGGGTTCGATCAAGATCGAGAAGCTGGCCGCGCTCGCCAAGGCCGACCGCCAGCCGGCGTTGGCGCTGACCGACACCGACAACATGTTCGGCGCGCTGGAATTTTCCGAGAAGCTCGTCGGCTACGGCATTCAGCCGATTATTGGCTGCGAGATCGCGGTGGATTTCGGTGACCAGGACCCCAACGCCCGCAACGCCCTGAATGCGGTGCCGGCGCGGATGGTGTTCCTGGCGGCGCGGGAGCGCGGCTACCGCAGCCTGATGAAGCTGAATTCGCGGGCGTTCCTGGAGACCCCGATCCACCAGACGCCGCATATCAAGTTCGAGTGGCTGCTTGAGGAGGCCGAAGACCTGATCGCGCTGACCGGCGGGCCGGAAGGTCCGATCGCGCTGGCCATCAATGCCGACCAGGCCGCGCTCGCTGCGACGCGCTGCGACCGCCTCGCCTCGTTGTTCGGCGACCGGCTGTACATCGAGCTGCAGCGCCACGGCGTCGAGAAAGAGCGCCGCGCCGAGGCCGGCCTGATCGATCTGGCCTACAGCAAGGGCTTCCCGCTGGTGGCCACCAACGAGCCGTATTTCGCCGCGGCCGAAGATTACGAGGCCCATGACGCGCTGCTGTGCATCGCCGGCGGCAAGATGATCGCGGACACCGAGCGCGACCAGCTGACGCCGGAGCACCGCTTCAAGACCCGCTCGGAAATGGCGGTGCTGTTCGCCGACATTCCGGAGGCTTTGGCCTCCACCGTGGAGATCGCCGAGCGCTGCTCGTTCCGGCCGCGCACCCGTAAGCCGATTCTGCCGCGCTTCACCGTCGGCGCCAGTTCCAACGCCGCCGGCGCCGAGAGCGAGGAGGCCGAGGAGCTGAAGCGCCAGGCGCAGGAGGGGTTGACCAACCGTCTCAGGATTCACGGCCTCTCGCAGGGCATGTCGGAGGAAGACTACCGCGCGCGGCTCGATTTCGAGCTCAACGTCATCAACCGCATGAACTATGCCGGCTACTTCCTGATCGTCGCCGACTTCATCAAATGGGCGAAGCAACAGGGCATTCCGGTGGGCCCGGGGCGCGGTTCGGGCGCGGGTTCCATGGTCGCTTACGTGATGACCATCACCGATCTCGATCCGCTCCGCTTCGGCCTGCTGTTCGAACGCTTCCTCAATCCGGAACGCGTCTCGATGCCCGACTTCGACATCGACTTCTGCCAGGAGCGCCGTGGCGAGGTCATCACCTATGTGCAGCAGCGCTATGGCCGCGACCAGGTGGCGCAGATCATCACCTTCGGCACGCTGCAGGCGCGCGGCGTGCTGCGCGACGTCGGCCGCGTGCTGCAGATGCCCTACGGCCAGGTCGACAAGCTGACCAAGCTGGTGCCGCAGAATCCGGCGGCGCCGGTGACGCTGGCGGCGGCGATCGAGTCCGAGCCCAAGCTGCAGGCGTTTCGCGACGAGGACCCGATCGTGGCGCGCGCCTTCAACATCGCACTGCGGCTGGAGGGCCTGACCCGCCACGCCTCGACCCACGCCGCCGGCATCGTGATCGGCGACCGCCCGCTCTCCGAGCTGGTGCCGATGTATCGCGATCCGAAATCCGACATGCCGGTTACCCAGTTCAACATGAAATGGGTCGAGCCCGCGGGCCTGGTGAAGTTCGACTTCCTCGGCCTGAAGACGCTGACCGTGCTCGACGTCGCCGTAAAACTGTTGAAGCAGCGCGACATCCACATCGACCTCACGACGCTGCCGCTCGACGACGCGGCGACCTATGGGATGCTGGCCAAGGGCGAAGTGGTCGGCGTGTTCCAGCTGGAAAGCCAGGGCATGCGGCGCGCGCTGGTCGACATGCGGCCGGACAGGTTCGAGGACATCATCGCGCTGGTGGCGCTGTATCGGCCGGGCCCGATGGCCAACATCCCGACCTACTGCGCCCGCAAACATGGCGACGAGCAATCGGAATACATGCATCCGATGCTGGAGCCGATCCTGAAGGAAACCTACGGCGTCATCATCTACCAAGAACAGGTGATGCAGATTGCCCAGGTGATGGCCGGCTACTCGCTCGGCGACGCCGACCTGTTGCGCCGCGCCATGGGCAAGAAGATCCGTTCCGAGATGGAAAAGCAGCGCGAGATCTTCGTCGCGGGCTCGGTCAAGAACGGCGTCGGCAAGGACCAGGCGAATACGATTTTCGATTTGCTCGCGAAGTTCGCGGACTACGGCTTCAACAAGTCGCATGCCGCCGCCTATGCGCTGGTGTCGTATCACACCGCTTATATGAAGGCGCATTACCCGGTCGAGTTCATCGCGGCGTCGATGACGCTGGACATGAGCAATACCGACAAGCTGTCGGAATTCCGCGCCGAAGCGCAGCGGCTTGAGATCAAACTCGAAGCCCCCAACATCAACCGCTCCGCCGCCACCTTCGAGGTCGCCGAGAACACCATCTTCTACGCGCTGGCCGGCCTCAAGGGCGTCGGCGGCGCCGCGGTGGATCTGATCGTCGAGGAACGCAAGAACGGCTTGTTCACGTCGCTGGCGGATTTTGCCTCGCGCGCTAGCCCGCGCGCGATCAACAAGCGCGTCATCGAGAGCCTCGCCGCAGCCGGCGCCTTCGATACGCTGGACGCCAACCGGGCGCGGGTGTTCGGCGGCGCCGAGGCGATCCTGGCCGCCTGCCAGCGCAGCCATGAGGCCACCACCGTCGGCCAGAACGACATGTTCGGCGGCGCGGCGGATGCGCCCACCATCATGCTGCCGCAGATCGACAACTGGCTGCCGGCCGAGAAGCTGCGCCGCGAATACGACGCCATCGGCTTCTTCCTGTCCGGCCATCCGCTCGACGATTATTCGGTGGTGCTGAAGCGCTTGCGGGTGCAGAGCTGGGCGGAATTCTGCCGCGCCGTGAAATCAGGCGCCACCGCCGGCCGCGTCGCGGCCACCGTGGTGTCGCGCATGGAACGCCGCACCAAGACCGGCAACAAGATGGGGATCATGGGCCTGTCCGACCCCACCGGCCATTTCGAGGCGGTGCTGTTCTCCGAAGGCCTGGCCCAGTTTCGCGACGTGCTGGAGCCGGGCACCGCGGTGCTGCTGCAGCTCGGCGCCGAGCTGCAGGGCGAGGACGTCCGCGCCCGCGTGCTGCATGCCGAGCCGCTCGACGCCGCCGCCGCCAAGACCCAGAAGGGGCTGCGGATCTTCCTGCGCGACACCAAGCCGCTGGATTCCATCGTCAAGCGCCTGCAGGGCGACGCCCCGGCCGCCGCCGCCACCGGCCGCGGCGTATTGCCGCCAAAGCCGACCGCGCCTTCCGGCGGGGCCGGGGAAGGCGATGTCTCGCTGGTGATGATGCTGAACCTCGACACCGAGGTGGAAATGAAGCTCCCCGGCCGCTTCCGCATCTCGCCGCAGATCGCCGGCGCCATCAAGGCGGTGACCGGGGTGGTCCAGGTCGAGATGCTGTAGGGAGGCGGGTAGGGCCCACCCATTTCAGGCAGCCAGCACGGCCTTCTTCAGGGGCGGCGGCAGTGTAATCGGGCTGAACGACGCCTTCGGATAGAGGTAATCCTCGCCGGATTCGTCAATGATGCGCAGTAGGCCATTCTTGTCGGCATCGGGA
Organism: Tardiphaga sp.; assembly: GCF_028290785.1. Taxonomy (GTDB): domain Bacteria; phylum Pseudomonadota; class Alphaproteobacteria; order Rhizobiales; family Xanthobacteraceae; genus Tardiphaga. Next base: position 13,236 of record NZ_JAQGJD010000179.1, on the reverse strand, counting down.
TCGGGGAGCGCGATGTAAATCTTCCGCCTTTCGAGCGATGCGGCGTAGCCTTCGTTGTCGAGGCACACAACAAGCCTTTTGGATGGTGTCTTTGCCATAGTCACTGCCCTCAAAGGAGCTGCTTGATCTTGTACTCTTTGCGGCCGATTGCGTGGGCCTCATATCAATGTATTTCAGCTAAACGGATATTGCCATCCGGTAACCGCACGTGGCCGATCCCCTTGCGTTTACGCCAAAATCCGCGACCGTACAGCTTGCGAAGCCGGGCGATTTCGCGAATCCCGGTTCCAGCTGCAATGGTCTCGACGTCTGCGATTTCGCCCAAAATATCGAAATGCATAGGCGGATCGTCTCGCCGGCGGGGCCGTTCGTCAAGATTGGGGTACCGTGCGCAGGCATTCCCCAGCGCGGCAGTATTTTGAGGGAGCAGGCCTGATCCGCTCGGCCTCGGTACAAAGGCCATGCCGCAGGCGCCCAAACGTCCGTATTGCCTTGCTTATCCCGGGAATCCGGCTATATACCGCGCCATCTCACACGGAAGCATGGCTTAACGGCCGTCCGGTGGCATTCCGGCCCCACTGCAGATTTCCTGCATAAACGCTTGATTGCTCACACGCTTCCGGAGGAACCAACCGGAGAATTAGAACTATGGCGATCCCTGAATTTTCTATGCGTCAGCTTCTCGAAGCCGGCGTCCACTTTGGCCACCAGTCGCACCGCTGGAATCCGAAAATGGCGGATTACATCTTCGGCGCGCGCAACAACATCCACATCATCGATCTCGCCCAGACCGTGCCGCTGCTTCACCGCGCGCTGCAGGCTGTCAGCGACACCGTCGCCAAGGGCGGCCGCATCCTGTTCGTCGGCACCAAGCGCCAGGCCCAGGACGTCGTGGCGGAAGCTGCCAAGCGTTCGGCGATGTACTTCGTCAATTCGCGCTGGCTCGGCGGTACGCTGACCAACTGGAAGACCATCTCGGGCTCGATCAAGCGCCTGCGCCATCTCGAGGAAGTGCTGAACTCGGGCGACGCGTCTTCCTACACCAAGAAGGAGCGCCTGACGCTGCAGCGCGAGCGCGACAAGCTCGACCGTTCGCTCGGCGGCATCAAGGACATGGGCGGTCTGCCCGACCTGATCTTCGTGATCGACACCAACAAGGAAGACATTGCGATCCAGGAAGCCCAGCGTCTGGGCATCCCGGTGGCGGCAATCGTCGATACCAACTCGGACCCCAAGGGCATCACCTACGTGGTCCCGGGCAATGACGACGCTGGCCGTGCGCTGACGCTGTATTGCGACCTGATCGCTCGCGCCGTGATCGACGGCATCTCGCGCGCCCAGGGCGATTCCGGCTACGACATCGGCGCATCCGCAGCCCCCGTCGCCGAAGCCATCGCGGCTCCGGAGCCGGTCGGCTTCCAGGGTCTCGCCGGTCCGCGCGGCTCTGCCGACGACCTCAAGAAGCTCACCGGCGTGTCCGGCGAGATCGAGAAGAAGTTCAACGACCTCGGCATCTTCCATTTCTGGCAGCTGGCTGAACTCGATCACGACACCGCGCATAAGATCGGCGAAGAGGTCGGCCTGCCGACCCGTGCCGATGGCTGGGTCTCCCAGGCCAAGGCGATGACGGCGGAAGCCGAGTAATAAACGCTCACGCGTTCGAGTGTCAGTGTGGCCGGTAATCCGGCCACACTTTTCAATTCTACCTTCTCACGATGACAGTTCCTGTGGCAGAGCGCGGCGTGCAGCATTGGCTGCGCCGCGCTCGCCCCGGCAGGCAAAGGGTTCAACGATGGCAACGATTACCGCAGCGATGGTCAAGGACCTCCGCGAGACCACCGGCGTCGGCATGATGGATTGCAAGAACGCACTGGCCGCCAACGATGGCGACATGCAGGCTTCGATCGACTGGCTGCGCAAGAAGGGCCTCTCCAAGGCCGCCAAGAAGGCTGACCGCGTCGCTGCGGAAGGTCTGATCGGCGTTGTCACCGCCGGCGCCAAGGGCGTCGTCGTCGAAGTCAATTCCGAGACCGATTTCGTGGCCCGCAACGAGCAGTTCCAGGGCCTGGTCAAGATGATCGCCCAGGTCGCGCTCAAGGTCGGCGGCGACGTCGATGCCATCAAGGCGCACAAGGTCGGCGACGTCACCGTCGAGACCGCGATCACCGAAGCGATCGCGACCATTGGCGAGAACATGTCGCTGCGCCGCGCCGCCGTGCTGGAAGTCTCGGCCGGCGTCGTGTCGAGCTACGTGCACAATGCCGTCACCGAAGGCCTCGGCAAGATGGGCATCATCGTCGCGCTGGAATCGACCGGTTCGAAGGATGAGCTCGCCACCCTGGGCAAGCAGATCGCGATGCACGTCGCTGCCGCCAATCCGCAGGCGCTGGATTCGGCGTCGCTCGATCCCGCCGTCGTGGCGCGCGAGAAGGACGTGATGGCCGACAAGTATCGCCAGCAGGGCAAGCCGGAAGCGATGATCGAGAAGATCGTCGAGAACGGCCTGAAGACTTACTACAAGGAAGTCTGCCTGCTCGATCAGGCCTTCATCCACGACACCTCCAAGTCGGTGGCGCAGGCCGTCAAGGAAGCCGAAGGCAAGGTCGGCGCGCCGATCAAGCTGACCGGTTTCGTGCGCTACGCGCTCGGCGAAGGCATCGAGAAGCAGACCTCGGACTTCGCCGCCGAAGTCGCCGCCGCCAGCGGCCAGAAGTAAGCACGACCTGAGACCTCCCGGCGGATCGACGCCGGGAGTTGCCGCCTCGAAAGGAAGCGATCGCATCATGGGTGAGCCGCTCTATCGTCGCGTCGTGATCAAACTTTCAGGCGAATACTTTGCCGGCGGCCAGCCGTTCGGCATCGACCAGCCCACCATCGACCGCATCGCCGGCGACCTCATCGCGGCCCAAAAGCTCGGCGTCGAGATCGCCGTCGTGGTCGGCGGCGGCAATATCTTTCGCGGTGTCGAAGTGTCTTCCCGCGGCGTATCGCGTCCCACCGGCGACACCATGGGCATGCTCGCCACCGTGATGAACTGCCTGGCGCTGGAAGCCGCGATCGAGCGCCGTGCGGTGCCGGCGCGCACGCTGTCGGCGATGGTGATGCCGCAGGTCTGCGAGCTGTTCACCCGTGCCGCGGCGCACAAATACTTGTCCGAGGGCCGCATCGTGCTGCTGGCCGGCGGCACCGGCAATCCGTATTTCACCACCGACACCACCGCGGTGCTGCGCGCGGCCGAAATCGGCGCCACGGCGGTGCTGAAGGCCACCAACGTCGATGGCGTCTACAGTGCGGATCCGAAGAAGGATCCCGCCGCCACGCGGTTCGAACGGCTCAGCCACTCGCAGGCGGTGGAGGGCAACTACAAGGTCATGGATGCCACCGCTTTCGCGCTTGCCCGCGAGACGTCGCTGCCTATCATTGTGTTTTCCATCGCCGAACCGGGTTCGATCGGCGCCATTCTGAGCGGTACGGGTCGCGGCACCATCGTCGCGGGCTGATCTTCAATTCAGGTCCGGCCGCGGTTGCAGGGTCGGGCCCACAGGTTTCAAGAGGAGAGCTGCATGGCCCCCATGGCCCCATTCGATATCAACGACCTGAAGCGTCGTATGCAGGGCGCCACCGCGGCCTTGAAGCACGAACTTGGCGGATTGCGCACCGGGCGCGCGTCGGCCTCGATGCTGGAGCCGGTGCAGGTAGAAGCCTATGGCAGCCACATGCCGCTGAACCAGGTCGCGACCGTTTCGGTTCCCGAACCGCGCCTGCTGTCGGTGCAGGTCTGGGACAAGTCGATGGTTAAGGCCGTGGAAAAGGCGATCGTCGATTCCAATCTCGGCCTCAGCCCGGCCACCGAAGGCCAGGTGCTGCGCCTGCGGATTCCCGAACTGAACGAAGAGCGCCGCAAGGAACTGGTCAAGGTCGGCAACAAGTACGCCGAGGCCGCCAAGGTCGCCGTGCGCCATGTCCGCCGCGACGGCATCGACCACATCAAGAAGCTCGAAAAGGCGCACGAGATCACCGAGGACGACCAGAAGCGCCTCGATAACGAAGTGCAGAAGGCCACCGACGCCTCGATCGCCGAGATCGAGCAACTGCTGTCGGCCAAGGAAAAGGAAATCATGACGGTCTAGGCGCGTCGGCAATGACGCTCCTAATTGTTAAAGCGCGCATGTTCTTGTAGCCAGACGACTCACACTTTGGCGGACATGCGCCGGGGACCAACCGATGTCGAACGCCGCCGCGCCCGCAACCGATGGATCGGACCGATCCACGCCGTTGCATGTCGCGATCATCATGGATGGCAATGGCCGCTGGGCTGCGGCCCGCGGCCTGCCGCGCGCCGAAGGCCATCGCCGCGGCGTTGATGCGCTGCGCCGTGTGGTGCGCGCTTCCCACGAACTCGGCATCCAGTATCTGACAATCTTTTCGTTCAGTTCGGAAAACTGGTCGCGCCCGGCGACCGAAATCCGTGACCTGTTCGGCCTGCTGCGCCGCTTCATCCGTAACGATCTGGCCTCGCTGCATGCGGATGGCGTCTGCGTCCGTGTCATCGGCGAGCGCGAGGGCCTCGATCCCGATATCCGCAGCCTCCTCAGCGAGGCCGAGGATCTAACGCGCGGCAACACCCGGCTCAATCTCGTCGTTGCCTTCAACTACGGATCGCGGCACGAAATCGCCAAGGCCGCGCAGCGCCTGGCGCAGGAAGTTGCCGACGGCAAGCGTACGCCGGACAGCATCAACGCCGATGCCCTTGGGCAATACCTCGACGCGCCGGACATTCCGGATCCGGATCTGATCATTCGCACGTCCGGCGAGCAGCGGCTGTCGAACTTCCTGATGTGGCAGGCCGCCTACAGCGAACTCGTGTTCGTGCCGATCCACTGGCCGGACTTCGACAAGGCCGCGCTGGAAGGCGCCATCGCCGAATATTCCCGGCGCGAGCGCCGCTTCGGCGGCCTCGCCGCGAAGACCGGTTCGTGACAGGCGTGAACCACGACAACGCGACACCGAAGCAGGTGGATGACCGGGGTCTGCGAAATCTCCTGATGCGGGTGCTGACCGCGCTGGTGTTGATTCCCGTCGCCATCGGCGTGGCCTATGCCGGTGGCTGGTGGTGGTTCGGCCTGGTGACGCTGATTTCGATCGGCCTGTTCATCGAATGGCGGATGATCGTCGGCGCCCACCGCATGGGCTGGGTCGCGCTCGGCGTCGTCTATGCCGCGGCCGCGCTCGCTGCGTCCGTGATCGTGCGCCTTGATGCGGTGTGGGGCTTTTCCGCGCTGATGTTCGTGCTGCTGATCGTCTGGATGACCGACATCGGCGGCTACTTCGCGGGCAGGGGGATCGGCGGCCCGAAACTGTGGCCGAGCGTCAGCCCGAAAAAAACCTGGGCCGGCGCGATTGGCGGCTGGGTGCTGAGCCTCGGTGTCGCCGGCGGCTTTGCCGCTTACGGTATCGGACAACTGATCCCGCTGCTGCTGCTAGCGACGGCGCTGACCGTCGTCTCGCAACTCGGCGACCTCTTCGAATCCGCGGTGAAGCGCCAATTCGGCGTCAAGGATTCCAGCCACATCATTCCCGGTCACGGCGGCTTGCTGGACCGGCTCGATGGCTATGTGTTCGCGGTTGTTGCAGCTGCGTTGATCGGTGTTTTGCGGGGCGGCGCGGATGGCGTCGGCCGCGGTCTTATGGTTTGGTGATTCGATGAGTGCTGTACCCCTGCGAAACAACAAGGCTTCGGCGTCCGCCGTGCGTAGCGTAACCGTGCTGGGTGCGACCGGCTCGATCGGCGACAGCACCATGGACCTGCTGCGCGCCTCGCCCGACCGGTACCAGGTGGAAGCGCTGACCGCGAACACCAACGTCGAGGCCCTGGTGTCGCTCGCCAGGGAGTTCCGCGCCCGCTACGTGGCGGTGGCCGATGTATCGAAGCTCGCCGAACTGCGTGCTGGCCTGGCCGGTACGGGAATCGAAAGCGGCGCCGGCGACAGCGCCATCGTCGAAGCCGCGCAGCGCCCGTCGGACTGGCTGATGGCCGCCGTGTCGGGCGCCGCCGGGCTGAAGCCCGCGCTCGCCGCGGTCGATCGTGGCGCCACCATCGCGCTGGCCAACAAGGAATGCCTGGTCTGCGCCGGCGATTTCTTCATGCAGCGCGCCGCCAAGGCCGGCGCCTGCATCCTGCCCGCGGATTCCGAGCACAATGCGCTGTTCCAGGCGCTCGGCTCCGGCAACCGCGAGGAACTCACCCGCGTCATCATCACCGCCTCGGGCGGTCCGTTCCGCACCTGGGCCGCCGCCGATATCGAGCAGGCGACCCTGGCGCAGGCGCTGAAGCATCCGAACTGGTCGATGGGGCAGAAGATCACCATCGATTCCGCGTCGATGATGAACAAGGGCCTCGAAGTGATCGAGGCCTCGTACCTGTTCGCGCTGTCGCCGGACGAGATCGACGTGCTGGTGCATCCGCAGTCGATCGTTCACGGCATGGTCGAGTTCCGGGACTTTTCGGTAATGGCGCAACTGGGTTCGCCGGACATGCGCACGCCGATCGCGCATTGCCTGGGCTGGCCGGACCGTATTTCCGGCCGCGCCGCGCCGCTGGATCTGGCGGCGATCGGCACGCTGACCTTCGAGGCGCCGGATTACGCGCGTTTCCCGGGGCTGGAGCTGGCCTATGACGCGCTGCGCACCGGCCATGGCGCGACCACCGTCTACAACGCCGCGAACGAGGTCGCGGTGGCCGCCTTTATCGCGCAGAAAATCCGGTTCGGCGCGATCGCGCGGCTGGTTGAGGCGACCATGAATGAATGGGTAAGGGCGGGTAATTTGGCACCTTTGTCGTCGGCCGATGACGCTATCGCCGTTGACCATGGCGCGAGAAAAACCGCTGCCACCCTCTTGCCTCAAATTGCCGCAAAGGCATCCTAGAAAATCGGGGACGGAGCCTCTGGCTTCGCGTGTAGGGGATCCGGATGCTTGAGTTTTTCCAACATAGTTTCAGTACGTTAAGCCACGGGTTCATCGGCTACATCATCCCGTTCCTGTTCGTGCTGACGATTGTGGTGTTCTTCCATGAACTCGGCCACTTTCTGGTCGCGCGCTGGAATGGCGTGAAGGTGCTGACGTTCTCGCTGGGCTTCGGACCGGAGATCATTGGCTTCAACGACCGCCACAACACCCGTTGGAAGATTTCGGCGATCCCACTCGGTGGCTACGTCAAATTCTTCGGCGATGAGAGCGAAGCCTCGACGCCGTCGTCGGCCGCCTTGTCGACCATGTCGGCGGAAGAGCGGCAGGGCAGCTTCCATCACAAGCGGGTCGGCCAGCGCGCCGCCATCGTCGCCGCCGGGCCGATCGCCAATTTCATTCTCGCCATTGTCATTTTCACCTGCCTGTTTACCTTCTTCGGCAAGCCGAGCACTACCGCCCAGGTTGATACAGTGCAGGCGGGCAGTGCCGCCGAGAAGGCCGGGTTCCAGTCCGGCGACGTCATCAAGTCGATCGACGGCAGCGCGATCGGCAGCTTCTCCGACATGCAGCGCATCGTCGGCATCAAGGCCGGCGAGCAACTCGCGTTCAGCATCAAGCGCGGCGATTCCACCGTCGAGCTGAAGGCGACGCCGGAAATGAAGGAGGTCAAGGATTCCTTCGGCAACGTGCACCGCCTCGGCGTGCTCGGCATCACCCGCGCCACCGCGGCCGGCGAGGTCACCACCGAACGGGTCGGTCCTGCTGCCGCCTTCGTGCTCGGCGTCAAGGAGACCTGGTTCGTGGTGGACCGCACCCTGGCCTATATCGGCGGCGTATTCACCGGCCGCGAGGCCGCCGACCAGATCGGCGGGCCGATGCGAATCGCCCAGATCTCCGGGCAGGTGGCGACCATCGGCCTGACCGCCCTGATTCACCTGGCCGCGGTACTTTCGATCTCGATCGGGCTGCTCAACCTGTTCCCGGTGCCGCTGCTCGATGGCGGTCATCTTTTGTTCTACGTCGTCGAGGCGGTCCGCGGCCGGCCTCTGTCGGAGCGCGCGCAGGAGTACGGATTCCGTATCGGGCTGGGACTTGTGCTGATGTTGATGGTGTTTGCGACCTATAACGACATTCTTCATCTGGCTGCGTCATGATGCGATTTCGGGACAACGTGGCCGATAGGCAACGTCTTGGAATGAAATTGAAATCGCCCCGCGAATGGTCATTTGCCAGTTTGGTAAAATTGGCTACAAGCGAGGCAACAAATGGGATTCTGTCAGTCCGTAGGGGTGCGGGCTGGCGATGGAATGATAAGGGCGCGCTGCGCATGAAGTTTGGTTTGCGGGTATTGCGGGGAGGCTTGATCGCCGCCTCGATCATGGTCGCCATGCCGGTCGCCGCCACGGTGACTGCAGCGCTGGTTTCTACGGCTGCTTCTGCGCAGACCGCCGCGTCGATCGCTGTCGAGGGCAACCGCCGCGTCGATGTCGAGACGATCCGTTCCTACTTCCGGCCCGGCCCGAGCGGTCGCCTTGACCAGGGCAATATCGATGACGGCCTCAAGGCCCTGATCGAGACCGGCCTGTTCCAGGACGTCAAGATCAACCAGGGCGGCGGCCGCATCGTGGTCTCCGTGATCGAAAATCCGGTGATCGGCCGCATCGCCTTCGAAGGCAACAAGAAGGTCAAGGACGACCAGCTCACCGCCGAGATCCAGTCGAAGCCGCGCGGCACGCTGTCGCGCCCGATGGTGCAGGCCGATGCCTCGCGCATTTCCGAGATCTATCGCCGCTCCGGCCGCTACGACGTCAGCGTCGTGCCCGAGATCATCGAGCAGCCGAACAACCGCGTCGATCTGATCTTCACGGTGAGCGAAGGCCAGAAGACCGGCGTCAAGCAGATCGAGTTCATCGGTAACAACTATTACTCGTCCTACCGCCTCAAGGACATCATCAAGACCCGCGAATCCAACCTGCTGAGCTTCCTCGCCTCGGGCGATATCTATGATCCGGACCGCGTCGAAGCCGATCGCGACCTGATCCGCCGCTATTACCTGAAGAACGGCTTCGCCGACGTGCAGGTGGTTGCCGCGCTCACCGAATACGATCCCGACCGCAAGGGCTTCCTGGTTACCTTCAAGATCGAGGAAGGCCAGCAGTACCGCGTCGCGTCGGTCGATTTCCAGTCCACCATCTCGACCCTCGATGCCAACTCGCTGCGGGCCTTCTCGCGCGTCAACGTCGGCTCGCTTTACAACGCGGAAGCGCTGGAGAAGTCGGTCGAGGAAATGCAGATCGAGACCTCGCGACGCGGCTATGCCTTCGCCATCGTCCGTCCGCGTGGCGACCGCAACTTCGAAGCGCACACCGTCTCGATCGGCTTTGCCATCGAGGAGGGCCCGCGCACCTACATCGAACGCATCAACGTGCGCGGTAACACTCGTACCCGCGATTACGTCATCCGCCGCGAATTCGACGTGTCGGAAGGCGACGCCTACAACCGCGCGCTGGTCGATCGTGCCGAGCGCCGCCTGAAGAACCTCGATTTCTTCAAGACTGTGAAGGTCTCGACCGAGCCCGGCTCGTCCAGTGATCGCGTGATCCTGGTGGTCGATCTGGAAGAGAAGTCCACCGGCGATTTCTCGGTCTCGGGCGGTTACTCGACCACCGACGGTGCGCTGGGTGAAGTCAGCATTTCCGAGCGTAACTTCCTCGGTCGCGGCCTGTACGCCAAGGCGTCGGTGCAGTACGGCCAGTACGCCCGCGGCCTGTCGCTGTCCTTCGTGGAGCCTTATCTGCTCGACTACCGCGTCGCGCTGGGCCTCGACGCGTTCTATCGCGAGCAGCTGTCCAACAGTTACATCTCGTACAACACCAAGACCATCGGCTTCAGCCCGCGGCTCGGTTTCCAGCTCCGTGAGGATCTCTCGCTGCAGCTGCGCTACTCGATCTACCAGCAGCAGATCTCGCTGCCGTCGGCCTATGCGAATTGTAACAATCTGCTTCCTGCAAGCAGCGGGTTGAACACACCCGGTTCGTTGAATGCCCAGGGGCTGTTGACCAATCCTGACGGTACGACCAACTTCGGTTGCTACTCCGACGGCGAATCCTCGCTGCCGGTGCGCCGGGAACTGGCGAACGGCAAGTCGCTGACCTCGATGGTCGGCTACACGCTGAACTACAACACCCTCGACAATAACAAGAACCCCACCGACGGCCTGTTCCTCGAGTGGAAGCAGGACTATGCGGGCGTTGGCGGCGACGTCAGCTACCTGAAGTCCACGTTCGACGCCAAGTACTACACCCCGCTGGTGGCCGACATCGTTGGTTTGCTGCGGGTGCAGGGTGGCATGTTGAACAAGGTCGGTCAGGACATTCGCATGCTGGATCATTTCCAGATGGGTCCGAACCTGGTTCGTGGTTTCGCACAGAACGGCATCGGGCCGCGTGACATCAGCTACATGGCGCTGGGCTCGAACGGTGACGCGCTGGGCGGCACCAAGTATTGGGGCGCCTCCGCCGAATTGCAGATGCCATTCTGGTTCCTGCCGAAGGAAGTTGGCATCAAGGGCGCCGTCTATGCCGACGCCGGCGGCCTGTGGGATTATCAGGGTCCGACGAGCTGGGCGCAGACCGGGGAGAACCAGTCGTTCAAGGCCGGTTCAAGCGGTAACGGCGTCTGTACTCCTGCCTCCAGAACATCGGTCGGCACCTGCAACGGCATGACCTATGACGACGGCAACATCGTGCGCTCCTCGGTCGGTGTCGGTCTGATCTGGCAGTCCCCGTTCGGTCCGCTGCGCTTCGACTATGCGGTGCCGATCACCAAGGGCCAGTACGATCGCGTGCAGCAGTTCAAGTTTGGCGGCGGAACTTCGTTCTGAGTTTAATCTCCGGCCGGACCGCGACGGGTGGAATGGCGCAGCCGACATTCTTCAAGCAATCGCCGTCGCTGACGCTGGCTGAAATCGCCGCGTCGGCGAAGGCGCAACTGGTCGACCCCACCCGGGCCGACCAGCGCATTAGCGGCCTGGCCTCGCTCGACGAGGCCGGCCCGCACCATCTCGCATTCTTCGACAACGTCCGTTACGCCGGCCAGCTTGCGCAGACCCGCGCCGGAGCGGTGCTGGTGAGCGAGCGTTACAAGGGCGACATTCCCCCCGATATCGCCGTTCTGCGCGCCAAAAACCCGTTTGCGGCCTTTGTGGCCCTGAGCCGCGATTGGCATGACGACGCGCTGCGCCCGCAGTCCGGCTTCGGCCTGACCGGCATCGCGGTCTCGGCCATCATCCATCCCTCGGCGCACCTCGAGGACGACGTAACTGTCGATCCGCTGGCGGTGATCGGGCCTGACGTCGAGATCGGCTCGGGTTCGGTGATCGGCTCCGGCGCGGTGATCGCCGCCGGCGTCAAGATCGGCCGTGACTGCAATGTCGGCGCCAACTCCTCGATCCAGTTCGCGCTGATCGGCAACAATGTGCTGATCCATCCCGGCTGCCTCATCGGGCAGGACGGCTACGGCTTTATCTTCGGTGCCGAGAGCCATCTCAAGGTGCCGCAGACCGGCCGCGTGCTGATCCAGAACGATGTCGAGATCGGCGCCGGCACCACGATCGACCGCGGCAGCCTGCGCGATACCGTGATCGGCGAGGGCACCAAGATCGACAACCAGGTCCAGATCGGCCACAACGTCACCGTCGGGCGGCATTGCCTGATCGCCGCGAAATGTGGGCTTGCTGGCAGCCTCACGCTCGGCGACAACGTCGCACTGGGCGCCATGGTCGGCGTCAACAACCACATTACGATCGGCGACGGCGCGCAGGTCACCGCGATGAGCGGCGTCAAGGACAGCATCCCGGCCAAGGGCCGCTGGGGCGGGTTCTTTGCCAAGCCGACCAAGCAATGGTTCCGCGAGATTCTCGCGGTGGAGAAACTCGGACGCGACAGCGCGCCGGGCGCGAATATGAGTTCGCAGGATGCGAAGGACGAGGGCGGGCAATGAGCGAAGTTTCACCGATCGATCAGGAATCGCCGATTGCCTATGATCTGGTCGATATCAACACCATCCTCAAGACGCTGCCGCATCGTTATCCGTTCCTGCTAATCGACCGCGTCGTCAATATCCGCAAGGACTACAGCGGTGTCGGCATCAAGAACGTCACCATCAACGAGCCGGCGTTTCTCGGCCATTTCCCGGATCGTCCGGTATTCCCGGGCGTGTTGATGATCGAGGGCATGGCGCAGACCGCCGGCGTGATCGGCATCATGTCAGTGGAAGGCACCCAGAAGCCGCGCGCGGTGTACTTCCTGACCATCGACAAGTGCAAGTTCCGCAAGCCGGTGATGCCCGGCGACACCGTCGAATATCACATGCGCAGCATCGGCCGGAAGAAGACCATGTGGTGGTTCCATGGCGACGCCAAGGTCAACGGCGTCATCGTCGCCTCCGCTGACGTCGGCGCGATGCTGACGGACTGAGGTGCCCTGAAAGGGCAGAGGCAGCTTTAGATTGTTGCCGGCAGGCGCAATGGAGCGAAACCAGACGTTACTGGACAGTACCGTTTGCGCGCATTACCAGCAAAAAACTCAGCGATTCAACGTCGCCACAGAGCTGAGACGGGGCTATCTAGATGAGCAGTATCGATCCCACGGCGCGGATTGCCGATGGCGCCGTGATCGGCGAAGGCACCACGATCGGTCCGTACTGCATCGTCGGGCCGAACGTGGTGATCGGGCCGGATTGCAAGCTGATCGGCCACGTCCACATCACCGCGCAGACCACCATCGGCGCCGGCTGTATCATCTATCCCTTCGCGTCATTGGGCACGCCGCCGCAGTCGCTGAGCTACAAGGGCGAGCTGACGAAACTGGTGATAGGCGACGGCTGCACCATTCGCGAATCCGTCACCATGAATGCCGGCACGGTCGCCGGCGGCGGCATCACCACCGTCGGCGACCGCGGTTACTTCATGAACTGCGCCCATGTCAGCCATGACTGCCACGTCGGCAACGACGTCATCTTCGCGACCTCGGCGACGCTCGGCGGCCATTCCGAGATCGGCGATTTCGTGTTCATGGGCGGGCTCTCGGCAGTGCATCAGTTTACCCGCATCGGCCCGCAGGCGATGGTCGGCGGGCTCTCCGGCGTACGCGGCGACATCATTCCGTTCGGCCTCGCCAACGGCCAGTATGCCAGCCTCGAAGGCCTCAACATCATCGGCATGAAGCGTCGCAAGTTCACCAAGGCCAGGCTGGCCGCAGTGCGTTC
>NZ_JAQGJD010000175.1 GCF_028290785.1 Tardiphaga sp. | reverse complement strand
GCGCAAGAGCGATGGCAGCGTTCATCCCGACGCCGCCATCGACGAGGTGCTGTCCATCGCGGGCGCGACCCGGCGCGACGTCGATGTCGTCGCCACTAGCCGCGCGATGTTTCCCAAGACCTACTTTCCCCGCCTCGGCGGCCTGCGCTGGTTGCGCGAGCAGTATCGCAGCCGGGTCGGCAAGGATCGCCTGCTGCTCGCGGCCGAACAGCATCGCTACCGCGCGCCGCGGGCCGAGGACGTGTTCGACGCCGCGGCGTGGCGGCGCGACGGCGGTTTCCGCGACGACACCAACGTCCATTTTTACAACCACCACGAGGCGCACGCGCTGCCCACTCTGTTCTACAGCCCGTGGCCGGATGCGCTGCTGGTGACGGCCGATGGCGGCGGCGACAATGTCAATTACAGCTACCGGCATTTCGCCGAAGGCCGCCTGACCACGGCGTATGGCGGCGAGGATTGCCTGTTCCTGCCCAACCCCGTCGACAGCCTGGGCCACGCCTACAGCGCGGCGACCAAGTCGCTCGGATTTCGGCCCAACCGGCACGAGGGCAAGCTGACCGGGCTGGCGGCGATGGGACAGCCTGCGGTGGCCGATACGATCGCCGGGTATTTTTCGGTGGCTCCCGACGGACGCATCCAGTCCGGCTTTCGCAGCTATCACCAGATGAACGCGCTGATGCGCCGGCTGGCCAGGCAGGCAGGCCGGGAGGATTTCGCAGCGTCGATCCAGAAGGTGCTGGAGGACATCATGCTGCTGTCGCTGCAACGCCTGTTGCAGCATTATCCGGCGCGCCATCTCGGCCTGTCCGGCGGCGTGTTCGCCAACGTCAAGCTCAACCGCCTGCTCGCCGAGCAACTGCCGATCGACGAACTGTTCATTTTCCCGGCGATGGGCGACGACGGCCTGCCGATCGGCGGCGCGCTGTCCTACCTGATGCAGCGCGACGGCCTCGCGCTTTGGCTCGAGCGCCGCCGCGATCTCGGCAACGTCTATCTCGGCCGCGATTTCCAGGCGAATCTCGACAGCGGCATCGAAGCCACGCCGGGCATTGGCCGCGTCGATGAGGCGCCGGTGGATGGCGCGGTGAAGCGGCTGGTGGCCGGCGAGATCGGTGCGATCTACAATGGCCGGATGGAATATGGCCCGCGCGCGCTGGGCGCCCGGACCATCCTCGCCAATCCGGCGCGGCGCGGCACCCACGACCTCTTGAACGAGCGGCTGAGCCGTTCCGAATTCATGCCGTTCGCCCCGGTGATCACCGCCGAACGCGCCGCCGAGGTGTTCGACGTCAATCCCGTCAATGCGCGGGCCTGCCGCTACATGACCATCGCCTGCGATGTGCGGCCGCAGTGGCGCGACCGCATCCCGGCTGTGGTCCATGTCGACGGATCGGCGCGGCCGCAGGTGATCGCGCGCCCGGACAATCCGCTGTATTACGACATCGTCGAGGGCTTTGCGCAGGCCAGCGGACTGCCGGTGCTGGTCAACACCAGCTTCAACGTCCACGAGGAGCCCATCGTCAACACCCCGCAGGAAGCGCTGCGGGCGCTATTGGACGGGCGGATCGACTTCCTGGTGACCACCGGCGGCCTGTATCGGCGCGAACCGACGTAACGGCACGGCCCCCGGTACGCGACCAGAACCGCCACCCAACCCGCGTTTCGAGCCAAAATTTGGGCCGAAATGGCATAGCGCCTTGGCTTTCGCCGGGTGCAGCGCGGTGCTATAGCCCCCTCACATCATCCTGTCCCGCAACGTGCTCAAAGGCCCGACATCCATGGCAAAAATCAAGGTAACCAATCCCGTCGTCGAACTCGATGGCGACGAGATGACCCGGATAATCTGGCAGTACATCAAGGACAAGCTGATCAACCCCTTCCTTGACATCGATCTGCAGTATTACGACCTCGGGATGGAATACCGCGACAAGACCGACGACCAGGTCACCATCGATGCCGCCCACGCCATCAAGAAGGTCGGCGTTGGCGTCAAGTGCGCCACCATCACCCCGGACGAAGCCCGCGTGAAGGAATTCGGCCTCAAGCAGATGTGGAAGTCGCCGAACGGCACCATCCGCAACATTCTCGGCGGCGTCATCTTCCGCGAGCCGATCATCTGCAAGAACGTGCCCCGCCTGGTGCCCGGCTGGACCAAGCCGATCATCATCGGCCGCCATGCTTTCGGCGACCAGTATCGCGCCACCGACTTCAAGTTCCCCGGCAAGGGCACCCTGACCATGAAGTTCGTCGGCGACGACGGCCAGGTGATCGAGCGCGAAGTGTTCCAGTCGCCCGGCGCCGGCGTGGCGCTTGCGATGTACAACCTCGACGATTCGATCCGCGATTTTGCCCGGGCGTCGCTGAACTACGGCCTGTCGCGCGGCGTGCCGGTGTATCTCTCGACCAAGAACACCATCCTCAAGGTCTATGACGGCCGCTTCAAGGACATCTTCCAGGAAGTTTTCGACGCCGAGTTCAAGACCAAGTTCGAAGCCGCGAAGATCACCTACGAGCACCGCCTGATCGACGACATGGTCGCCGCGGCGATGAAGTGGTCCGGCGGCTACGTCTGGGCCTGCAAGAACTACGATGGCGACGTGCAGTCCGACACTGTGGCACAGGGTTACGGCTCGCTCGGCCTGATGACCTCGGTGCTGCTGACGCCGGACGGTTCGGTGGTGGAAGCCGAAGCCGCCCACGGCACCGTGACGCGCCACTACCGCGAGCACCAGAAGGGCAAGGAGACCTCGACCAACTCCATCGCGTCGATCTTCGCCTGGACCCAGGGCCTTGCCCACCGCGCCAAGCTCGACAACAACGCCGAACTGGCGAAGTTCGCCAAGTCGCTGGAAAAGGTCTGCGTCGATACCGTCGAGGCCGGCTACATGACCAAGGATCTCGCGCTGCTGGTCGGCGCCGATCAGCGCTGGCTATCGACCACGGGCTTCCTCGACAAGGTCGCGGAAAACCTGACCAAGGCGATGGCCGCCTGATTTCGGCCCCGCGCTGAATACATGATCTGGAAGTCCGGGTTGCCTCAGGCACCCGGACTTTTCTTTGACAGACAGAATCGTAGCCCGGATGAGCTTTCGCCATCGCTCGCAGAGCGAAGGGGAAAGCGACATCCGGGGCCGGCCCATCTGTTGAAACGCTGTCCCCGGATAGCGGAGCCGCGCCGCTCCGCGTCACGGCGCCTTATCCGGGCTACGAAAATTCAGGGAGATCAATCATGTCTGAGACCAATCCCGCCGACGGCTCCAACGATCCCCTGCTCTGGCTCGAGGAGATCGAGGGCGAGCGCGCCGTCGCCTGGGTGGAGGCGCAGAACGCGCGCACCGACGGCTTTCTCTGCGACGAGGCCTATCGCGCCGACTTCGATGCGGTGCTGAAGATCCTCGACGCCGACGACCGGATTCCCTTCGTCGGCAAGTCCGGCGAACATCTGTATAACTTCTGGAAGGACGCCGCGCATCCGCGCGGGCTGTGGCGCAGAACGACGCTGCAGTCTTACAAGACCGACGCGCCGGACTGGGACGTGCTGCTCGACATCGACGCGTTGAACGCCGCCGAAGGCATCGCCTGGGCGTTTGCCGGCGCGGCGCGGTCACCGGACAAGAGCCGCGCGCTGATCAGCCTGTCCTTCAACGGCACCGACGCCATCGAGGTGCGCGAGTTCGACATCGCCAGCAAAAGCTTTGTTAAAGGCGGCTTCTTCATGCCGAAGGCCAAGACGCAGGCGAGCTGGCAGGATCAGAACACGCTGCTGTTCGGCAGCGCGCAGACGCCCGAGGACACGACCGAGGCCGGCTATGCCCGCGTGATCCGCAAATGGACGCGCGGCACGCCGCTTGCCAGCGCCGAAATCGTTTTCGAAGCCGAGAAGCAGGACGTCGCGGCATGGTTCGGCGTCAACCGCCGGCCGACGCACCGCCGCGCGATGTACTGGCGCGCGCTGGATTTCACGCGCTCGCACATCTTCGTCGAACAGGCGGAGGGATCGCATGCCGGCCAGCGTGTGCGGCTCGATCTGCCCGACGAGATCTCGGTCGGCTGCGACGCCGACGATCTCATCGTCAGCCCGAAGCAGGACTGGAGCGTCGGCGAACTCACCATCCCGACTGGCGCGGTGGCCGTCATCAATCTCGATCGCTTTATCGACGGCGACCGAGACTTCGATATCATCTTCGCGCCGACGCCTGTCCGCGCGCTGCAATCCTGGCTGGAGACGCGGCACGGCATCGTGCTGGAAATTCTCGACAACGTCCGTGGCCGCATCACGCTGGCGCAGCGCGACGGCGAGGGCTGGGTGGAGACCGCGATCCCCGGCCTGCCCGACAACGCCACGATCAGCGCCGCCGCGTTCGGCGGCGAGGACGATGCCGAGCTCAGCGCGGACGTGCTGCTGACCGTCACCGGCTTTGACCGCCCGACCACCACCGCGTTGTGGCATGGCGGCGGGCCGCTGGAGGAATTGAAGCACGCGCCGCGCAACTTCGATCCCGATGGCATCGAGGTGAAACAGTGCCACGCCGTGGCGGCGGACGGCACGCATATCCCCTACTTCCTGATCGGCAAAAATCTCGGCGACAACAGCACGCCGCGGCCCACCGTTCTCTACGGCTATGGCGGCTTCGAGATTTCGCTAACGCCCGCTTACATGGGCATTGCCGGCAAGCTCTGGCTCGAAGCAGGCCATCTCTATGCCATCGCCAATATCCGTGGCGGCGGCGAGTTCGGCCCGGCCTGGCATCTGGCTTCGCGCAAGGCGACCAAGCATGTCGCGCATGACGATTTCGCATCGGTGGCGCGCGACCTCTCGGCATCCGGCGTGACGTCAGCGCAAAAGCTCGCCTGCCACGGCGGCAGCAATGGCGGGTTGCTGGTCGGCAACATGCTGACGCGCTATCCGGAACTGTTCGGCGCGATCTGGTGCAGCGTGCCGCTGCTTGATATGGCGCGCTACACCAAGCTGCTGGCGGGCCAGAGCTGGATCGCAGAATATGGCGATCCGGAAATTCCCGAGGAGTGGCAATACGTGCAAAAATATTCGCCGTATCACCTGATCGAGTCCGGCAAAACCTATCCACCGATCTTCATCACCACCAACCGCACCGACGATCGCGTCCATCCCGGCCACGCCCGCAAGATGGCGGCGAAACTGCAGGAAATGGGCTATCCGGTGTGGTTCAATGAGACCGTGGCGGGTGGCCACTCCGGTGCGGTGGACAACAGCAAGCAGGCGCAGAGCCAGGCGCTGGGATTTGCGTTTTTGCGGAAGACGATCGCAGCAGTTTGAGACGAGCGGCAGATATCCAGCAACGACACATGCGAGGTTCGACATGACCAGCAACTTAAGACGCCCGCTTCAGACAGCGACGATCGCCTTGTCGTTGGCCGGCTTTGCGGGGGTGGCATCGGCACAGATCCCGGACGCGATCGCCGCGCCGGGCGAGACGCAGATCGCCAAATTCCACGCCGAAGGCGCTCAGGTCTATGAGTGCAAGGCCGATGCGGCGGGCAAGCTCGCCTGGGTCTTTCGCGAACCGGTCGCCACCTTGATGGCCGACGGCAAGACCGTGGGCCGCCACTATGCCGGACCGAACTGGGAATATAGCGACGGCAGCGCGGTGGTCGGCAAGGTGCTGGCCAATGCGCCGGGCACGACGCCGAAAGACATTCCCTGGCTGAAACTGGAGGCCGCCGCGCATCGCGGCAACGGCCTGCTGAGCGGCATCACCACGGTGCAGCGGATCAACACGGCAGGCGGCGTCCTCGCGGGCGCCTGCAGCACCGCCGGCGCATTCCATAGCGAGCCCTACTCGGCGGACTACGTGTTCTTACGCAAGAGCTAAGGTACACGCTTCGTCATTGCGAGGAGCCGTTGCGACGAAGCAATCCAGTTTTTCGGAGCTTGGGATTTCTGGATTGCTTCGCTT
>NZ_JAQGJD010000165.1 GCF_028290785.1 Tardiphaga sp. | reverse complement strand
TCTCGATATGACAATAGCCGATGTGGCGGCCGGCCTTGTGGCCTTCCCAGATCAGGCTGGCGTCGTGGGTCTCGGCATATTTCTTCGCGGTGTAGACGAACGGCGCGTCCCAGCTCCAGCCGTCGATGCCGGTGAGGCGCACGCCCCTTTCCAGCAGGTACATCGTCGCCTCGTAGCCCATGCCGCAGCCGGAGATGACGTAATCCTGCTGGCCGTATTTGACGCCGGCGGAAGTGTTGACCACCACGATCTCCAGCGGGCTCAGCGTATGGCCGATGCGCTTCAGCTCGGCCTCGACGTCGGCGGCGGTCGCCACATAGCCATCGGGAAAATGCCGGAAGTCGAGCTTGACCCCGGGCTGCAGGCACCATTCCAGCGGCACCTCGTCGATGGTCCAGGAGCGCTCGCCGCGATTCATGGTCGGATGGAAATGATACGGCGCGTCGAGATGGGTGCCGTTATGGGTCGAGAGGCTGATCTGCTCCACCGCCCAGCCCTCGCCGTCTGGCAGGTCTTCCTTCTTCAGCCCGTCGAAGAACTGCAGCATGCGCGGCAGGCCCTGCTGATGGTCGATGTACTGGATGGTCGGATGGTTGCCCGGCGGATCGGCGGGAACGTCGTTCTGCAGGGGCACGGAGATATCGATGAGACGGCGGGCCATGGGGTTCCTTTGGTCGTTTTTTATTGAGCCATTAATGGCCGTCATTGCGAGGAGCCCTTGCGACGAAGCAATCCAGTTCTTACCGAGCTTGCGGCCTTCTGGATTGCCACGTCGCTTCGCTCCTCGCAATGACGTGGAGGGGTCGGTGCGTTACACGTCCTGCCGCACCACCTTGTTCTTCAGCACGCCGATCTTCTCGACCTCCAGTTCGATCTCGTCGTTGTGCTCGAGGTACCAGCCGAGTTCGAGGCCGCAGCCGTTACCGACGGTGCCGGAGCCGATGAACTCGCCGGGCATCAGCGTCTCGTCCTGCGTCACATGGGCAATGATTTCCTCGAACGAAAATAGCATTCCCTTCGTGACGCCCGTAGAACGCATCTTGCCGTTGACGCGGCATTCCATCTTCAGATTGTAGGGATCGCCGATCTCGTCGGGGGTGACGATCCACGGGCCCATCACATTGCCGCCGTCAAAGCTCTTGCCCTTGGCGGGGCCGAGCCGGCCTTCCATTTCCAGCCGCTGCGCGTCGCGCGCGGAGAAATCGTTGAAGATAGTGTAGCCGAAGATGTGATCCTTCGCCTTCGCCGCCGAAATGTTGGCGCCCTTGTTCTTGGTGATGATGCCGAATTCGAGTTCGTAATCCATCACACGGCTGTAGCGCGGCCATTTCACCGTGGTGTTGGTGCCCATCACGCTGAAGCGGTTGGTGATGTAGTAGATCGGCTGGCGGCGGTACACTTCCGGCAATTCGCCGAGCGGCTCGGCCTCGATCCGCGCCAGCTCTTCCATGTCGTTCTTCGCCCGTGCCGCGAGTTTCTGCTGGCCGCGCGGCGCCTGCAGGATGTGCAGCGGAAACGACATCCCGTCGCGGCACTGCCGCGGCTCCGGCACCGGGGCGAGAATCTCGGCGCCGGCGACGGCGACCGACAGCGATTCGTCGCCAGCATTCTTGTCGAACAGCGTGCGCGCCGCATCGAGCGCGGCTTCGCCGGCGTCGATCAGCGACAGCATCGAGGCGAAGGCCGGGTTACCGCCGTTACGGGCGGCAGCGGCGGCGAGGTCGAACAGTTGGCTGTCGTTGGAATGGACCAGCCCGACCTTCTGCTGGCCGCCGGCGCTATATGTCGCGAGTTTCACGTCCTTCTCCCTCTTGCTTTTGTTCTTCGATAAAATATAGGATCAAAAAAAATATCGATAAACAAGAGGCGATTCAAAATATCGCATTCAGGGAGGTGCCCATGAAGACGCTGGCAGGAGTTGCTTTGGCGGCCACGCTGTTCGCAGGTGCAGCACAGGCGCAGAACAAGCTGCAGGTTGGTTGCACTGCAACAACGGACTGCGCATCGGCGATGGTCGCGGTCGATGAAGGCATCTTCAAGAAGCACGGCCTCGACGTCGAGATGACGCTGATCGGCATCAACTCCAACATTCCCGCGGCGATCCTGTCGGGCTCGATCCAGATCGGCGGCCCGACCTCCACCGTGTTCCTGCAGGCGGTCGATGGCGGACTCGATCTCGTCGCGGTGGCCGGCGCGTCGGTCATGAACGCGAACTCCAATGCCAACATCACCGCCTTCGTCCGCAACGGCATCACCATCAAGGAGCCGAAGGATTTTGTGGGCAAGAAGGTCGGCGCGCCCGGCCTCGGCGCCTTCCTGCACGTGCTGTTCGTCAAATGGCTGGTCGAAAAGGGCGTCGATCCCAAGGGCGTGAACTTCGTCGAGGTAACCTTCCCGACCATGGCCGACATCATCAAGTCCGGCGGCGTCGATGCCGTGCTGACCGCCGAACCCTTCGTGACCCGCATGACCAATGCCGGCCTCGGCAGCATCGGCGCGCGCTACGCGGCCGAACTGAACCGCACCGAGCCGATCATCTTCTATGCGGCGTCGCGCGACTGGGCCGAAAAGAACCCGGACGTCATCCGGAAATTCCGTGCGGCGATCGCCGAGGCCGCGCCGATCGTCAATGACGACCGCGAGAAATCCGCGGCCTCGATTGCGAAATTCACCAAGCAGAGCATCGAACTGGTCAAGGCCTCCGCGCCGAACAAGTCGGAGCCGGTGCTGAAGGCCGAGCAACTGGCCTGGTGGATCGATATCATGGCCTCGCAGAAGATGCTGCAGAGCAAGGTCGATCTCAACAAAGTCATGCTGAAGTAGGACTGATATGGCGGACTCGACACAGCACAGCGCGGAGGTGTCCGGTGCGGACACGCTCAGCGAACGCGCCGCCAGTCTGGTCCAGCACGACATCATTGCCGGCAACCTCGCGCCCGGCACGCGGCTCGGCATCGTCGATCTCGTGCAGCGCTACGAGATCGGCGCCACGCCATTGCGCGAGGGCCTGTCGCGGCTGGTGTCGCGCGGGCTGATCGTCGGCATCGGCCAGCGCGGCTTTCGCGTCGCCGACATCAGCCGCGAGGATCTCGCCGACATCACGCGGATGCGCACCGTGGTCGAGATGGAGGCGCTGCGGCTGGCGATCCAGAACGGCGACGACGCGTGGGAGGCTGGCATCCTCGGCGCGCTGCACCAGATGCGGCGGCATATCGAACGCACCGGCGACGCCTTTCGCGAGGGCGCGGCGGACTTCGACCGGTTGCACAAGGGTTTTCACACCGCTTTGCTGTCGGCCTGCGGCTCGAAGCGGCTGCTGTCGGCACATTCCGACCTGTACGACCAGGCCTATCGCTATCGCCGCGTGATGATGCGCGGCTTCGACAGCGGCACGCGCTTCGTCGCCGCGCACCAGTTGCTCGCCGACCGCATCCTCGCGCGCGACATCAGCGCGTCCCAGGCCACGCTCGAGTCGCATCTGCACTCGACGCTGGCCTTTGTCTATCCGCCCGGTCAGGGAGATTGAACATGATCCTATCCGCCACCGCGCGTCCGCACCCGCCTGCCGCGGCCGTTTCGCCGGCGAAAGCGCAGATCGCGTTTTCCCATGTCACGCTCGATCTCGGCGGCAAGACCATCATCGAGGACGTCAGCCTCGACGTGAAGCCCGGCGAATTCCTCTGCATCATCGGCGCCTCCGGCTGCGGCAAGACCACCGCGCTGCGGCTCGCCGCCGGCCTGTATCAGCCGACCTCCGGCGATGTCACGTTCGATGGCGCGTCGATGCGCGCGCCGCGGCGCGACGTCGCGATTGTGTTCCAGGATTACGGCAAGGCGCTGCTGCCGTGGCGCACCGCCGCCGGCAACGTGTCGCTGGCGCTGGAGACCATCGGCATGCCCGCGTCGCAACGGCCGGCGCGGATCGACGAACTGCTCCACAAGGTCGGGCTGCCGAACCATGCCGGCAAATATCCGGCGGAGATGTCCGGCGGTATGCAGCAGCGGCTGCAGATCGCGCGCTGTCTCGCACAGGAGCCGAAGGCGCTGCTGATGGACGAACCGTTTGGCGCGCTCGATGCGATGACCCGGCAAGGCCTGCAGGACGAAGTGCTGGAATTGGTCGCGGCGAGCGGCGCCACCGTGATCTTCGTGACGCATGATCTGGAAGAAGCGATCTATCTCGGCGACCGCGTCATCGGCCTGTTGCCGCATCCCGGCCGTATCGGCATCGAACTCACAATCGACCTGCCGCGGCCGCGCGACCAGTTGACCACGCGCGAGCAGCCGGAATTCCTGCGCCTGCGCCGCGAATTGTTCGACTTCATCAAGGCGTCGGAAGCATGAGCGGCGAACGCTGGAAGGCGGCGGCGCTGCCGGTCGCGTTGCTGGTGGCGCTGGAAATCGGGGCGCGCGCGAGCGGCATCCAGAGCGACGCGCTGGCGCCGCCGAGCGCGGTGGCGGTGGCGCTGGCCGAGGCCTTTGCCGACGGCTCGATCATTGGCGCGACCAGAGACACGCTGGCCTCGGCGTTTGCGGGACTGCTGCTCGGCGGCGCCGTCGGGCTGGCGCTGGGCATCGCGCTCGGCATCTTCCAGCCGTTCGACCGATTGATGGAAGTGACGATCGAAGCGTTGCGGCCGATTCCGTCGATCGCGCTGCTGCCGATCGCGCTGATCGCGCTTGGCTTCGGCTATCGCATGGAGATCGTGATCGTCGCCTTTGCCTGCGTGTGGCCGATCCTGATCCTGTCGCGCGCGGCGGTGCGCAGCATCGAACCGCGGCTGATCGAGGTGTCGCGAGCGCTGAAACTGTCGCCCGGCGACCGGGTGCGGAAAATCATCGTCCCGGCGGCGCTGCCGCGGATCTTCCTGGCGTTCCGGCTGGCGGCCGGCATCGCGCTGATCGTCGCCGTCACCGTCGAAATCGCGATCAACCCGATCGGGCTCGGCGCCAGTATCATGACCGCGCAGCAGGCCCTGCGGCCGGATCTGATGCTGGCCTATCTCGTATGGATCGGGCTGATCGGCTACGCGCTGAATGCCGGCCTCGTCGTCGCGCAAAAACATCTGTTCGGGCCGGCGGCGCTGGCGGGAGAGGCGCGATGAACCCCGCGTTGCTGATGTGGCGCGCCGCCAGCTTTCTCGTCGCCGCCGGATTTGTCGGGCTGTGGCAACTCGTCGCCAATCTGAAGCTGGTATCGCCGGTGTTCCTGCCCGGTCCCGACCGCGCATGGGCCTCATTGGTGCGCGGCTTCACCTCGGGCGACCTGCTGGCGAAGACGATCGGCACGCTGGAGCACATGGCCTATGGCTGGCTGCTGGCGTCGATCGTCGGTATCGCGCTCGGCGCCATGATCGGCTCGTCGAAGGCGATGCGCAGCTACGTCGCGCCATCGCTGGAATTCTTGCGGCCGCTGCCGGTGTCGGCGATCATCCCGGTGGCGATCGCTTTGTTCGGCCTGACCCAGGGCATGGCGCTGTTCGTGATCGCGTTCGGCGCGATCTGGCCGATGCTGCTGGCCACCGTGCACGGCTTCGCCGCCGTCGAGCCGCGGCTCTACGAGGTGGCGCGCTCGCTGCACATGTCGCGCCTCGCGGTGATCTTCAAGATCGCGCTGCCGTCGGCCAGTCCCGACATCATCTCCGGGATGCGGCTCAGCCTCACGGTGGCGCTGATCCTCGCGGTGGTGTGCGAGATTTTGGCCGGGCTCGACGGCCTCGGCTACTGGGTGCTGCTGTCGGCGCGCGCGTTCCGCTCCGCGGACCTGTTCGCCGGCGTGATTTTGCTGGGCGCGATCGGCTATGTCACCGCGCAGGCGATGTCGATGGTGGAGCAGCGGTTGCTCAGGTGGCGGACGAGCGGGCATTGAGCGAAGTGATTTTGCGCAGGCGCTGATGGTCTCCCTCCCCCCGCACTTGCGGTGGGGAGGGTCGGCCGAACGAGGCGATGCAAGGCATCGCCGACGTGGAGGCCGGGGTGGGGGGCGCCCCACGCGCTGTAGCGTTTGTTGCGCCACCCCCCACCCGACCGGCCTATCGGCCGGCCACCCTCCCCACCGCGAAGACGCGGGGGGAGGGATAGAACCGCGTTCTACTTATTTGCCCCCGCAAACACCTTCGCGATCGCCGCCTGGGCATCGTCCTGGATCTGCCGCAGATGCTCCGGGCTGCGAAAGCTTTCCGCATAGACCTTGTAGACGTCCTCGGTGCCCGACGGGCGCGCCGCGAACCAACCGTTGGCGGTCGATACCTTGATGCCACCGAAGGCGACGTTGTTGCCGGGGGCCGCGGTCAGCGTCGAGGTCACCGGATCGCCGGCGAGTTCGGTCATCGCGATCTGCTCGGGCGACAGCTTCTTCAGCAGGTTCTTCTGCTCCACGCTGGCCGGGGCATCGATGCGCTCGTAATGCGGCACGCCGAACTCCTCCGTCAGCTTCGCGAAGCGCTGGCTCGGATCTTCCTTCGTCACCGCGGTGATTTCCGCGGCAAGCAGGCCGAGGATCAGCCCGTCCTTGTCGGTGGTCCAGACCGTGCCGTCGCGGCGCAGGAACGAGGCGCCGGCGCTCTCCTCGCCGCCGAAGCCGAACGAGCCGTTGCTCAAGCCATCGACGAACCATTTGAAGCCCACCGGCGTCTCGACCAGCTTGCGGCCGAGTTTCTTCACCACGCGATCGATGATGGCGCTGGAGACGATGGTCTTGCCGACCGCGGCGTCGCGGCCCCAGTTCGGGCGATGCTCGAACAGATAGGAAATCGAAGCCGCCAGAAAGTGGTTCGGGTTCATCAGCCCGCCGGAGCGGGTGACGATGCCGTGGCGATCGGCGTCGGTGTCGTTGGCGAACGCCACGTCGAATTTGTCGCGCATCGCGATCAGCCGCTGCATCGCGTATGGTGAGGAGCAGTCCATCCGGATCTTGCCGTCCCAGTCCACCGTCATGAAGCGGAAGGTGGGATCGACGACGTCGCTGACGATGGTCGCGTCGAGCTTGTAGCGCTCGACGATCGGCTGCCAGTAGTGCACGCCGGCGCCGCCGAGCGGATCGATGCCGATCTTCACTCCGGCGTTGCGGATCGCTTCCATGTCGACGACGTTGCCGAGATCGGCGACATAGGGCGTAATGTAGTCGTAGCGCTGCACGAAGCCCGATTTCAGCGCCCGCGACAGCGGCATGCGCTGGATGCCCTTGAGATCGTTCTCGATAAATCCGTTGGCCGCCTTCTCCATCAAGCCCGTGATGTCGGTATCGGCCGGGCCGCCGTTCGGCGGATTATACTTGAAGCCGCCATCCTCCGGCGGATTGTGCGACGGCGTCACCACCACGCCGTCGGCGAAGCCCGACGTGCGGCCCTTGTTGTAGGTCAGGATGGCATGCGAGATCACCGGCGTCGGCGTATAGCCGTCGTGCTGGTCGATCATCACATGGACGCCGTTGGCGGCGAACACTTCCAGCGCACTGACCAGCGCCGGTTCGGCCAGCGCATGGGTGTCGATGCCGATGAACAGCGGCCCGTCGATGCCGGCGCTCATTCGATAGTCACAAATCGCCTGGCTGATCGCCAGGATGTGGTTCTCGTTGAACGAGGTGCTGAACGCGGAACCGCGATGGCCGGAGGTTCCGAACGCGACGCGCTGCGCCGGAATCGTCGGGTCCGGTTTGCCGGCGAAATACGCCGTGACCAGTCGCGGTACGTTGACCAGCAAAGCGGGGGCGATCGTCTTGCCGGCCAGCGGGCTTATATGGGCAGCCACATGAGTCTCCTTCGCACACCTGAAATCGGACCGCGGCGCAACGGCGCGCCGGCCGGACTTCATGGCATGTTTCGGAGGAATAATCAGCCCGCGGTGGGCCGAGGTCTTAGTTCCGGCGCGACGTCCGGTTGGCCGCCCAGGCCACCGGCGCGGCAAAGCACAGGAACATTAGGACGACTGCGGACAGGACCAGCATGCTATCGAGAGGCATTTCGTTCTCCATGGGGTGATGGAGAGAGGTTAGCCCGGGCGATATCGGCCGCTTTGAGCTGCATCAAAAATCGAAACGGCCGCGATTCACGCCGCCGCTATTTCATCCAGCCGGCCGGTGCTGAGCAGGCGGACGCCATCGGGCACTACCACGACGACCTTCTCGCGGGCGAGCTTGGTCAGCGTGCGGCTGACGGTCTCGATGGTAAGGCCGAGATAGTCGGCGATGTCCTGCCGGCTCATCGGCAGCGGCACCGTTACCGTCATCGCGCCGATCCGGGCGTAGCGCGTCTGCAGGTTGAGCAGGAAAGCCGCGACCTTTTCTTCCGCCGTGCGACGGCCGAGCAGCAGCATCTGGTCCTGCGCCAGGCTGAGTTCGTGACCGGCGAATTCATGCAGCCGCCGCAGCAGATGCGGCTTGCCCTCGACATAGGCGACAA